>NZ_JAQIVI010000206.1 GCF_028618695.1 Natrinema soli | reverse complement strand
ACGATCGTCGTCCGTTCGACGGCACCGACCGATCGCGAGACGGCGGTCGCTGCCGACGCGGACACGAGCGCGGCCGCTCGAGCGAGCGGCGACGAAAAGAACTGACCGAGTCAGACGATCCGGACGCCGGAATCGGTGTCGAACAACTGGATGTACTCGTCGTCGAAGACGAGGCTGTACTCCTTGCCGTTACCATCGAAGTCGGGGTCCGTGACGACGACGATCTCGCCGAACTCGGTGTCGAAGAAGCTGTGGGTTGCATCGCCCAGCGGCTCGTCGAGCAGGTGTGTCGCCGGAATGCCGGCCTCAGTATCCTCGCTGACCCGGATGTACTGCGGCCGGAGACCGACGCGAACGTCCTCACCGGCCCAGCCCTCGAGCCCGTCGCGAGAGAGGTCGTACGCGTAGCCGCCGACGTCGAGTTCGGCGGTTCCGTTGACCGATCCGACGTTCCCGTCGAAGAATTGCGTCGACGGCTGGCCGATGAATTGGCTGACGAACTGCGAGTTGGGTTCGTCGTAGACCTCCTTCGGCGGGGCGACCTGTGCCAGTTCCCCGCCGTTGATGACCGCGACGCGGTCGGACATGGTCATCGCCTCTTCCTGGTCGTGGGTCACGTACAGCGTCGGACAGCCGATCTCGTCGGTCACCTTCTCGATGACCGGTCGCAGTTCGGCCTTGAGCTTGGCGTCCAGGTCCGACATCGGCTCGTCGAACAGGAAGATCTCCGGGTCACGCACGAGCGATCGGCCGAGTGCAACGCGCTGTTGCTGGCCGCCCGAGAGATCCGCTGGCATCTTCTCGAGTTGGTCGGTGATCTGGAGCAACTCGGCGGCCTCTTCGACGCGGGCTATGCGTTCCTCCCGCGAGAAGCCGGCGATCTTGAGGCCGTAGGCCATGTTCTCCTGGACACTCATGTGGGGGTATAACGCGATGTCCTGGAAGAGCAACGCGATATTGCGCTCTTGGACCGGCTTGTCCGTCACATCGCGGTCGCCGAACGTGATCGTCCCGCTGGTCGGCTTGTTCAGCCCCGCGACACAGCGAAGCGTCGTGGTCTTCCCACACCCGGAGGGACCGACCAGCGTCACGAACTCACCGTCCTTGATCGTGAGGTCGACGTCGTCGACCGCGACGATTTTGTTCCCCGATTCCTCGTACACTTTCGTCAGATTTCGGATCTCGATGTCTGGCATATGTTGATTTGTATCGCGGTGTTAGTTGTAAAGGTGATGCACTCTCAGAGGGCCCTGACCTGGAACCCTTTCAGCAGGTAGCTCTGCATGAAGTAGGCGAACAGGAGCGGTGGCAGCGTCATGGCCAGCGAGATCGCCATCAGGTAGGCGTCCGGCAGGAACTGCGCCTGCCCCATCGCCCGGAGGATTCCGGGAGCGAACGTCGTGGTGTCGGTCTGGGGCAAGAGGATCTGCGCGAACGTGAAGTCGTTCCAGGCGAGCGCGAAGGCGAACAGGGCCGCGGCGATGATCGCCGGCCGACACTGCGGAACGACGACATCTCGGAAGCCCCGCCACCGTGACGCGCCGTCGACCCAGGCCGCCTCCTCGTGGGCCTCCGGGATCGTCATGATGTACTTCCACATCAGCCACACCGCGAAGGGCATAGATATCGCCGACAGAGCGATGATAAGCCCGAAGCGGGTCCCGAGCAGTCCGATGTTCTGCCAGATCTGGTAGAGGGGAATGCCGATGACGATGGGGCTGAAGAGGTACCCGACAAGGAGGATTCGTGCAAAGTTCTCTTTTTGCGGGAACTCCAGCCGTGCGAGGCCGTAGCCGGCGATCAGCGAGACCAGAACGACCGTCACGATGGTCCCGATAGCCACCACGACCGTGTTGAACATGTAGGTGTACATCTCCGGGTCGGTCAGGACGGTGAAGTTATCGAGCGTGAAGATATCGGGCGTGGGGAAGACGGTGACCACGTTCTCGACCGTCTCGTACTGGGTGAAGGCCAGTTGGGTCATCCAGTAGATCGGCCAGGCACCGACGAGCACGATGATCGCGGTGCTGACGATCTTCAGTGTTTCGAAGACTCGGGTCTCGTCGTCGTATGAGAGGCCGAAGATGCCTCCCGGTGGGTCGCTCTGACTCATGTTGTCGTCTCCACCTCCTCGCTGGGGTTGAACAGTTTGAAGTAGATGATCGCCGACGCCAAGAGGAACAGGAACATGACGACGGAGATCGCGTTGGCGAGCCCGTATTCCTGACCGGTGTAGACGGTCTTGTAGGCCAACACGGGCAGCGTCGTCGTGGCGTTGCCGGGCCCGCCCTCCGTGAGCTGCCAGATGATGTCGAACTTGTTGAACATGAAGACCGACCGGAGCAAGACGACGACTAGGACGATCCCCATGAGACGCGGCAGCGTGATGTCACGGAACATCTGCCATCGGTTCGCACCACAGACCTTCGCCGCCTCGTAGAACCGATCGGGGACTGCGCGCAACTGCGCGAGGGTAAAGATCGTGACGAAGACAGCGAACTTCCAGGTTCCGATGAGGATCAGCAGCCGCATAGCCCAGTCTCGCGAGCCCAGCGGACCCTCCCGACCGCCCCACAGACCGAGCCACTCCGCACCGATCATCTGGAAGACGCCACCGGCCGGGTCAAACACCCGCATCGCCACCAGCGAGACGATGATCGTCGGAATCAGGTAGGCCGTAAAGACCACCGCAGTGAGCAGTTTCTGCCCGCGGGTGATGCGGTTGAGCACCAGCGCCATCCAGAGCCCGACACCGAGCTGGAGGAGGGTGCTGCCGACCATGTAGACGATCCCCCGCCACAGCGAGCCCCAGAACGTGGAGATGTTCAGGACTTCCCGGTAGTTCGAGAGTCCGGCCCACTGCCACTCGGGGTTGAGCGTGTGGATCTCGTGTAACGATGCCCAAAACGCGAACGCGACCGGGAGCACCGCGATAAGCAAGTACAGGATGACGACGGGAAGGACGGTCGCGACGCCGGCGACCGTCTCCCGCTTTACCGGCAGGTCGTCCCACGGAATGTATGCCCTGCCAGGCCGTATCGATTCTCCGGTTTCACTGGCCATATCTAGGTCTCCTCTGCATGCATGTATGTTAATCTCACGGTTGCCTATAAACGATTCGCCCCGCACGTGACGGGGCCGAAAGGCGATCCATCCCCGCTTAACCGCCGAACGTCTCCTGAGCCTCTCCAAAGGCCTCCTCGAGTTGACTGTAGCCCCAGTCGTAGGCCTCCTGCACGGTGTTGGAGTCGGTGACCACGCGGTTGACCATCTCGCCGTAGAACCACTGCCGCTGCATGTACAGGGCCTCGGGCGAGGAGATGTTGGCCTCGTCAACGTTGCCGTAGTGGTTGCCCCAGATCTCGTCCTGAACGTACTCGAGTTTCTCGAGCAGGTGGGGGTGGGCCTGGAAGATGTCCTGGTTCTGGAACGCGTCCGAGCCGATCACGTCGGAGTAGACCGGCAGGAACCGACCCGGGTCCGTCTGGTAGAAGCTCACGGTCTGCTCTATGCTGTCGGCGTAGAGCCACTCGAACCACTCCTTGGCATCGTCCGGTCTATCACCGTTCGAGAATATGTGGTAGCCGTCGGGGGCCGGCGCGGACAGCCAGTTCTCGCTCGGATCGACGCCGTCCAGCATCGGGTACGGGATGATCTCGGTGTTCTCGGCCACCGCGCGTAGGCCGTCGCTGTCCTGTGCCTCGGCCGTCTGTGCGGTGACGCCGACCGGCCAGGCATTGAGGTGGTAACCCTGGCCGTAGTTCCCCTGTACCCAGTCGCTGAGCGAGCCGGCCCAGTCGATGGTCGTCGGATCGGGCGAGTACTGGGAGAGATCCTTGATGTACTGTAGCACCTCGGTCACCGTGTCCTCGGGCCAGTGGATCTCGAGTTGTTCGCGCGCGTCCGGGTCCTGCCAGCGGAGGCCGATGCCGGAAATACCCGAACTCGCCAGCATGACGAGGATCTCGTCCTGACTCTTGCCGGTCGGTGCCCCGGCCAGTCCGTATCCGCGCATGTCGGGATACTCGTCGGAATTATCGATTGCCTCGGCGTTCTCGAGGACATCGCTGAACGTCTCAGGCACGTCCAGCCCGAGCTCGTTGTAGACGTCCGCTCGGTAATGAAAGTTCGACACGTACAGCCCGTGTGGGATCTGGTAGAGGTTGTCTCCATCCCCGAGGAATGCATCGGTGTTTATCTCTCCGTTAACCTCCTCGATCGACGAGACGACGTCATTGACAGTATCGAGCTGATCGGTCTCCCAGATGTCGGCCACCTGGTCGAACGTGGAGGTGTTCGCGTCCGGCGGATTGCCCGACTGGATCAACTGGGCGAGCCGACCCTCCTGGGTCCCGGACATCCCGCCCTCCTCGATGTTCATTGGAATGTCGGTCTCGTCCTCGAACTCCGACTCGAGGTCACCCCAGAGGCTCTGCCACGGATCTGTGTAGTAGTCGGTGATGAAGTGGACGTCGTCGTCGCCCCCACCACCCCCTAAACAGCCCGCCATCGCTGAAGCGATTCCAACACCTGTTCCCGTAAGCACCCGACGCCTGTTGATAGTATCCCGTGTCATTCCTTCTCAAGCCATCTTGGCCAATGATAACATCCCGCTACAACCATATAAACTTCATGTTTTTCCATACGGTTCATTTCATTTTTCAGGGAAAACGGTCCCTATCTCGCCCCGTACATACTACTCGATAGTAACGTCATATCGACGCTCATGTGCGGAAACCCGATATGCGGGAAGCCGGCCGTGTCGGTCAGAGGCAGTGACACCCAGGGGACCAGTCCGGTGCTCACCGCGGCCCGACCGTTTCGGAAACCCAGCCGGTGGCACCGTCGGGTCGCGGGCCGTCCTCCTCGGGGATCTGGAGGTTCCCGTCGCCGTCGCGGGCCCGAACGATCGCCTCGTGGGTCCCGCCCGCCCCGTACTCGTGGCGCCACTGCCGCCAGACGTCGTCGCCGGGAAGGGGTTCGGAGAGTTCGGCCTCAGTCCAGGTGTCGCCGCCGTCAATCGAGACCTCGACGGCCTCGATACCCCTGGTTCCGGCGTAGGCGTGGCCGGCTACCTCGAAGCGACCGCTCCCGAGGAAGTTGGCTTGCCGGAGCTTGGCCACGGTGTTGACAGGGCCGGTACCGTGCCAGCCCCGGTGCTCCCAGTAGCCCGCGGTGTCCTCGTCGCGAACTTCGATCTCGGTCAGCCACTTCACGTTGATCTCGCCCCAGTGGCCCGGAACGAGCGCACGCAGTGGTGAGCCGTGTGCCCGCGGCAGCGGCCGGCCGTTCATTCGATAGGCCAACAGCCCCGGCCACAGCGCGTCGATCGGGAACTCGTTGTAATAGCCGTCGGCTCCGTGCAGGATGACCCGATCGCCCTCCGGCTCCGCCGCCTCGAGGAGGGCCGCGACGCGCACGCCGCTCCAGAGCGCGGTATCCATCTGCCGGCCGTTGAGCTGGTCGCCGACGCATCGCAGCGTCGCGAAGCGGTCCTCGAGGGGCACGGCCTCGATATCCGCGAAGTCGTACTCGCGTTCCTCCGCGACGGCCCCCGTGATCGAGAGCGACCACTCGTCGCGGTCGACGTCGGGATCGACGTTGCCGATGTCGACCTCGTAGAAGTCCGTACTGACCAGCGGCTCGAGCCCCTCGACGTCGAACGACCGGTCTCTCGCCTGCGTGAGCAACTCCCGGATCTCCGGACGGGCGTCCTCGGGGATCTCGAGTGGCGACGGGAACGGCTCCTCGCCGGTTCCGCGGACGAAGAGCCCGAGCGCGCTCGCGCCGATCGCCGACCCGACGGCTCCGAGGACGCGCCGCCGGGCGGG
>NZ_JAQIVI010000205.1 GCF_028618695.1 Natrinema soli | reverse complement strand
GGGCGGCCACAGCAGGTCCACGCCGAGGCGGGCCGGATCGTCTCCTTCGGCACCGACGGCCGATTCACCCTCGGACTCGAGGGCGGTCGCCGGCTCGACGCCGCGCTCGACCGTCCGTCCTATCGCGTCGTCGTCGACGACGAGAGCGAGCCGTTCGTCCGCGACGAGAAGAACGTCTTCGCGAAGTTCGTGCTTGAGGTCGGCGACGAGATCCGGGCGGGCGACGAGGTGCTGGTCGTCCACGAGCGCGGCGAGTTACTCGCGGTCGGGACGGCACAGCTCGACGCAGCGGCGATCCGGGACTTCGAGACGGGGATGGCGGTGAACGTGCGCGAGGGTGCACCCGCCGAAACGTAGAACGGTCGGACCGCCCCGCTACAACCGGCACTCTCGCCCGATTTCGCGTTCGTAGCGCGCTTTGATCTCCTCGAACAGCGTTTCGCCGACCGCCGTCCGGAGCCGCGGCGCGGCCGTCGCGAAGAACTCGTCGAGGTTCTCGTACTCGGAGAACGCGTCGTTTTGTTCGGTGTCGTCGTAGCGATCCTCGCGCTCGTACTCGAGGGCCTGCAGGCAGTTGTCGATCAGATCCATGTCCTTGACGAACTGCGCGGTCGGCGTTTCGCGCGCCTCGTACTCCGTCCAGAGCGACAGAAGGTCGTCGTCATTCCGAAACGGCTCGAGCAGATCGGTGATCGCGTCCCGCTCGAGGGTCGCTTTTTCCTCGCCGGTCACTCGCTGTTTGCCCGTTTCCGCTCGCGTCGCGATATCACCCGTTCGTGCTTCCGCGAGGTCGTGAACGAGCGCCATCGATACCGCTCGTTCGCGGTCCACACCGTCGTCGGCTCGGTCGGCGTACAGCAGACACAGCGTCGCCATTCCCCAGGTATGTGCCGCGACCGATTCCGGCGACTCGATCCCGCGGAGGGCCCACCCTGTCCGGCGCTCGTCTTTCAGCTCGAACGCCTCGAGCAGCGCATCGAATTCGTCGTCCATCGTGGGACACCACGCGCCAGTGCGGGTTGAAAACGTCGGTTACGAGGTTCGGTTCGCCACGAGAGGGGGAGTGCAGTCACCTGCCCGTTCTCCATTCGCTCCGAGAGCACGTGTTCTGCACGAAATATTAGTCTGGCGGGTGAGAGTATCGAGTACGGATGCGACAGAAACCAGATCTGAGCGGCCAGACCGCGTTTATAACGGGGACGACGAGAGGCATCGGGAAACGACTCGCGCTCGCGCTCGCCGAACGGGGCTGCGACATCGTCTCGACGGGAAAGACCGTCGACGACTCGGACTCCGACCTCGAGGGGACGATACACAGGACGGCCGAGGAGTGCGCCGAGAAGGGGGTCGACACGCACGCGATCCAACTGGACGTCCGCGACGAGGACGCCGTCGAAGCGGCCATCGCGGAAGCGATCGACGAGATGGGCGAGATCAACATCGTCATCAACAACGCCTCGGCCATCCAGATAGGGAACGTCGAGGGGGTTCCGGCCGACCGATACGACCTCCTGAACGAGGTCAACGTGCGCGGGACCTATCTCGTTTCCCGGGGATTCATCGATCACCTCAGAGGGGTCGAGGACGACGCCTGGATCCTGACGAACGCGCCGCCGGTCGAGATCGATCGCGCGCCGGGAGCGGCGGCGTACTCCTGGTCGAAGATGGGGATGTCCTTCGTCACGCTGTCGCTGGCGCGGGAACTGGCGAGCGACGATATCGGCTGTAATACCTTCTGGCCGGTGACCGCCATCGATACGCGGGCGACCCGCTACTTCGAGATGGGGACCGAGGACGACTGGCGCACTCCCGATATCGTCTCGGACACCGTCCTGGAGATCCTCAACCGCGACCCGGGCGAGTTCACCGGGCACAGCGTCTACGACGAGGAGCTTTTGCGTGAGGCCGGCGTCGAGGACTTCTCGGCGTACAATCTCACCGAGGGCGATCCGGACCCGACCTCGGCACAGCTCTTCGACCCGGACTACTCGCGCTCGAGTGAGACGTAAGGACTCGTCATCACCCCGTTCTCGTTACCCGGTGCTCGAACGAACGACAAAGTAAAAGGGAACCCGCGGCGACGTGTCGAGTATGTTTGGAGGAGGCGGCGGCGGACTCAATCCGCGCAAGATGGAACAGATGATGGAGCAGATGGGGATCGACGTCGAGGACATCGACGCCGAGGAGGTCATCATCCGCACCGACGAGTACGACCTCGTCTTCGACGACGCCGAGGTCACCAAGATGGACGCCCGCGGCCAGGAGACCTACCAGGTCATCGGCTCGCCCGAGGAGGTCGAATCCGGATCCGCCGGCGGTAGCACCGCCAGTGAGGATACCGGAAGCGACGCCGAGCCGTCGATCCCCGACGACGACGTCGAACTCGTCGCCACGCAAGCCGGCGTCGGCAAGGACGAGGCTCGCGAGGCCCTCGAGGAGAACGACGGCGACCTCGCCGCGGCGGTCGCCTCCCTCGAGTGACTCGAGTGAGCGGCAACGAGAACGCGGACGACGAGTCCGACACCGAGGCAGGGACCGACACCGAGACCGACGCAGGAGCCGAAGGCGGCGACGACCGCGTCCCGGTGTTGCTCGTCCGCGGCGATCGCGAATACCTCGTGAAACCCGGCGGCGAACAGGGGACCGACCTCGGCGTGCTCGAGGTCCCCGAGGACGTGCAGTCGGGCGACACCATCGAGACGCATCTGGGCGACGAGTTTCACGTCCGCCGGCTGCGGGGCCCGGATCTCTTTCACCAGTTCGAGCGGACGGGCGCGCCGATGGTCCCCCGCGATATCGGGCTCGTGATGGGCGAGACGGGGATCGCCGGCGGCGATCGGGTTCTCGACGCCGGTACCGGAACCGGCGTCCTCGCGGCCACG
>NZ_JAQIVI010000204.1 GCF_028618695.1 Natrinema soli | reverse complement strand
CTCGGCGAGCACCTCGCGATCGCGATCGACGAGTTCCCACGACCAGCCGTCGCCGTCGAGACGAATCACGGCGTCCTCGATCGCGAAGATCGGCGCGTCGGGCGCGTGGGCCGTGAGGGCGTCGACGCCGTCGGTCGCCGCCTCGCGATCGGAGTAGGAGACGGTCGAGTCGGCGATCTCCGCTCGGTCGCGGTCGAGCAGCCGGAAGTGCCACTCGCCGTTGCCGTATAGCTGCACGGATACGTCGCCGATCGTGGAGCGACGAGCCGTTGCGGCGGCGTCGCGCACGTTGTCGAGACCGTCGACCAGTTCGTCGCGGGTCGGATGGTCCTCGCCGTCGACGGCGACGGTGTCACCGGACGGCATGACGAACCGCCAGTGCCAGTCTTCCGTCGCGTACGTCTGGAAGATCGCCCGATCCATCGTCCGCACGTCGGAGTCGAGATACTCGAGCAGCCGATTCATCGCCTGGCGCGCGGCCCCGCGGGTGGGATGGGTCGCCGGGTCTTCGGCGACGAGCTTCCCGGACTCGTCGATGAGCCGCCAGCCCCACTCGTCGTCCTCGTTGACGAACAGCTCGAACGCCGCGGTCTCGATCTCGAGGAGTTCCGCGTCGGGCGCCTGCTCTTTCAACGTCATCATCGCTTCCGCGGCCTCGCCGCGGGACGTGTGTTCCTCGCCGCTGTCCGCGAGGACGTTCCCGTCCTCGTCGATGAGCCGCCAGCGCCACTCGCCGGAATCGGCTTCGTAGACCTGGAAGGCGGCGTTCTCGAACTCGATGAGCTCCGCCTCGCTGGCCTGCTGACGAACCCGCTCGATCGCCGTCGTTGCCGTCTCGGCGTCGGCGTGTGGCTCCGTGCTCGCGGCGACGACGTCCCGGTCGT
>NZ_JAQIVI010000203.1 GCF_028618695.1 Natrinema soli | reverse complement strand
TCGCTCGAGGACGTCGCTCCCGTCGTCGATCGGGGCGTCGACGCTCGAGGCGGCCGCTTTGCCGAGGTGCACGTCCGCGAGTACGAGCGTCTCCGCGGCCGGAACGAAGACGGCCCGATCGCGGACGGCAAACGGGACGTCGATGTCGACCTCAGTCATCGTTCGGTTCCGAGCCCGACGCGGACTCGGGATCGATGTCGGGGTCGGTGACATCGGGAGCAGCCGAACGACCGGTGTCGGACGCCGCGTCCGAGGCAGTCGCGGCCGAGCTATCGGCGGGACGTTCCGCCTTGCCGAGCGCGTCCGCGAGGTCGTACTCCGTGCCCGTCAGGATGTAGAGGACTTCCTCGAGGGGCTCGAGGACCTCGGGGAGGATGCGGACGACGAGGTAGGTGATCCCCAGCAGAGCGACGATCGACAGCGACTGGGCGATGAAGTTGTGCGCGACGATGTAGGAGGTCCGGTCGGCGGGCGCGCCCATGAACTCCGTGACGACGGAGACGAGGACATCCTGCTGGAACCAGCCCCACGGCGAGGCCAGGCCGATGAAGACGTTGCGGACGAGATTCAGGAACCAGATGACGCCGATGGCGAGCGCGAAGGCGACGGTCTTCCGCTTGAGCGGTGCTTTGACCGCGGCGATCAGCCCGCCGAAGATGGCCATACTCCCGATTCCGGTACAGGCCGTGATGATGTAGGTCGTCCGGCCGGTCACCGTCTCGTCCGGATCGAAGGCGAACTTGCTCACGTACCCGTTGTTCCCCTCCGTGAGGCCGGGGCTGTGACCGAGCAGCTCCATGCCGAAGTGGGTCTGGGACGCAGTCGTCTCGATCAGCCAAGTGCGGACGACCGGAACCGTCTCGACTGGCAGGTAGATCAGACCCATGAACGCGACGGCGTTCGAGAGCAAGAGGAGCGACTCTCGGCCCCGGACGAGCAGATAGCTGGTGTAGGCACACAGCGGCAGTGCGGCCAGCGCCAGGAGGGTCTCGATCGGGCTCTTCACCTCGAGATAGTAGTGGGGAACCATCGTCAGCCAGAAGAGACCGAAGACGACCCACGCGCCCGCGGCGAGGTATCTCGCTGGGCCGACGGCACCGCGCCACTTGAGGACCATCGCCACGACGAACGCGCCGATCGCGATCCACGCGAGCGAGTCCGCTAACGGAACGGATCCGGCAGTCAAAGCGAGGAGCGTCGCGGGTCCCGTCGCCACGGGATCGACGACCCCCGTGCTCGCGGCGGTCGTCGCTGGTAGGGCCGGCATACTCACGTGAACCCGACGGACTCTCCCGCTATCAACTTGACGCCTCGGTCCGAGCGGGCCGTGATCGCCGCCGTCGGATCGTCCCGGACTCGATGCCGGTTCTCGCTGGAACTGCGATCGCGTACCTTTTTGCCGTTCTCACGAGACACTAGCCGTATGGTCGACGTCCTCGACAACAAACGGGCCGCGACGCGGTTTCGGATCCTCGTTCAGATCGCCGAGCGCCAGCCCGCGGTCAGCCAGGGGGAGATCGCCGAGGAAGTCGGCGTGACGAGCCAGGCCGTCAGCGAGTACATCCGCGATCTCGTCGACGAGGGGTTCGTCGAGAAGGAAGGCAGGTCCAGATATCGCGTCACCAACGAAGGCGTCGACTGGCTCTTTCGGACCGCAGACGACGTTCGCCGATTCGCCGACCACGTCACCGGCGACGTCCTCGGCGCGATGAGCGAGGCCGCCTATATCGCGACCGACGACATCGCCGACGGGGAGACCGTCTCGCTTTCCGTCGAAGACGGATTACTCCACGCGACCCCCGGTGACGAGGGACCGGCGACCGGCGTCGCGACCACCGACGCCGAGGCCGGTACGGACGTCGGCGTCACGAGTTTCGAGGGCGTCATGGAACTCGAGCCCGGTTCGGTGACGGTCCTGCAGGTGCCCGCCGTTCGGACCGGCGGGAGCCGAGCGGTCGATCAGGAGACCGTCGCCGAGCACTGCGAGGATGCCGATCTCGTCGTCGCAGCCGGTGTCGAGGCGGTCGTCGCCTGCCGAGAATTCGGCACCGATCCGGCGGTCACGTTCGCGGCCGGTGCAGTTGCCGCCGACGGTGCCGAACGCGGCCTCGACGTGACCGCAGTCGCGACGACGAACGAGGTCGGCCGGGTCACGGACGTGCTCCGAGATGCCGACGTCTCCTACGAAGTGCTCGAGGGCTGACCGCCTCATCGATCCAGCGACGAAACAGCGCCCAACGACTGTAGGCAATGTCCTTTTGTCGGTGAGTGTCCTCCATTCGAATAGCGTTAGATATGGAGCCGACGGAGGCGTTCAGGGTGCTCGCCAGTGCCGACCGTCAGTATCTTCTCCACGAACTCCGAGAACGGAACGGCGAGAGTACCGTGGGGGACCTCTCACGACGGATCGCCATCCGGAGACACCGGACGACGAGCGAGAACATCTCCCTTCCCGAAATCGACCGTGCTCGCGTCCGAACGGTCCACATTCATCTCCCCTTCCTGCTCGAGCAGGGCGTGGTCGACGTTGACTGGAGCGACGGAACGGTTGCGCTTACTGACGAGCCGAGTGTCGACGTGCTGTTCGCGGCCGCCGAGGAACTCGACGATTGGCCACCGGAGCCACAGCTCTCCCAGTTCTCGTAGTCAGTGGACCGGGATCGCAATCGCCTAGGGCTCCGATAGAAAGCGAGGCGTTACCCGATGTATCGCAGATCGTCGTCCGTCGGCACGTCCATCTGCTGTTGCTGTTCCATCTCCTGGATCTTGCCGATGACCTCCTCCATCTCGTCCGCTCGTTCGTCCAGGGACTCGTACTCGAGGTCGAAGCCGAGCACGTCCTCGAGCACCTCGAGCACCGCTCGCGCGCTCTTGGGATCGACGAGATAGCCGCTGGTTTCGCCCATCAGGCAGGCCGCCTCGAAGCCGCGGCGTTCACCCAGTCCGAGCAGGAGGCCGGAGACGCCGACGATGCCGCCGGCGGGTTCGTCCTCGCGAAACTCGACGCCCGCGTCCTCGAGCGCCTCGAGCATCGATTCGTCGCTGACGGCCCCGACGACGGCGTACTCGTCGATGAGTTCGCCGGTCGGAACGCCGCCAAGCGCGTACACGTCGGTCGCGCCGAACTCCTCGGCGATGTCGAGGAAGGCGTCCGTGAGCGTGTAGTGGCCCTCGTTACTCTGGGCTTGGTGATCCCCGGTCAACAGCAACAGATCGCGACCCTCGGGAACGTCGACAGCGTAGAGTTCCGCACAGGTCAGCTCCGAGACGCCGTCCTCGACGCTCACCTGCGGCGGGAACTCCCGGGAGTAGATGCGTCGCACAAGCGTGCTCTCGCCCTCGAGTTCCTCGAGCAAGTGCTCGACGGCGAGGGTACCGACGTGTCCCACTCCCGGCAACCCCTCGACGAGAACGGGGTCGTCCAGTTCGACCTCGGCGACGACGTCGATCTCGAGTTCGTCCATACCGTATCAGCGGTTGCGACGTTTAAGAGCGCGTCGGTACTCGCCCTGGGGATCCGTCGGATCGAACGGCGCTGGTGCACTGTTTACCGTCTCGGCACCGCAGTCGGGACAGCTGTCAGAAAGGGTATACACCGGGCGGTCGTGGACCTCGCGCCACGCCGAACACACCCGGATATCGGATTTCATCGGTCCCTATTCGTCGTCGGTTCGGCGCTCGCGGTGGTACTGCCCAGTGCCACCGTGGCCTTCGATCGCGGTGACCGCTCGCTGTGCGCTCTCCTCGAGGTGAGATTCGGCGGTCTTGTAGTTCGGTGCCTTCACTTTGATCCGGTACTCGGGTGCACCGACGTAGCTCACCTCGAGATCGACCTCCTCGGGGATCTCGCCGTTGCCTTCGGCCGCTTCGAGGGCCTCGCGAATCCCGTCGACGCCGGTGTCGGTGGGGTTCTCGAGGTCGACGTAGCCGGTGACGTTAACGTACGGTACCGAGACGTTCTCGCGGGCCGTCTCGACGATCGATTCGGTCTCGTCGTCGTCCAGATCCGTGTCCTCGAGCGCCTCTTCGCCGTGGATCGCGGCCTGCTTGAAGCCCTCGTAGAGCCCCCCGTGGATGGCGATCAGTTCGTTGGCGATCGCGGTGTAGTCCTCGTCGTCGATCCCCTCGCCGAAGGCCAGTTCCATCCAGTTATCGGCCTTCTGCTCGTTTTTCCACTCCTGAATCTTGTCGGAGCGCTGGTGGTCGTTGACGTCTTTGAGCGAGAGATCGATCTGCTGGGAGCTCTCGTCGACGTCGAGGACCTTGCAGACGGCGATCTGACCCTCGCGGACGTGATCGCGGACGTTCTTGATCCAGCCGCTTGCGACCTCGGAGATATGGATCAGTCCGCGCTTGTCCTCGTACTCCTCGAGATCGACGAAGACGCCGAAGTCCTCGATTTCGTCGATCTTGCCGACGACGAGTTCGCCGGGGTCGGGCCAGCCGCTGTACTTCATCGTGACTCGACTGTTTCGATGACTTCGTGGTCGATCTCGGCTTTGCCGCCGGTCGGTCGCACGAGCGTCGTGCCACAGACGGCACAGGCGACCTCCGAGGAGGCCTTGCCGAAGACGGTCTGTTCGTTCTCGCAGTCACTGCATCGAACGCTGTAGAAATTTCCTGCCATTGGTATCACTCCTGGAACTCGAGTCGGCCGGCGCGCCATCCCTCGCGGAGGTGGGCCTTGCCGCACTCGCTGCATCGGTATTTGAGGTCGGTCTTCTTGGTCGGCTTCTCGCCACCGGGTACCTTCGAGAAACGGCCGGAGTTCCCGATCGAGGAACTGTTACGTCGGGTACGGCGAGCGTCCCATTTCATGCCGCTCGAGCGGCCCGTTCGGGACTTTTCGACTTCGTGTTCATGGTGTTCGTTGCAGTGCGGACAGTACGTATTGAATCGGCGTGGCATCTGCATAGTTATCTCACTTGCCGTGGGCTAAGATAGCGCCGTTTATAACCCGTTTGGTTCGTCGTTCGGCCCCGCCGGTTAGCGGATACGGCTCGCGCGCGGCCGATCATCATCTTGGCCATTCATCGTCTCGATCGATATCGGTTTTCTGCTGGTCGCCCATCGTCTCGCGGCCGACGGCACAGGCGGCAGAGCCAGCGGGCCTCCGAAGCGTTTAATCCGCTCTCCTGTGAAGCTGGGCGCATGAAGCAGCTCATCATCCACGGGGATCCCGGGATTCGAAACGGGGCCATCGTTCGATACCAGGGGGACGACGGGGACGGAGACGGGGAATCGGAGGTCGTCTGTTTCGGTATCAATCGCAACGGCGAATACCACGGTCCCGATCGGGTCCAGCTCTGGTGTACCGTCGGTGCCGAAGACGAGTACGAGGACTACGAGAAACGGAACTTCACGCCGCACTTCCTCGACGTCGACCGCGTCGACGCCGAGGACGTCGAGGTCGTCCGAGCGAAGAGCGACCTCGCGATCTGAGCTCGTCGATCCGCGCCGGCGAATGTGCCAGATATCGTGGTCCGTCGTCCGACCGTTTTATTCCAACGTTGTCACTTCTACGCGGCGACCGCAAGAGGGAAATCGGCGGCGTCGACAGTGGTGGATACGCTCGAGACCGATATGACTGATTCGCTCGTAGATGCCGTCCGGATGCGGGTCCGTGCGCTGCGCTCGACGACTCGGTTTCGCCAGTTCGTCGGCGTCGGACTCGTCGGCGCAACCGTCGATATCGCCGTTCTCTTTTTGCTCGTCGAGACCACGTCACTCGGACGGCCGGTCGCGAAGCTCCTTTCCTGGGAATTCGGTATCGTGGTCATCTTCGTAATCAACGAACGGTGGACGTTCGCGAGCTACGGCGAGGTCGGGTTACGAGCACTGGGACAGCGGTTCCTCCGCTCGAACGTAGTTCGGTTAGGTGGGTTTCTCGTCACGCTGGCGATACTCGAGTTGCTAGTTCGACAGTTCGGCATCTGGTATATGCTGGCAAACGGGGCCGGGATGGGCGTCGGCTTCTTCGTCAATTACACCTGTGAGAGTCTCTACACGTGGCAGGTCCATCAAGAGTAGCGGTAGAAACCCGCATACGGCAACCGAATCACAACCCTTAACTAGCGCACTCGGATATGATGTGATAGCGGGATGGGATAGCCAGGAGATTCCGGCGGGCTCATAACCCGCAGACCGGTAGTTCAAATCTACCTCCCGCTATGTTTTGGCGCGAACTAATCCGTGAGCGCCAACCATAGCATGGTGGTCGATTTGAATCAGGGAGCAGTTCCGCTGCGACCGTGGTTCAAATCTACCTCGCGCTACGTTTTACGGATTCAACGACGACCGACGAGTGTGACGAGGAGAGTACTGAATCCGTAAAACTAGTTTAGTGGGCCTTGTTTAGACGCGGAGCAACAACCCATTCCTATCGCTACTATCGATACGAATCAGCCAGCCAGTCAACCTGCGTCTTGACCGATGTTCCTCACTTTCTCTTGAAACATCAACGATCATCAGTAATCCACTTCTCACCCCACTCGTAGATTTCATCGAACGCCGAAAGGAGTTCTTCCCCCTTTGGTGTCAGAGAGTAATACACGGCGACTGGACTCCCCTCGTCAACTCGACGTTCGACGTATTCTTTCTCCTCCAGATCAGTAAGCACGCGAGACAACGTTTGTGAGTTCGCATCCGTTGCACGCTTGAGTTCATTGAAGCGGAGCTCGCCCTCTCGGAGGACGTGGATAACGGTCATCCGCCAACGGGAACCGACCTCTTCGAGGGTTTTGATTACCGGACAGCCTTCGTATTTCGTTTCGAGAGTAGCATCCGATGACATCGGTGTGACTTGGTCAGACGAACGTTTGCTGAACTATATTAAGATCACGCTCTATGACCAAGTATGGTAATGTGACCGCAATTGCGGGAGCTCATCTCAGTATCGTGTGACAGCAATCATCGAACCCAACTACCAAAATGAACGTACTGCTACTCGGTGCGAGCGGACGAATCGGACAGCGAACTGCCACTGAACTCCTCACCCGTGGCCACGCCGTCACAGGCGTCTCCCGGAGCGGGACAGTCGACGGGATTGATGACGACGAATTCGTCACCGTCGCCGGGAACGCGACCGACCCCGATGACGTGGCGAAGCTTGCGACGGGCCACGACGCCGTGGTCTCGGCACTCGGCCCAGGTGACGATGAATCGCCCGAGATTCTCACAGAGATGATGGACGCCGTGGTTGAGGGGCTGCGCCGCGCGGATGTCGACCGGCTCGTCTGGACTGGCGGCGCTGGTGGGCTCGAGGTCGGCCCGGAGACGATGCTCATCGAAACGGATGACTTCCCCGAGGAGTGGGAGCCGGTCGCGCGTGCGGCCATCGACGCATACGATATCCTCAGCGAGGCTGACGATCTGGCGTGGACGTACCTTGCGCCAGCTGCGTTGATTGAACCCGGTGAACGAACCGGCGAGTACCGGACTGCCGACCACGAACTCGTGACCGACGAGGGAGACAGCTACATTTCGATGGAGGACTTCGCCGTGGCCCTCGTAGACGAACTCGAAGAAGAAAACGCCGTTCACACTTACCTCGGAACCGGGAACTGACCGCGGTCTGGTTTCATGTTTTTTCAGCGGTTTCGGTGCGGTTGTGACAGTTGTGCTTGCTGTCTTTGCGGTGACCCTCCTTCTCCGATCACTTCGTGAATTGCCCGTTCTGACCGAAGTGAGGGAGCAAGTTCGACGATCCCGTGCATCTCGTGAAGAACATCGAGGAGCCGTCGATATGGACGATCAAGGTATTCGCGGAGGCCGTGGATTACAACGAGGACCCAGTCAGCGTCGCCGCCGTCGCCCTTCTTGACCGCTGGTGAAGGATCGCCAGAGACTGCGCGTGTCGCCAGTGTTACGAGGCGATTTGTGAAGCGAGAGAGACGAGAAAGAACACTACTCGAGTCTGACTCAGCGGTCAGTGGTTCACCGGAGTGAAGAGCTCTCTACAGCGGCTAAATAAGGCCGTTTAGTGGTGATTTGAACGAGAGAAAGCCGTGAGCGGAGAGCGGTCGTCGCGTGGTTCATCAGACACGAGATCGGGTAGCTAGTTCAGATCGGCTCGCTCGAAGCGTCGATAGCCGATCGCGACCGGGACGACGATCCAGACCAGCAACACGACGGCGGCGAACCACTCCGTCAGGTAGAACGGTACGTCCCCGGCGATGCGGTTCGACACCATGAGAGACCCCTGTCCCTGAAACGCCGACGCCGGAACGTCTTCGACGATGCTCTCCCAACCGACAAGCGCCGGCACGAACCCGTCGATCAGCAGGCTCATGGCCTGCCTGTACGCCTCGAGCGGGTTCAGCCGGAGCGCGAAGAGATACCATCCCGGCGCCTGTAGTCCGACGAGTTCTCCCTCGAGCAGGTAATGGACGCCGGCCACCAGCGGATGCCACACCAGCGTAAACAGGATGTAGCTGCCGATCGCGCCGCCCATCGCCCGCATTCGGGTGTCGGTCATCGCCGAGACGCCGACGGCGATGGCGGTGAAGGCGGCTCCGAGCAGGAGCGTCAGGGCGACGAATCCAAGCACCGTCCGGACGGGCAGCGAGCCGAATAGGGCGATCATGAGGGCCACGGCGAACGCACAGGCCACGAGCGTCGCGACGACGATGACGCCGGTTCGACTCGCGAGTTTTCCGAAGAGCACGTCGCGGCGGTTGTGCGAGAGCCCGAACAGGATCCGGAGGCTCCCGGACTGGCGCTCCCCGACGATCGCCATGTAGCCGACGACCAGCGCGATGATAGGGACGAATATCTGCCCGCCGACGTTCGTGAAGAAGAAAATGACATCCGTCGCGCTCGGGTCCTCGATCTGGGCCGACGCGCCGAACGTCACGATTCCCATCAGGAACAGGAAGACCGCGATGATCCCCCAGACCATCCGCGAGCGCACGACGTCCTCGAAATCTTTGCGTGCGATCGCGACCCACGTCATCGGTCAACCTCCTCCAGTTCGGCCTCGAGCGCACCGCCGTCTTCGCGCTCGGTCTCTCTCGGTCCGTCCGGCCCGCCTCCGGAACTGTTCTCGGCACCTGATCGGGCGTCCGTTCCGGCCCCAGTAAACGCCGCGAACAGGTCCTCGAGCGTCGCTTCTTCGATATCGAAATCGAGCACCGCCGCATCGGACTCGACGAGTCGGTGGACGACCGTCGCCTTGGCGCGCGGATCGGTATAGGTGACGTGTATCCCGTCTTCCGCCCGGCTCACGTCGGTGACGCCCTCGACCGCCGTCAGATCGGCGAGCGGTTCCCCGGGTTCACCGGCGACCTGAACGACGAGTCGCGATCCCACGCCGGCGGTTTCGCGAAGCCCCTCGATGGTATCGACGGTGACCAGTTCGCCGTCGTCGAGAATGCCGACTCGGTCACAGACCGCCGCGACCTGCCCGAGGATGTGACTCGAGAAGAAGACGGTCGTCCCGGTTTCGGCCTCCGTACGGACGAGTTCCTGCATCGTCCGGATGCCGTGGGGATCGAGTCCGCCCGATGGCTCGTCCAGAACGAGCACCGCCGGGTCGCCCGCGAGTGCCATCGCCATCGCGAGTCGCTGGAGCATTCCCTTCGAGTAGTCCCCGACGGGTCGCCGACCGTCGTCCCGGTCGAGGCCGACTCGCTCCAAGAGCGCGTCCGGCTCCGCGTCACCGTTCTGCGAGTCGATCGCGAACTCGAGGTGTCGATAGCCGGACGAGCGGTTCCAGAGATCGAATCCCTCCGGCAGTACCCCGACGCGGTCGCGAACCGCGTCCGTCTCGTCCTGCGTGTCGTAGCCGAGGACGGACGCCGATCCCTCGCTCGGCCGGACGAAATCCAGTAACAGGTCGATCGTGGTCGTCTTGCCGGCGCCGTTCGGTCCGAGAAAGCCGAATACCTCCCCCTCCGCGACCTCGAGGTCGAGGTCCTCGAGCGCAACGACGGCCTCGTCACCGGCACCGTAGCGTTTCGTGAGTCCCCGCGTTCGTATTGCCGGCATGTGCCTTGGTCACACGAATAGACGGAAATAACATCCGGGTTGTCAGATCGGTTGAATGAGTTTCAGGATCGTTATCGATTGTTCTCGTACCGTCGTTTCGATCCTCAGCAGCAACCGCTCGGGGACGCGTGTTGTGATCGACGCGCCGTCCGACGCGGTGCGTCAACCCTCGATTTCGATCTCGGTTCGATCGACGAGACCCCGGGCCGCAGCGTCCGCGCAGTTGAGCCGCACCTCGATCGCGTACGTGCCCGCGTCGACCGGCTTCCACTCGTCGTCGGAAACCCGAATTCGCTGGGGCCACCGCCGGCGGAAGCGTTTGCGCTCGCTCCGGGCGAAGGAGAACGCGGCGGGCCGGTCGGGAACCGTTTGCGCCACCTGCGAGGCCTCCCTGTAGCCGTCGACGGCCCAGATCCAGCGCTTCGGCGATTCGGTCCGGATCCGAATCGGGAACGGGAGCCGGTTGCGGAACTCGACGGTGATCTCGACCGGCTCGCCGGGCCCGTATCGGCGGTTATCCGTCGAGACGCTGACGTCGATCGCGCGGTGGCGCAGTGCAGTGGGCGTGAACGCGTGGCTGAACGCCGCCCAGTCGATTGCGCGCCCGCCCCCGCCGTCGCTCCC
>NZ_JAQIVI010000202.1 GCF_028618695.1 Natrinema soli | reverse complement strand
GACGCGATTCGGACTTCCGATCAGTCGTCGTCCATCGGCGCGCTCACGGGTTCGACGCGCTCGCCGTCGGCCAGGGAGCCGACGAACTGTTCGGCGGCTACGAGAAGGTCGTCCGGCTCGATCATCGGGTCGACGCCGAGACGGTCCGCGGGGCCGTTCGAGAGCAGCTCCGAAGCCTCGCCGACCAGCTTCCGCGAGATGTGTTGACGATCGAGGCAACGGGCCTCGAGCCGGTCGCGCCGTTCCTTCACGATGCCGTGGTCGAGGCGGCGCTCCAACTGCCGGACGAGCTACTGGCCGACGAGGACGAACGAAAACGCGGGTTCCGACGGGTCGCAGCCCGGTACCTGCCAGCCGAGGTTGCCAGCAGGGACAAGAAGGCGGTCCAGTACGGCAGCCTCGTCGCCCGCGAACTCGATCGACTCGCCCGGCAGGCCGACTACAAACGCCGGATGGACGATCACGTCGGGAAGTACATCGTCTCACTGCTCGAAGACGAGGAGACACGGGCTGGCTCCGACTGACTGCATCACTGGTTCCTCAGGACGGCATCGGACAGAGGCTCGCAGTGAAGATCACCGTCTCGTCTGTCTCGTTTTCCGCACCGTGGTCCATACCGGGCTCGTGGTGGACGACTCCGGGGGCGTCGATTTCCTCGCGCTCATCGTCCTGAATCACGGTGACTGTCCCTTCGAGCACGTGGAAGACGTTCGTGCTCTCCGCGTGTTCGTGGGCCTCGAGTGCAGCGCCCGGCCCGAGCGCGAACGCCTTCACGAGCACGTCGTCGGTGACGATCAGTTCCGCGGTTTCGATCTCGCCGTCAGTCGGCTCGAGGTCGTCGATCGAATCGGCGTACGTATCGAGCATCCCTTCTCGATACGACGGACGACGCTATAACGGCAGGGGAAAGAGAGAACGGTTCGGAAAGAACGGGGCCGGAGAGACCGGTGAATCGCGACGGCCGAGCGCTCAGTCTTTCGTCTCGGTCGGTAGCTTGTTCGCCGGTTCCTGCGTGATGTTTTCCGAGACCGTGCGACGGTTAGCCTCGCCGATTCGGTCGGCGATTTCGCCCACGAGATCCTCGAGGTGGCGCTGGACCTCGCTGTCGTCGTCCTTGACGAGCGCCCCCTCGCTGCCGTCGGCCCCGAAGTCGGGGTGGATCGGGATTTCGCCCAGCAGCGGAACGTCGTACTTGTCGACGATGGTGTCCGCACCGCCGGTCCCGAACAGCCCGTGCTGGTCGCCACAGGACGGGCAGATAAACGAACTCATGTTCTCGACGACGCCGAACACCGGCGTGTCGTGTTTGTTGAACATCTGAATCCCCTTTCGAGTGTCGTCTAACGCCATCTCCTGGGGCGTCGTGACGACGACCGAGCCCGTCACGGGCATCGACTGCAACAGGTTCAGCGTCGCGTCGCCGGTCCCCGGCGGGAGGTCGACGATAAGGTAATCGAGTCGCCCCCACTCGACGCCCTCGAGGAACTTCATCATGAACTTGTTGACCATCGGCCCGCGCAAGATTGCGGGGTCGTCGTCGTCTTCCATCATCATCCCCATGCTGATGATGCGAACCCCGTCCGAGCGGGGCGGGACGATATCCTCGTTGGGCGTGACGCCGGGATCGCTCTCGGGCGGGAGGATCTGCGGAACGTTCGGCCCGTGGATGTCAGCGTCGAGCAGGCCGACCATCGCACCGCGTTTCTCGAGCCCGGCCGCCAGGTTGGCCGCGACCGTCGTCTTGCCGACGCCGCCTTTGCCGGAGGAGACGGCGATGACGTTGCGCACTTTCGGGAGGACCTCGTCGTCGAAGCCGTGTTCCTCGCCGACGTGGGCCCGCAGATCGGGCTCGAGGCCGGCGTCCTCGATGACGTCGCGGACCTGATTCCCGATCGCCATCTCGGAGGGTGCGTACGGCGCGTTGAACGCGAGCGAAATGCGGGCCGTCTCGTCGTCGATCGTGACGTCGTTGACCAGTCCGAGCGAGACGATGTCTTCGCCGATGTCCGGATCTTCGACCTCCTCGAGTTTGATCTCGAGTTCGTGTTCTGTGATGCTCATAGTGGCTGTGTTAGTCGGAGGAAGGGTGTGGAACGGGATACGTGTGATGGTTCGGGACCGAATCACTGCTGAACAGCACCGCTCACGGGTTGTCGGTCGCGAAAAATAAATCGGTGTTCGTTGTGCGACGGGCGACGGTTACGGCGGGCCGACGTTGCTGATCGGCTCCGGCGGGCCGCCGTAGAAGACGACGCCGATCAGGACCGTCAGGATGAACATCCCGACCCACATCGACGTCGTCAGTCCGACGAGGTAGCTCACGCCGAGCAGTCCGGTCTTCGTGTCGCGGGGTTCACCGAGGAACCACGCCGCGAGCATGATGTAGACCGGAACCAGGATGACCGCGAAGATGATCCAGGTCCCCTCGTTGGCGAAGCCGGTGAAGCCGGCGGTGCCGTCGTAGCCGTGGTACAGGAGTTCCGACGGGATCGTTGTCAGTGCTGGGTTCATGCTTCCACCTCGGGTTCGGTCACTTCGTCATCGTGTGCGTGGTCGCCGCGCAGGTGTTCGACCGCGTGGAGTTCGACCACTGGAACGAGCTTCGAGAGGTTGAGGAATAAAAGTGCAACCAGCGCAGTCGTTCCGACGAGAGAGAGCCACTCAATTACGCTCGGGAAGTAGGTCCCGGGTGTGTTGGCGTAGATGTCGAACGTCGGGTGCAGGAATCCCTCGACGACGAACAGGATCTTTTCGGTCAGGGTCCCGGCGAGGATGATACAGCTGGCGATGAGCGCTCGCTTCTTACTGAACAGGGCCGGACGGATTCCCTGCAGGAAGATGAACACGAGCGTGCCGAAGATCATCGTCATCGCAACCTGATAGACCGGGTGGGCGATCTTCGCCTCGATCGCGACCGCCTTGTTGGTCGGGCCCAGGAAGACGCCGTTGATGATCGTCTGCAGCTGGAACCACAGGAACAACAGGGTGAAGAATCCGAGCCACAGGAGCAGTCCCCGGAAGATATCGTCGGTGATGATGTGATCCCAGTCGTAGGCTCGGCGGAACGCGTAGGAGATGATCATGATGCCGCTGATCGCCGACATCAGCGCGATACTGAGGAACATCGGGCCCTGAATTGCGCCGGTCCAGCCGGGCATCGCCGGCAGGAGTGCGAACAGCCACGGGATCACGCCGCCGTGGAGCAAGAGGGGGGCCATGATGATGACTGCGGCTGCGAGCCACCAGACCATCCGATCGATGACCTTGTCTTCCTTCTCGCTGTAGCCGATAGTCAGTATCTTGTAGACCGGTTCGAACTTGTCCGGCAGATCGTCACGCAGACGGTTGACGTCGTAGCGCAACGTCAGCCCGAGATAGGTCGCCGACAGCACGAAGTAGGCCGTGATGACGGTCACGTCCCACACGAGCGGCGAGTTGTTAACCGTGATGTGGTAGTGGCCGATGACGCTCGTCACCATCCGGTCCGGACGTCCCATGTGGACCAGAATGTAGAAGCCGGCGGCCGAGAGGCCGCCGATCGTGGTCATCTCTGCGAGCCGGGCGACCGGCATGTACCGGTCCATATTGAGCAGGCGGACGGCGGCCGAGAGGATGATGCCGCCGTGAGCGACACCGACCCACCAGATGAACGCGCCGATGTACAGTCCCCAGGTCGAGCCGCCACCGCTCCCCCAGTCGCCGAGGCCGGTGACGATCAGCCCCTGCTGGAGCTGGTACGCCCAGGCGATGAGGAAGGCGACGAGACCCAGTGTCGCGGCACCGTACAGGATGAAATACTTCTTCGTGAGCGTGTTGATCGGACGAAGGATGTCCGCTTCCGTTGGCTCCTTCGTGCTCATAGCGACACCCCGTCAATGTGCCCGACCGTGCCTTCGTCGAGGTCTTCCTGGCGCTTGTCGAGCAGGTCGACGTCCTCGTAGGCGGTCGGCCCGTCGACCTGATGGGCCTCCGGACCGGGCTGTTGGCCGAGGTAGGTGATGTTCGGGTTCGTTCCGATATCTTCGAGCAGATGGAACGAACTCGGGTTGCCCGTGTACTGCTCGAGTCGGAACTGGGCCTGCTGTTCGCTGCCGTCGCCGAGTCCCAGCTCGTCGAGTGCGGATTCGCTGGTCAGGTCGACGTACTGCTGGAAGGCCTCGACGGCGGCGAGAACGTCCTGTTCGGCCGAGAGGATGCTGTTGTTCTCCTCGTCACTCGGCTCGGTCCCCTCACTGACGATATCGATCGCCTTCATGACGGCGAGTATGTCCACAGTGAGCCCCTCGATCTGCTCGATCGCGGTCTGGAGGTCGTCGCCCTCGCTGAGGGCGCTGTCGATATCGTCCGCGGACGGAGCCGATTTGCTGCTTTCAGTGCCGTTCGTCAGATGGACGATTGCGCGACTCTTGACCGGGTGCTCGCGGTGCTGGGACGGGTCGCTCTTCTCGTCGTTGACGTTGCCGAACTGGATCGCGTTCGGCGGACAGGCCGACTCACAGGCACTCGTGCCGACCTTTTCTTCTCCCTGTTTGCCGTCCTGCATGGACGGACACATCGTACACTTGCTCATCGTCCCGCGAGGTGCGCGACTGTCGACCCAGCGCTCGGCGTGGTCGTATTCGGCGTGCGTGATCTGATCGGGATTGTCGGGATTCTCGAGGCCGTCGATATCCTCGTAGGCCACGTCGGGTTCGTCCCACTGGAAGTAGTTGACGCCGTACGGGCAGGCGACCTGACAGTACCGGCAGCCGATACAGACGTCGTAGTCGGTCAACACGAGGCCGTCCTTGTCGCGCGTGTGACGCGCCGTCGTCGGACAGACCTTTTCGCAGGGAGCGTCCGTGCAGTGCTGGCACGGACGCACGAGCATATTGAAATCGCTCCCCATGTTGAAGTCGGTGTAGACGTCGTACTCGGAGCCTTCCTGGCCGTGGTGGGTCTCGTCCTCCCAGGCCATGACGTACATCCAGTTGACGCCCTGGTCGAGATCGTTCTCCTCGGTACAGGCAGTCATACAGGAGAGACAGCCGTCACACCGCTCGAGGTCGATCGTCATCCCCCACTGGGTGTCGTGCTCCTCGGTGCTCTCTTGGCGCGGGCCTTCGGCCATGCTGTGCTCGGGACCGTCGCTGACGGTGCCGAACGCACCGAGGCCGACGGCCGCCGCGCCGACGCCCATCTTCTTCATCGTCTCGCGACGGGTTTCATCCCCGTCGCCGTCGAACTTGTCGACCATTCGGGAGAACGTCCCCTTCGCCTCCTCCTGGGCCGCCTCGTAGGCCTCCTTGGTCGGTCGCTCGTCCTCGCCGAACTCCTCCATCACGTCCTCGTGATACTTCTCGTGGAAGTCGGCTTCGGAGAGTTCCCCCTTGGTGACCCGCATCGCGTCGCGGGCCATGTCCATCCCGAGCTGGCTGTCGTACTCGGTATCGTCGAGCATCGTCTCGAGTTCGCCTTCCCATTCGTCTCCGAGCGGGTGGAATGATTCGTCGTCCGTGCTCATTAGATCAGAACACCTCTGTATATGACGCTGGTGTCATGCCGAGAGTACTCGACGGCATGCACTTGAAATCGTTCATTTGTGGATCCTCGTTCCACGTCTCATAACCGTACTCGCATGAAGGAGTAAGCCGATTTCCACGCCATGAGAATCGAACCGATCATGTTCGCATGTATAAGTCAGTAGTTGCGTAAACCGGGTCTCGTATCCACTCGAGAGAGTTCTCTGACCGGAGTTGCGAAGTGTCACGGCGTGGTACATTTCCGTCGCATAACGCAGTTCGAGTCGCACCCAGCGCGACGGCGCGCCTCACACTCGAATCGATCCCCGGTACTGCAACATTCGGCCGTCAATTTTCGTCGGAGCGGCCCATTTACCGACGCGGACGGCAGAGAGGGGTCCCAAACCGGAGCGCGACGTCAGGGGATCGAATTACGTACTTGCAGCCGTTTCTTCGAACGGTTCTTCTCCGTCGGAGACGCTCGGGATATCTTCGACGAACCGCTTGACGATCGCTTCTTCCGCCCGGTGGAGCGTCTCGCTACACGTGGATTTGGCGATATCGAGGCGATCGGCCAGCTCCGTCAGTGAACTGCGCCGGGGGGTGTCGTAGTACCCCGCTTCGACGGCGGCGACGATCACCTCGAGCTGGCGGTCCGAGAGGAGCTGGCTCTCGTGGAGCCGCTCGCGGACGTGCTCGATCCGATACTGGAGGCCGAAGTTCTTGAGCTGTTCGGCGAGTTCGGCCAGTCGCTCGCGGGAGCCGGTGACGTCTATCGTCGCCTCGCCGTCCACGATCTCGACCGGCAGTTCGATCGGCATCCCCGACTCTCGAGCGGAGAACAGCAAGAGGGGAGCGGTCGTCTCGAAGTGAACCGTCGCCTCGTCGTCGCTCCACTGGGCGAGCGTGAGTTCGGTGATCTGCGGGTGTTCCTCCATGGCTTCGACCACGTCCGGAACCGCCGAACCGACAATTCTGACGAGGGCGAAACCGGTATCGGAGCCGGGGACGGCCGCGAGAACCCGAAAGCTCGACTCGGGGAAGTCCGTCGATATCTGCTGAATCCAGATCGACTCGGGCATCGTGAGCGTGAGGGTTGCGTGGGCCATACGAACCTGTTCCGTTCGGAGCTATATACCGGCGGTGACGAATATGTTCCGTAAATTCCCGGGTCGCGGGAAGATCAAACCCTGCGAACACGTTCGGACGAACGTCCAATCCGTCTCGGTTCGAACGACGGACCGATGGCGACCGAATCCGCGGACCGAACGCTCGACGTTCGAGAGATCGACGGTCCCTCGTTCGAGGATATCGTCACCGCACTCGAGGGGCTCGAGCGGAACCAACGGCTGATCGCACCGTTCGAACCGGTACCGCTCTACGAACGTGGATTTGCATACGAAAGCGAACAACGCGAGGGAGAGCTCTGGCGTGTGCGTATCGAGTACGCGTGATGCCGCCTTGTATTGACTTACGTACGCGCGCCTAAAAGACATCTATTTTCTCACCACGGCGGTTCCATCGAACGGCCGTCGTACCGATTTGTCCACACCGACATCCGTGCCGACTGAACTGAGGCCGCGACTGTCGAACGCACAGCGGCGGCTCGCGACCGGCCGGTCACGCCGAACGTGTTCGCACGAACCCCCACGGGGCAGCCGTTCCGACTCCCAACTAGATGACGCAACTCGACGTCAGAGACGTGCGGCCGATGAACCGCCACCCGACCATCCACGACGGGTTCGACGACCTCGAGCCGGGAGAGACGCTCACGATCGTCACCGATCACGAGCCCAAACCGCTGTTCTACGAGTTCCAGGCCGAAGTGGAGCGCTTCGACGCCGACGGTTACGAGGTCGAGCAACGCGCCCCCAACGAGTTCGTCGCCCGATTCCCGAAGCGGGACGTGTGATCCACGGCTGACGGAGATCTCCCGTTATTCCCACGGCGTCGATGACCGAATACGTGCGGGACGAAGGATAGACGGCGAGGGATCGAGCCGGCACATATGGAGACACTCGCTTCCGTCGTCGCCCGGACCGCTGCACCGGCCGATCGGCCGCGAGGCCGCCCTCGACGTGCGGACATTCGGCCCTCCGGATCCGCTCCCGCGCCCTCCGGATCCGCTCTATCGGACCCTCGAGCGTCTCGTCGATATGCCGGGCGAAACGGTACTGATCCAGTGCAACGACCGCGCCCCGCAGTCCTGCTACCCGAAGCTCGAGGACCGCGGCTATTCGTACGAGACCCCGAACTCGCGGACGAGGTCGTGACCGTCATCTGGAACGAGCGACGGGAAGCGATCCCGCGTCGAAGTGCTCGAGTAGCAACCCGGACAGCCGGTCAGGTTCCTCGTGGGGGACCCAGTGACTCACTCCCCGCAGCATCTCGAGGCGGCACTCCGCACAGAACGCCGCGCTGTCGACCGCCAGTGCGGGGACGAGCGTCGTATCGTCTTCGCCCCAGACGACGAGCGTCGGTGCGGCGACGCGGTCGATCGGCGGGTTCGGTGGATATCGCGCTGCCGCCCGGTACCAGTTGAGCATCGCGGTCAGCGCGTGATCCCGGCTCCAGGCCCGCCGGTACCGGGCAAGCGCCGTCTCGCTGAACGTTCCCGGTGGGGCCGTCTCGCGAAGCGCCCGCTCGAGGAGGCGATACTCGTCGTACCGGCACGCGAACTCGGGGAGCCACGGCAGTTGAAAACAGGGGACGTACCAGCTCCGACGCAGTTGCTCGAGGTTCGAGAGCAGCTGTCGACGGTAGGCGGTCGGATGCGGCGCGTTGACGACGGCGAGACGGTCGACGGCTCCGGGGAACCGACAGGCGAGATCCCAGGCGACGATCCCGCCCCAGTCGTGGCCGACGACGTGAGCGGCGTCCCGCCCCTCGGTCGCGATCAGGGCGACGATGTCACGCGCGAGTTCCGCCGTTCGGTACGCTCGCACTCCGTCTGGCTTCTCGCTGCGGTTATACCCTCGCTGATCGGGAACGAGGACGCGATAGCCGGCGTCGACGAGCGGGGCGATCTGCGATCGCCACTCGTACCAGTACTCGGGAAACCCGTGAAGCAAAACGAGCAGCGGATCCGATCGATCGCCGGCGGTGACGACGTGTAACTCGACCCCGTTGACCGTTCGACGGGTCGAATCCGCGTCGACCGTCGACGGGACCGCGGCCCCGATCTCCGCATCCGTCGCCGTCGATCGTCCGTTCGTTTCCATGGGATGTCTCCTGTTCCGTCTGTCGCCACGTTGATCCGGGAAGACTGTCCCGGCAGGGCTCGCTCTTCGAGCGGTTCGATCCGGTCCTGCGGGTCGTCACGTCCAGACGCGGAGACAGTCGGTCGAGCAGAAGTGGAGATCGACGCTCTCCTCGACGCCGCGTTCGACGTAGGTCGTTAGCGTGTACGCAACCTCGTCGGACTCGCAGTTATCGCAATCCATACGTTTCGTCCCGTGACAACTCCCTTGAGTATGAACTTATTAGCCGCATCGTCTGCACGGTTAGTACGATATTAGAACGGGGTAACATCGTATTGAAATCGCGGTCTCGTCCCCGTTTCGAACGCGGAGGGTCCGATCGACGATGCGAAGAGAGGCGATGCGAACCGTGACTGGCGGTCGTGGATCATCTCGCTCGAGGGGGTGGCGCTGCTCGGACTCGAGTCGCTCGCGCGACCGGTTTCGGATACCGTCCGCGGAGACGGCGATTCGATCCCCCGTTTCGTCCACTCGGTTCGGCGCCCGGGGTGGGGCGGTATCGAAACCCTTACTCTCCGGAGGCCGGTGCGAACACGTATGAGCGACGACGCCGTCAGTCCCGAGGAGGTCCGCCACGTCGCGGAGCTGGCTCGCGTCGACCTCGACGACGACGAGGTCGACCGGTTCGCCGGGCAGTTCGCGGACATCCTCGAGTACTTCGAAACCCTAGACGAGGTCCCGGAAGTCGATCGCGACGCCGACCTCGCGAACGTGATGCGACCGGACGAGGAACGCCCCTCGCTCGACAGCGAGGAGGCGCTCCGAAACGCGCCGGAAACCGAGGACGGCTACTTCAAGGGCCCCAACGTCTCGTGATCATGTCGGAGAATATCTTCATCACGGACGCGCGGATCGAGGGCGCCGACGACGGCCCGCTCGCGGGAACGACCGTCGCGGTCAAGGACAATATCTCCACCGAGGGCGTTCGAACGACCTG
Source organism: Natrinema soli (assembly GCF_028618695.1). The sequence goes on along the minus strand of NZ_JAQIVI010000202.1, from coordinate 215 downwards.
CGGCTCGCGGATGCTCGAGGAGTACGTCCCGCCCTACGACGCGACGGTCGTCTCTCGGCTGAAAGACGCCGGTGCGACCATCGTCGGCAAGGCCAACATGGACGAGTTCGGAATGGGGACGACCACCGAGACCTCTCACTTCGGCGCGACGGACAATCCCGCCGCACCGGGGCACGTTCCCGGCGGCTCCTCGGGCGGTTCGGCGGCCGCGGTCG
>NZ_JAQIVI010000201.1 GCF_028618695.1 Natrinema soli | reverse complement strand
CGGCTCGAGCGACTCGATGGGATGGTCGCCGACGGTCCGGCCGAGCAGTTCCGCCTCCTCGTCTGGCTCCGGATAGCCGAGGTGGAGCTTCTTCATGAACCGGTCGAGTTCGGCGAAGGGCAGATCGTAGGTCCGATTCGGTTCGACGGCGTTCTGGGTCGCGATCACGGTAAACGGCGTCGGCAGCTCGCGCGTCCGGCCGTCGGTGGTGACCTGTCCCTCCTCCATGGCCTCGAGCAGGGCGGCCTGCGTCTTGGGCGGCGCGCGGTTGATCTCGTCGCCGAGGACGATGTTGCCGAAGACGGGACCGGACTGAAACTCGAACTCGCGGGTCTTCTGGTTGAAGACGTTCACACCGGTGACGTCGGTGGGGAGGAGATCCGGCGTGAACTGGACGCGACTGAACGTGCAGTCGACGGATTTGGCGATCGAACGCGCCAGCATGGTCTTGCCGACGCCGGGAACGTCGTCGAGCAGGACGTGTCCGCGCCCGAGGACGGCGGTGACGACGTGTTCGATGGCGTCGTCGTGGCCGACGATCACGCGCGAGACGTTCGTCTCGATGTCGGCACACAGTCGTTCGACCGTCGGAATTCGGAGGGCGTCGCCGTCGGCCGTCGACTCGGTGCCTACGTCTACTGTCGGGTTTGCGTCAGTCATAGTGTCGAAGGTGTCCGCGGGGACCCGGACGACGCGGTCATTACGACGACATCCGTGGCTCCGGAACATATGCTTTGTGTCACATGAACCACCAGTTATGCGAGAAGACATCGCCGTCGTCGTCCCCGTCGTGACGCTCCGCTCGGGACGAGCGCGGTCCTCGAGCGAGTCACGAACGATCTCACACGAGAACAGTTCCACTCATAGCCGAGAGCCGCCGCTACCCGAGTAGCAATCAGAGAACGATACCACTCGACGGAACAGCCTAGACTCGCTCGAGGTTCGTCGCGCGTGGCCCTTTTTCGGCCTCCTCGATATCGAACTCGACCTCCTGCCCCTCTTCGAGGTCGGGACCGCCGACGTCTTCCATGTGGAAGAACACGTCGTCGTCCGCGTCGTCAGTTTCGATGAATCCGTAGCCGCCTGTGTCGTTGAAGAAGTCGACCGTACCTTTCGCCATTGCGTCCCAATAGAACCGCGACGAAGATATAAATCTTCGGGAGCACATTTGCAGGCATTCCTCGAGAAGTACGCTGTTACCCCAGCCAGTCATCCGTTACCACTCCTTGCAGTCGGGACAGACTAGATCGCCGTCAGAACGCCAGACACGGTCGGTCGCGCCGTCGCACTGACTGCAGTCGAACTCGCCCCAGGCGTACGTGGAGTGTTCCGCTTCGCCAGTGGAGTCGTCCGCGTCCGCTGATGGAGCGTCGGAGTCGACACCCGATGCTGGGCCGGCGTTGGCGTCCGGTGCGGGGTCGGCAGCGGTTTCCGGCGCTGGGTCGGCAGCGGTTTCAGGTGCTGGCTCGTCGTCGACTCCCGCTGTCGAGTCGCCGTCGGTCCTCGAGTCGTCGTCCGACTCGTCGGTAGCGTCGGACGCGAAATCCGAGAGCGTCGCGTCGTCGGTCACGGACGGGAGTACGAGCGCCGGTGGCTTAATCGCTCGCTTCCGCTCTCGAGGACGACGCACAGCGAGCGGCGTTGAACGGGACCGGTACGGCCAAGTAGCACGGGTCACAACGCCCGATTATGGACACCGTCACACCGCTGAACGTCGCGAATCGCGTCGTGAACGACCTCTCCGAAATGACCGAACTCTTCGGTGATGTCGCGATGGGCGCGGGACTCGCACCGCTACTCATCCTGACCGGCGCGCTCCTCGTCGCCTTCTCGATGGGCGTCTTCGGCGTCCTCACCCTCGGCGCGGTCGGAAACCTCTTCACCGCGAACTGACCGCGGTGGCTGACTTTTCACTCGCGTTGCATCTCGTTCGCCCGAGCGAGCGCCTCGCTCGCCCGTTCGATCGCATCCTCGAGATCCGGACCCAGCGGCGAGCCGACGACGATCCCGTCGACGTGCTCGAGCGCCGCGGCGAACCGGTCCGCGACCGTCTCCGTCGTTCCAGCGATACAGAACGCGTCGATCATCGCCGGGGTAACGCGACCGAAGGCCTCGGGAAGCGCCCCTCGCTCGAGCGCCTCGCTCACCGCGG
>NZ_JAQIVI010000200.1:21521-35169 GCF_028618695.1 Natrinema soli | reverse complement strand
CGGGATGCACAATCCTCCGTGACAAAATGGTCCGCTCGAGCGAGTTCCCACTGCTCCGGTGGCACGGTGCCGGCGATCACCGCGGGACCGAGCAAGCGAAAATCTCGATTGGAACTATCTTCTGAATAAGTGATTCTCTTCGACCGTAATCAGTCATTTCCCTCCGACTCAGAACATGCCATGAAAACTGTTCAGAGGCCGTTGTCTGACGTGCGTCATTAGAGGAACGTCTGGTTTTATAGGTTAGTTCCTGACATCAGAGGTTGTGCAACCCACTCAATCACTCAGTCTGAAGATCGTAGACAAAGTCGCCGAACGTGAAGGCGTCCAACCCGAAGAGCTCAACCCACCGATCCACGACGCGATCAACACGGACGCACTTGACGCACTCTATGACGCACGCGACTCCGAGAAGAATCCATCTACAATCGAATTCGCCTACAACGGCTACACGGTGACTGTCGATAGTACAGGCGACGTCGATCTCGAGAATCGTGTCGCGGCCCTCGACCCTGAGAAAACCGCAGTGTGACTCGCTCTGAGCCCCGGAGCTAACATTCGATCTCTTAGTAGTCGGTCTCAATGACTGTCTCAGGAGTGACTTCGACAGCCACTGCTCGACTCGAAAGCGAGTGCACGCCGCGGGTCCATCAGATCCTCGCCCTGAAACTCATCCGAACCCCGGAACAGTGATCCGTATTCCATCAGTGCCTCGATGACGATTAATCAGTCCTGTTCGTGCATGTCCCATCGACTCTTGACGCTTGACGACTATGCGCTCGCGTACGCGCTCAAGGTAGTATCAGAGGCTATAGTTGGTAGTGACTTCGATCTAGGAAATGTTTCTGGACCCTTCGGTTACTCCCGTCTCGCCCGAGAGAACTCGTCAATGATCGTCCCTTCGTCTGGTTTCGAGAGATACGGCTTAAGGCTCTGATAGTCGTTCCATCTATTGGCCTCCATCACAACCCACAGATTCATCCGCTCCCGAACGAGCATCGTGTGAGCAAAGTAACGGCAGAGGTCGTGCGAGGAGATCTTGAGATGATCGTCGTCGCCCATAGCATCCGCTGCTCGCTTTGTGGGGGTTTCCCTAATCTCAATACTTTGTGCTGTGTTGAATAGCAATCTAAGGTTGACGTCGCGCGATATGGTCGAGGGGCTCGTCGAAGAGTACGAGGAGATCGACGAAATTCGACGAACGAGCTCGAAGTTCGCGATCACGACGATCAAGGAGGACGCCAGTATCGGGATGATTCGAGATTACGAAAAGGAGGTGTTGCTGTCCGGACTGTGACATCCGCTCTGGCGAAATGCCGGCACGGTATTCCTCGTGGAGCCGATGCTCGTCTCAGGAACCAGTGCTAGCCTCGATGGCGTCACAGATAATGTCAGCCCCGGTCTCGGCCTGCTCACTGGTCAGAACGAGCGGGGGAATCAGCCGAAGGACGTTCTTGTACCGGCCGGCGCTCCAGACCAGGACGCCGTTCTCGTAGCACCGCCGCTGTATCTCCGTAACGAGTTCCTTGGCCGGGTCACCGTCGACGAACTCGAGTCCGATGAACAGTCCCTTGCCGCGCACGGCCGAGATTTCCGGCGTCGACGTCGCAACCTCGCGGAACCGATCCCGGAGATACGTCCCGAGTTCGGTCGCGTGCGAGAGCAGATCATGCGCCTCGATATACTCGATGGCTCGGAGCCCGCCGACCATCGCGGGAACGTTGCCCCGGAACGTTCCGACGTGGCCGCCAGGGCCCCACGTGTCGAACTGTTCGTGATAGAGCGTCGCGCCGATCGGCAGTCCCGTTCCACCGAGCGCCTTGGCCATCGTGATCGCGTCGGGTGTGACGTCAAAGTGGTCGGACGCGAACCACTCTCCCGTCCGACCGATACCGGTCTGGATCTCGTCGACGACCAACAGCGCGTCGTTGTCGTCGGCGATGTCTCGCAACCCCTGCAGGAATCCCGTCGGCGGAACGACGACGCCTCCTTCGCCCTGAATCGGCTCGACCCAGATGCCAGCAGGCGTCTCGTGCCCGCCGTAGGGGTTCTCGAACTTTCGTTTGACCGCCTCGAGCGCCTCGGTACACCCCACCCCCCGTCGTCGCTCGCAGACGGGTACGGAACGTGAACCGCGTCCGGAAGCAACGGACCGTACCCCTCCTTGTACTGTTTGCCTGCGGTGAGCGTGAGCGCTCCGGCCGTCGTTCCGTGGTACGAGCCTTCGAACGCCAGTAAGCTGTGCCGGCCGGTGTTGTGTTTTGCGAGTTTGATGGAGCCTTCGATCGCGTCGCTCCCCGTCGGCCCGCCGAACACGACGTTGCTCGAACCCCGAAGGCCCCCGGGAGCGATCTCTCGGAGGCGATCGATGAGGTCGAGACGGGCTTCCGTCGGAAAATCGATCGTGTGCGTATACGTCCCCAGTTGCTCCTGAACGCCCTCCAGAACGTAGGGGTTCGAGTGACCGACGTTCAGCACGCCGATACCCGCGAAGAAGTCGAGGAACGTGTTGCCATCGACGTCGCGGACCGTCGCGCCGCGAGCCTCCTCGAGTGCGATCGGCACTCGTTTCGGGTACGCGACGGCGCTGCTGTCGATCTTTCGCTGTCGCTCGAGCAACCGTTCGGAGTTCGGTCCCGGAACCACATCGACCGACGGTGCGTCCGCGAAGTGCAACTCTTCTATCGGGGGGCCGTTTACCATAGTGGACTGTGGGTTTCGCAAGCCATAGTTTTTGCCCCTCTGTCCCATATTCTGCCCACAATATTGAACGTAATTCAATAGTGAACCATCTATACCGACGGAAGTCCGACAAAACGTTGCCCGCGGAAACTGCCCTTCTGACCAACCCCGCAGCGATCGGTCGCAGACCGGCGGTATTTCGAGCGGGAGCCGCAGTGCGGTTCCAGGTCGGCTACGACCACTCGCTGGCGGCCCGGTCGCGAAGCATCTCGCGGAACTCCGCGGTCGTCTGCTCGAGCAGTTCGCCCGTCGTCCAGTCGAGGATGACCCCGTAACGACGAATGAGATCGAGGCGATCCACCTCGCCGTCGTGATACTGGCTGACGACGTCTTGGGGATCCTCGCGTAACCACGCATCGCGATTGGCCCGGATATAGCGTCGTTTCTCCGCGGTCGCGTCGTCGTTGATCTCGTACTCGCAGCGATCGGCGTCGATCTCCTCGATGACGACGCCGTAGTCTTTTGCCGCGCGCTCGATGGAGACGTAGTCGTCTTTGACGTCCTCCAGGACGGCCTCGGGATCACGATCGAGCGGGTCACCGAACCCGCCGCCGCCCGAAGAGGGGCGGACGAACTCGTCACCTTCCTCGATCGGCTCGCTCGAGAACACCGTCCCCATCTCCTCGGTCTCGCCGTCTCGCGTGAGCGTGACGCCGTGGGGAATGCCCGGGAGGCCGCCATTGATCCCCCAGGTCACCGATCGCGCCCGATCCGAACAGTAGGAGATGACGCTATTGTCACACTCGAGCATCCGCCCTCCCTTTCGGAGCCCGCATCCGCCGCGGTACTCGCCCGGTCCAGCCGAGTCGGTGACGATCGAGTGTTGACTCGTCAGGAGCGGCGTGTCACGTTCCTGTCCCTCGAGGGACTGGACCGCGAGGCCGGCGCCGAACACGGGTGCCGTCGCGTTCGCCCCGTCCTTTCCGTTGCGACCGCCCCAGCCGCCGGCCATCCAGTCGTACCAGGCGAACTCGTTCCCCTCGTGGCCGGGACGCTCGTCGGTTCCGCCCGCGAGAAGATACTCGAGGTTGAACGCGCAGGCCATGGCGCGCTCCGGGAGCACCTCCGACCACAGCTCGAAGATCGCGTTCATCACCTTCTCGTAGGCGCCGGCGACCGACCCGGTAACCGGTGCCGGCTCCGGCGCGTTGACGACCGTTCCTTCCGGAAGCTCGGCGCTGATGACCCGATACATTCCGGAGTTTAACGGGACCTCCGGGAAGAACATCTTCGTTCCGGCGACGACTCCCGAGAAAGAGGTCCCGAAGGTCGCGTTCAGGAAATTCCCGATGTGCTGGTCGGAGCCGGAGAGATCGTAGTGGACCTCGTCGTCGCTGATCGTCATCTCGACGTCGACGGTGACGTAGCCGTCGCCCTGGTCGGCGTCGGCGTCGATGTAGTCACGCGTGTGCCACGTCCCGTCGGGCAAGTCGCGGATCTGTTCGCGCATTATGCGCTCCGCATAGTCCTTCGATTCGTCGAACGCGGTCAGCACGGTCTCGACGCCGTACTTGTCGACGAGCTCAAGCAGTCGCTCCTCGGCGATCCGGGTCGCTTCGGCCTGGGCCCGCAGATCACCCATGCGATCCTCCGAAAGCCGCATGTTCGTCGTCATGAAATTCGCGACGTCGTCGCGGAACTCGCCGGCGTCCCAGATCTTCAGCGGCGGAATGCGAAGTCCCTCGGCGAAGTGGTCGTTGGCCGCGATGTTGAACGAGCCGGGCGCCGGCCCGCCGACGTCGGCCCAGTGGCCGTTCGATTGCGTCACCGCGATCAGTTCGCCCTCGTGGAACACGGGCCGCATGATCCGGACGTCGTTGATGTGCGTTCCGCCCAGGTATGGATCGTTGACGATGTAGACGTCCCCGGGCTCGATGTCGCCTTCGAAGTACTCAAGCGTCTCCTGACAGGTGTAGTGGAGCGTCCCGACGTGGACCGCGATATCCTGCGATCCCTGCATCACGGTGTTGCCTTCGGCGTCGTTCAGACAGTTGCTGAAGTCTCGGTTGTAGATGACGAACGAGTAGCAGGTCCGCTGTATCTGTTCGGCCATCCGGTCGACGAGGTTCGTGAACGAACTGCGCAGAACCTCGAACGTGACCGGATCAAGGTCGATATCGGCTTGTGGCTCTTGCTGTGACATTGTTAGACGGTAATGATGATGTTCCCTCGGTCGTCCATGTCCGCCGTCGCGTTCGGCGGAACGACGATGGTCGAATCCATCTGTTCGACGATAGCGGGGCCCTCCAGTTCGGCGCCGGCGCCGAGCTCCTCGCGGCCGTAGATGTCCGTCCGAACGTAGCCCCCGGCCGATTCGAAGTAGGCCTCGCGAGTGCCGCGGTGAGCCCCCGCGGCGTCGCCGGCCGCGATCGACGGGAACGACGGTTTCTCGACGAGGCCGCGACCGGTGACGTGCAGCCCGTAGATCTCGACCGGTTGGTCCTCGTCGGAGTAGGCGTACGCGTGCTCGTGCTGACGGTGGAACCGCTCTCGAATCGCGTCCATGCTCTCGATCGGACGGTCGCAGGAGATCTCGAGCGAGCGCCATTGTCCGGTGTAGCGCATCTTGATCTCGTGGTCCATGCGCATCTGCTCGTCGTCGACGCCCTCCTCGGCGAGGCGGTCGCGAATCTCCGCTTCCATCTCCGCGAAGGCGCGTTCGATATCGTCGACGGCGTCGGTGGTCGCGTCTTCGATAAACGTCTGTGAGAGATCGTGCTCGACGTCGACCAGCAGGCAGCCGAGCGCCGAATTGATACCGGGGTACAGCGGAACGACGACCTTCGGAATGCTCATCTCGCGCGCGACGTGGGCGGCGTGCAGCGGTCCGGCGCCGCCGAAGGCGACGAGCGCGAAGTCACGCGGATCGTAGCCTTTGCTGGTCGAGACGAGCCGAACCGCGTTGCACATGTTCGCGACGGCGATGCGTTCGATCGCCGATGCCGCCTCGGTGAGATCCAGCCCCAGCGGATCCGCGACGTCGCGCTCGATAACGCGTTCCGCGGGCTCCGCTGTGGCCTCCATATCGCCGCCGAGGAACTTGTCGGGATCGACCCATCCTAGGATGACGTTCGCGTCGGTCGTGGTCGGTTTGTCTCCGCCGCGAAGGTAACAGGCCGGCCCCGGGTTCGCACCCTGGCTCTTCGGGCCGACGCGAAGCGAACCCCCGTCGTCGATCCACGCGATCGATCCGCCGCCCGCGCCGATCGTCTCGATATCCGTCGACGGAAACATGATGGGGTACCCGTACTCGACGGCCCACTCGTCGGTCATTTCGATGTCGCCCTGGTGGGTGAGCGAAACGTCCGCGCTGGTCCCGCCCATGTCGAATCCGATGGCGTTCTCGAAGCCGCACTGTTCGGCGACGTGTTGACTGGCGATCGCCCCCGCGGTCGGACCGGAGTTAGCGATGCGGGCGGCATAGTAGGCGATGGCCTCGGTCGTCATCACGCCGCCGCCGGAGTGCATCGCCAGGACGTCTCCATCGTAGCCGCAGTCGTCGAGCTGGGCCGAGAGGTCGAGAAGGTAGTCTCGGACGACCGGAACCAGCGCGGCGTTGATAACGGTCGTGCTCGTGCGCTCGTGCTCGAACATCTCCGGCAGAATCTCGTGAGACGTACAGACGAACGCGTCGGGATGCTCTTCGGCGACTATTTCGGCCACCCGTCGCTCGTGCGTCCCGTTAAGGTAGGCGTTGATCAGCGAGATCGCGATCGTCGTGATTCCCCGCTTTTTGAGCACCCGAACCGCCTCGCGGGTCGCTTCTTCGTCCAGCTCTTCGACGATATTGCCAGCGGCGTCGATCCGTTCGGAGACCTCGAGTCGGTCTCGTCGTTGAACGTACGGATCGGCGACGTCCTCGTATGCATCCCAGAGGTTGTCTTTCGTTCCGTCGCGGATCTCGTGGACGTCCCGGAACCCCTCGGTCGTGAGGAGACCAACCCGGGGAAGTTCCCGTTCGATGAGCGCGTTCGTTCCGACGGTCGATCCGTGCGAGAAGAATTCCAGATCTGCGATATCGGTATCCGCCTTTGACAGCCCGTTGATCACACCTTCGGCCGGATTTCCGGGCGTCGACGGCGTTTTTTCGATGTCTATTTCACCCGTCTCTTCGTCGAACACGATCACGTCGGTAAACGTGCCACCGATATCCACGCCAGATCGTATCATATTACGATCACAGCGAGTATTGAGAGAGACGTGTATATAAAATTTTGTTATAATTATTGGAACATATCAAACAATATCTAATATTCTCTCTCTGTGTTGAATTGGGTAGCTATAGTTCCCGAAGTATTGAACAGTGTCCGATTATTTTAATCCAGCGTACAGAAAATGGGCGATCGATGCTCGATCACCTTCAGCTCGAGGACGACCTGTCGGAAGAGGAGCGGCTAATACAGCAGTCGGCCCGGGACTTCGTCGCGGATACCGTCCACTCGGACATCGCGGAACACTGGCTCGAGGGGACGTTTCCGACGGAAACGATCCGGGAGATGGGCGAGTTGGGATTCTACGCTCCAAACCTGGAGGGGAACGACTCACCGAATATCAACGAAACCGCGTACGGACTGTTGATGCAGGAACTCGAAGCCTGCGACCCCGGGTTGCGGTCGATGGCCTCGGTGCAGGGCGCGCTCGTCATGTATCCGATCCACACGTTCGGCTCCGAAGCGCAGAAGGAGCGGTGGCTGCCCGACCTCGGTCGGGGCGAGGCCGTCGGGTGCTTCGGACTGACGGAGCCCGAACACGGGTCGAACCCGTCGGCGATGGAGACGACCGCCGAAAGGGACGGCGACGAGTACGTGCTGACCGGGTCGAAGACCTGGATCACGAACGCCCCGATCGCAGACGTCGCCATTGTCTGGGCGCGGGACGCCTCCGCCCCGGACTCGCCGGTCCGCGGGTTCCTGGTCGAAACCGACCGGGACGGCGTGACGACGAACGAGATCGACGAAAAGCTCTCCCTGCGAGCCTCGATCACCGGTGAGATCTCCCTGCAAAACGTTCGCGTTCCCGAGGAAAATCTGCTTCCCGGTGTCGAGGGGAGGAAGGGGCCGCTCTCCTGTCTCACGCAGGCCCGCTACGGCATTGCCTGGGGGGCTCGGGGCGGCGCGAAACTGCTTCGAGACGGCGCGTCAGTATGCGACCAACCGCGAACAGTTCGGGGGACCGATCGCCCGGTTCCAGCTCCAGCAGGAGAAACTGGCGGAAATGGCCACCCAGATCACGCTCGCGCAGTTGCTCGCCCACAGGCTCGCCGACCTGAAAGACCGGGCCGAACTGCGTCCGCAGCACGTCTCGATGGCGAAACGAAACAACGTGCGGATGGTCCGCGACCAGTCGCGGATCGCTCGAGAGATCCTCGAGGGCAACGGCATTACCGCTGATTAATCACCGATGCGACACATCTGTTCAGAGGCCGATGTCTGACGCACGTCATTAGAGGAACGTCTGGTTTTATGTATTAGTTCCTGACATCGGAGGTTGTGCAACCCACTCAATCACTCAGTCTGAAGATCGTAGACAAAGTCGCCGAACGTGAAGGAGTTCAACCCGAAGAGCTCAACCCACCGATCCACGACGCGATCAACACGGACGCACTTGACTCACTCTATGACGCACGCGACTCCGAGAAGAATCCGTCCATAATCGAATTTGCCTACAACGGCTACACGGTGACTGTCGATAGTAGAGGCGACGTGGATCTCGAGAATCGTGTCGCGGCCCTCGACCCTGAGAAAACCGTAGTGTGACTCGCTCTGAGCCCCGGGGCTAAAATTCGATCTCTTAGTAGTCGATCTCAACGGCTGTCTCAGTAGTGACTTCGAAAGCCACTGCTCGAGTCGAACGCGTCTCGGCGATCTCTCGGCGCTGCTCGAGCGTGAGCTCGTCGCCCTCGAGGACTTGGCGGGAGGCCTAGACGAACGTCGGAACGTCATCGCAGGCACTCACCACTGCTTTCGTCTTGTTACTGTTGTAGCAGTTGGCTGCGTGTTCGATCGCGTCCCGTCGGTATGCGTAGTCGTCGGTTCTGATTCGCATATCGTACACACGACTCCCGAAATCCACGTTTTTCGACTCACTGAATAGTCTACTTCGGCCCACAATCGGTGGGACATGTCGGTCATCCAGAGACGAATGGCGGCTCACATTGGTCTCCTCGGCGGGCACTCCCATCCTCTGGACCTGTGTTGTCACGGGCGCTTGCTCGAGTTGGCTGAGGTCGAAGAGCCACTCGTTGAACTTCAGCTGGGCCTTGAGCGCCTTGTACCACTTGCCGTCGGCCAGCAGCTCCTGCACGACTTTCTGGGCAACCATCTCCGTGGCGACGAACTCGCGTGCCCACTGCGGGCCATTGTCACCGCAACTTTGAGCCCGCCTCGTCAGGCGTCTCGACGACCGTTTTGATCTCAGAATGCTTCGATTTCAGACCGTGAGCTCATAGCCATGGCGCAAGCGCCACGGTCGCATTCCCGCTCCCGTTCCACTAGTGGACTACAGGTACGGTCACGTCTCGCGGGTATACTCCTCCGGTTCACGAGTGCCAACGAAGCGACTGATCTTCTCCGTATCTATGCGGTGGTAGTAGACCGTCGACTCGCGGCCTTCGAGAAAGTGGTACTCGAGTTCGTAGCTGATCGGCGCGTCGAAGAAGGCCTCACACACATCCGGATGTGCCCACTCGTTGGGTTCGATTATTGAATGTTCCTAATCAAAATCTCGTTGAGTGACGACGAGGACAACCCGGTCAAGTACCTCGCTACAAACAAGATCGACGCACCGACTGCTCACATAATCCGCTCCTACGCGATACGATGGCGCATCGAGACGTTCTTCGAGAACTCGAAGCAGGATCTCGGCTTGGGAAATTGCGAGATGCAGACCGACGAAGAATCGGACGCCACTGACACCTTCTGATGGCTGCCTACAGTCTCGTTCGTCTTGGTCCTGATTCGAGCGAACCTCGAACACTCCCTGAGAGAAGCCGTGTACGACCTTCTCTCATGGGTGCGGGACAACGATGATCGGTGCATCGATGACCTCATGAACGAGATTGACCACCTCTTCATTCACTCAACAGCTGAAGCTAACGTGCAAAGCTGAGTATAGAATAAATATTATGTATTAGATATATTAATTTTGATATGAACTTCTGACCTCGATCTCATTTTTTGCATATTCAAGCGATTCAAGAAGTTTGAGAAGATATGAAGATCCGAATCGATTCCGTGGACCAGTTATCCCAATCGATGAAACGACATTTCTCTCATCATCAAGGATTGGTACTGCAATTCCTCTTACGCCTCGTAAGTGCTCTTCGTCGTCCACTGCGTACCCTTGTTGACGTATCTGCTCAAGTTCTTTTTCGAGTTTTTCCTTGTCTGTAAACGTTTGTTTAGTGCCCCTTGGGAGCCCATGGCGTTCAATAATCTCAGAACGCCGTGTAGCTGGCAAGTGTGCAAGAAGAACTTTGCCAAGCGATGTCCAGTGCATATATGTATGATTACCGACTGGAATCTCATCACCAGCAGCCATGTCGCCGGCACTACGTGAAAGAATGACTCGTTGTCCTTGTTCTTCAACTGCAGCTCCAGCAATTTCATCTGTTATACTAGCTAATTCGTCAACCTTGTCTTGAAGTAACTGCGATGCCTTGTAACGCTGTCTGATAATCCCCCCATCCGATAAAAATTGTAAGGATCGACGGTACTCGGTCCCCTCTTTCACTAAATATTCCAGTTCATGTAATGTATATAGATGAGTAAAGACAGTACTCGTAGACAAATTAAGTTGTTCCGCGATCGCTGAGACTCCTGCAGGTTCTAAATCTCCAAGTACCTCTAAGATGTCAAATGAAGTCTCAACTGCACTAATCGTCTTTTGTTTGTTATCACTAGTCATACCGTCAACTTTCCCCCTAGTGATAAAAACGTTCTTCTACTATACCGATGACTCTTCCGCTCATATCAAAAGCTATTTTTTGACTACAAATATGGGGACAAGGGTACAATGGGGCCAAAGATATCTCTACTAATTACAGTCTTTTCAGGGGTTTAATTGGGTTACTAGGCTGTCTATGGCTTATACTTGACCGTGATTCTAATTTTCCTACATGGTAGGAAAAATACCGATAGTTGATGCAAATAACACCGCTAAAACGTATTGCATTTCCCTCTGTCGAAACTATGTGTGGGATGTAATAGCGTAACTTTGTCATGGATCCCACGTCGTCTGCCATTTAGAGACGATTAGTGCTGTTTTGGGTCATTTCCCACAATCGGATCAGAATCGAGAGTAAATATTTGAAAATAAGTCTATTTGGGGGATTAGCTTTATAATATTTCAAAAATAGAGGAGAGGTATGGCATTTGAACATGCCCCACTAGTAGCGTTCGGAGTTGGATTGGTAATGACAATACTCCTTCTTGTCAAACTCAAACTGCCGGCATTCCTCGGGCTAATAATCTCCACGTTCGTTGTTGGAATGGTCGCGCCAGAGGTCCCACTTAGAGATGTCGCAGCTGAAACGGCAACGGCATTCGGTGACACGTTCGCGGGTGTTGGTATCCCAATTTTGATGGCGGCAGTGATCGGGAAGACAATGCTAGAAAGCGGTGCTGCAGAGCGTATTATCCGAGCTTTCACCTCAATCACGGGTGAGGAACACGGTGAGTATGCCCTATTTGGAAGTGGATTTGTGTTAGCGATTCCAGTTTTCTTTGGCAACGTGTTCTATCTGATGGCTCCACTTGCACGCTCGATGAGAGCACGTGTCGGGCATAGTTACTCGCTATTTATTGTCGTTATTTGTGCAGCTGCGGCAACGACACATGTTTTTGTTCCGCCGACGCCTGGGCCGCTCGCCGTTGCAGCTGAGGTAGAAGCAAATCTTGGAACGACAATCCTTGTCGGAGTTATGGTTGGAGCACCGACGGCAGTACTCTCAGGGCTCGTTTACGGAAAGTTCATCGCGAAACGGGTTGATATCCCGCTTCGCGACACAATGGGAACAACTACAGAAGAACTTCAGGAGATCTCACAGCAGTCTACGTCAAACCTCCCAGATGTACTTGAGGCTGCACTACCGATTGTTCTAGCTATCGTGCTAGTTGGAACACAAACTATCACGGATACGTTTTTCTCGTCCAGTGCTTGGTTCGTCTCAGTCTTTGCCTTCGTTGGAAACCCGAACTTCGCACTGACTATTGCTGCGATCGTCTCGGCTGTGACGTTCTATCGGATGACATCTCTCGACCTAGAATCGTGGGCAGAGGAACTTACTGAGGCACTAAAAGAAGGTGGAAATATCGCTGCAATTGTCGGTGCTGGCGGTGCGTTTGGCGGAATGCTAGCCGCTGCCGGCGTTGGTGGTTACATTTCTAGTGCATTGCAAGAATTAGGACTAGGCCTCATCGTGACCGCGTGGGTCATTGCAGCTGCAGTTCGTATCGCACAAGGTTCTGCGACTGTTGCCATGTTGACGACTGCTGGAATTGTCGCTCCCTTGGTGGGACAACTGTCGGTTCACCCGGCGTACCTTGTAATGGCTATTGGCGCCGGTGGAAACATCCTGTCATGGTACAACGACGGTGGGTTCTGGATCATTACCGAAATCGGCGGTCTGACACAGGCGGAGGCCTTGAAAACGTGGACAGTCGTTACAACCCTGATCGCTGTCTTCGGGCTCGTCTTTACTCTCTCCCTCTCCACGGTGATGCCCCTTGTATGACGGTTACAAACTCCAATTTGATGAAGGCGGTAGCCATTCTCTCCAATATGGCCATTCCCAGCAGTAACGAATCAATCAATCAATAACGACCCTAGAAATACATAACCATGGAAATCACAGATATCGAGGCGTTCGCGATCAACGTTCCGCTCGTTCCGTTTGAAGATGGTGGTATCAGACCGTATGTGACTAATCACAATTCCCTAACGGATATGGACCGAGTTCTGGTCCGTGTTGACACCGATGAGGGGATTTCTGGCTGGGGAGAGGTCCGTGTCTTTCTCACCCCAGAGGCTACTGTCTCTATCATTGAAGATGGTATTCGCCCATTTGTTGTCGGGCAGTCACCATTTGAACTTGAGAAATTCCGACGACAGGTGTTCATCGAATACGCTAACGCAGACATGTTCTTCGCGCCGGTCGAAGTAGCATGTTGGGATATTGTTGGTAAGTCACTGGAGAAACCAATCTATGAACTCCTCGGTGGTTGGACAACGCCCAGTCAGACAAATATGAAACACCGAAACCATCAGAACGACTCCGGGGATAGTCACGAGGTAGAAGTGGCTTACTGTCTTGGTATCCTTCCAGTTGAGGAATCCAGACAGCGTGCCGCCGAAGTGCTTCAGGAGGGGTACTCTGTGCTGAAAACGAAAGCTGGCCGTGACTGGAAAGAAGATATTGCCCGGATTAAAGCGATGCACGAGGAAGTAGATGGCAAGCTGGAGTTCCGACTTGATCCAAATCAAGGATGGACAACCGATCAGGCAATCCGTGTTGGATCGGAGTTAGCTGATGCTGGAATCTACCTTCAGTACATGGAACAGCCAATTCGTGTTGACGCGCATAAGTCCCTGGCCAGTTTGAAAAACCAGACCGGACAACCGATGGGACCAAATGAAGACACCTACCTTCCACATAATCTACGCCGGCTTGTCGACACAGGTGCTATCGATGTCGCAGTGTTAGATCTGACCCCGGCAGGTGGTATTGCTGGACTCCGCCAACAGACAGCGATTGCAGAGGATGCAGGAATCCCAATAACTCATCACTGTGCATTCGATCTTGGCGTTAGAACCTCGGCCATCTTGCATGCTGTCCATGGCCTTCCTGGCTTCTCTCTTCCACCAGACTCGGTCTACTATGGCTGGGAGGATGACGTAATCGTCAATC
>NZ_JAQIVI010000200.1:0-21443 GCF_028618695.1 Natrinema soli | reverse complement strand
AGTACCGTATCGTATGACGCGCCAAACTCTACAACTAGACGAGACGGTCTCGTTTGGAGCGCAGTCAGCGGACAATATCGTGACTGTCGGTGAGACCGATGGATCCGTGCTCGTTATTCCGGTTGGAAGCATCGAACAGCATGGTGAACATCTCCCTGTTCTAACTGACACGTTACTAGCGGATAGCGTGGCAACAGCAGGTGCCAAACGTGTTGCTAATGAACTCCCGATCCTAGTCACACCTCCAGTCCGACCTGGCTATTCACCCCACCACCTTTCATTTGGTGGAACACTTACTGCGGAGTTCGAGACGCTCCTCGGTCTAATCCGTGACACCGCAGATTCAGGTCTCTCAAATGGATTTGATGCAGTGGTACTCGTAAATGGCCATGGAGGGAATACTCCGCTCATCGGCGCTGCAGTGTCGGAACTTGGGCGAGAACATCCGGAAACCGAAATCCTCGGAATTACATACTTTGAGTTAGTGACTGACCTCGTAGACCAGATTCGTGACAGTGACATGGGCGGGATGGCCCATGGTGGTGAGTTCGAGACAGCGTTGATGCTGTATCTTTATCCGGAACTGGTCGATACTGATACGATGCCTGCAACGTATTGGGAAGAGGAGTATGACCTCGGTGGTGATGATCTTGTCAGCGGTGGTCCACTGTCAGTATATCGCCCATTCGAAAAATATTCTGATAGCGGAGCAATCGGTGACCCAAGCGTCGCCGATGAGACTACCGGACAGCAAATCTTCGAGGGGACAGCAGAAGCGCTTGCTGGCCTGCTAAAGGAGGTACACGAACAGAATACTAACTAAATTCGTTGTTTGGTGAGTGTGTCCACCTCACTGGCCACAATCATCTTCCGACAATTTGAGTACGTTTCCGAGACGAACCGGACCCACAACGACTCACAGCTACAACAACTATGAAAGAGATTACGACAACAGCAGCACCAGAAAGCATCGGTCCATTTTCGCAAGGTACCATTACAGACACAACTGTCTACGTCTCTGGCCAGGGGCCAATTGACCCTACCTCTGGTGATATAATTGATAGCGGAATTCGTGACCAAACAAGACAGACACTTGAGAATGTAAAATCCGTACTCAATGCGGCTGACTGCTCACTTGACGATGTCGTCAAGGCGACCGTATTTGTAACCGATATGGATACCTATGAGGCAGTCAACGATGTTTACGGCGAGTATATGACCCCTCCGTTTCCGGCCCGAAGCGCCGTTGAAGTTACATCGCTCCCAGTCCCTATTGATGTTGAGATTGAGGTGATTGCTGAACGTTGATTACCTCGTCAAACGCTCTTGTGAAGGAGATTGTTGGTAACCGCGATTAGCGGTCAGGGCCGATCGTAAAACCACCCTCATAGCTGCTCAGATCGATAACTTGATCGGCGCTCGATGAACTCCGTGCTGTGTCGAAACCACCAGACAGCTCTCCACCAACAACGTGCTTCACAAGAGCGTTGTCCGTTATTCCTCCTTTCTAGTTTGGTCGCGTCCTAATTGGTAAAATTCGTCGTTCGGTCGCATGTCGGCAAGGTGTGCCATCCGGTTGGAGAGGTTGTAGAAGCTGACGACGTTGCCGATGTCCCAGACTGTCTTGCGACTGAACCCGTGATCTTCGAGGCGTTCGATGTCGTTTTCGGAGACTGCGGCCGGGTCTTCGGTAAGTTTCACCGCGAAGTCCAGCATCGCGCGGTGGCGTTCATTTATCTCCGCGGTGCGGTGGTTCGAGGCGATCTGTTCGGCCAGCCGCGGGGCCTCGGCGTAGATGCGCAACAGCGCCCCGTGGGCGACGATGCAGTACAGGCAGTCGTTGACACCGCTGACCGCGACGACCAGGAGTTCTATTTCCTCGCGTTCGAGTTCGGTCTCCTCCAGCAGGGCATCGTGGTAGTCAACGAATGCCCGCGCCTGCTGTGGTCGGTAGCCCAGCGCGAGGAAGACGTTCGGGGTGAACCCCGCGCGTTCGGTCTCCGACTCGATCCGTTCCTGCAGGTCTTCGGGAAGGTCCTCGACGTCCGGGACAGGGAACCGCGTCATCGCTTCGATGTCATCGGTCATGCCCACACCTGTGCACCCCCCGTCTTAGTTGTTCGTGTCGCATATCTACTGAGCAGCTGATTCAGTGACGGTTTCACTGAACGTAACCCTAGGTAGCCCACATCGTATGCATTGAGAGCGTCGGCCTCATCTACTGCTCGTGCCGGTCGGTGAAGTCGTCGGTTTCTTGGCCGAACAGGCTCGACGCGGACGCCTCGAAACTCCGCTACCTTGGCGATGTCTCGTAATTCTATGACCACCTTCAGCGGCGAGGGAAAGCCACCTACAACCCCACAGCAACCATTGAGATGGAATATGGGTGAGAACGTCCTGAACCCGATAATGCACCCCTCTCGAGCGCGCAAGTGCGGCGGATCTACAACGCCGCTGACGACCCAAATGATGAACTCTTAGTCCTCGCACTGTGTACATAGGGACTTCGTCGGAACGAGCTCGCATCGCTACACATTCCCCAACTCGTTCTCGAGGGCCTCACTAGCGATCGTTCCGAGGTTCTCGAAGCTATCCGACTTCAGCCGAGAGAGAATCGTATCGATCCGCATCTGACGGGGCTCGCCCTGCTCGTCGAACTCGAGGTCGGCTCTGTTCTTCGCGAGCCACTTCTGGAAGGGCGACGACTCGGCGACGTGATCGGTTAAGCCCATGAGGTGTTGCATCCGATCGGCGTAGCTCTCGATCGCGTACTCGGCCGACTCGACGAGCGCTCGCAGTTCCTCGCGGTACTTCTGGGCCCGGAACAAGACGTCGCCCTGATCGAGATCGAGTACTTCGCCGAGATCTTCGATTGCTCGGTAGATCGTGGCGGGATGTTTCTCCAGCTGGGCCGCGAGATCGTTGACGGTCGCACCGCCGTCAATCACGACCGTCCCGGTCACGTCTCGGGCAGTTTCGCCCATATCCCGAAGCGTCGTCATCAACAGGTGATCGGACTTCGCCTCGAGGCGCGGCGTCGGGTCTTCGTAGAGTTCAACCTGATCGTCTCGAACGACGGCGTCGAAGTGATCGTCAGCTACGTAGACACTGCTACCATCGGGACCAGCGGAATGTCTTCTCAGCGGAGCGCGTTCAACAGTGTCTCCTCGATCTGCTCAGTTACCTCGTGGCGATTGGCCCACGTTCATGCCTCGCTGTCGTTCATTGACTTGTTGACTAAGACCTTCACTTTCAGATGATAGGACGGGTGATCTTTCGAAACCGCGTCCGGATCCTTCAGCTGATAGATCTCGACTTCTACTGACAGCGACGACGCACAGTCAACCATCCAGACGCTGACGAACGAGCTTCGAGCACTCCGCACGAGAGTCGAATCTCTCGAGAGCCATAGTTAGCTGGGCACTGGTCCCAGTGGCGACGTATTTCGGTTAGTCATTCAGACAAGTTCTGGGTATAGCGATTCGGTGGTTTTTGCTCACGGTGCTGTAAACGGCTACGTTGAGATGGCCCATACCCAAAAGTTCGCTTAACTACTAGCGAAATACGTCCGAACAAACAGTCAGTGGGATCCAAACACCGCTGTCTGGTGTACCGTGGGGCCATTTGGATGGTAAAGGCGCTGTCTAGTTGAGCCAGTTTGAGAAACGAGCAGGTCGTTGAGTGAATTGGCTAAAATGCTCGCAGACCTGCTCAGCGATAGCTATGAGACGGATTTAGAAGAATATTGGGAGAACGAGCGGACGGCGACGCCCGTCAGCGCGTTCACCGTTTGCCTCCATCAGACCGGTTGTTCACTCAGGAACAACAACGATTCTAACAGAATTAGGGCAAGATTGACAAGACTGTAGTTATACACAGAAGTATCTACCTGAGGAATCCTGTTCACAATCATGACTGATTCAATCGAACTCTCATGGCGTGAGTCTCCAGGACCATCTGCTCTCTCTGATGTTGAGGTCTTGTGTAAGGTTAATAAAAATAGTATAATATCCATCTGTTGTCTTTCTGAAAATAGAATACCAAAAAGCCAGCTTCGACTCCAGTGCAGGTATCTACAAAAACTGGATTTATTAGATAGGAGAGGAAGCGAACTATACAGTTTAACAACTAAAGGAGAAGAATTTCTTGAGGAGAAGAGAGAGATGCCACAATCAGATGGATACCTTGATCTACAGGAATTACTGAACCTACAAGATAACAGAATAACTGATCTATCTCTACTAAACCAAGAAGATATAAAACAGAAAAACTACAATATTTTCAGAGAGGTAGAAGATCCACAGATAGAGACAGATCATGAATATACAGTAGATGTACGGGACCCCCGTAGAAAATCACAAAAAGTACTATCAGCGAAAAAATGGAAATTAGATCGAATACTTCGTGAATTCCCTCGCACAGAACCAATCACATCCCAATGTGCTCACTGGGTCACATCTCTTGTATCATTTCATCTGTTCCCAGATGCCAATCATCGAACGACGATGATCACCCTTTATCAGCTGGCTCTAGCCAATTGTGTAATTGGTGAGGGTCATAAGTGGCCCGGCGATGAAACCGAAATAGGAAAAGCAGTACTGCTTTCTAAATTTCACCGTCACTTGTCACCGGAACGCAACTTTGAACGACTTTGGAGGCGAGATACGCTGTACTGGCATTGGTACCAATATTTTGAATATCTATTATTTGATGTCGAATACCCCGCGCTAAACCACCACTCTGAGAAGGATCTACGCGAAAAGCTGAAGCGAGTGAGAAATAAATAGAAGTTTATTCGGAGTCAACAGTGCCCATTTTCACATATGCATCCTTTCTTTTCTCAACGTGTTTCTGAACCCTCTTTTCCAATTCCTTCTTATCCATGTGTGTCGGTATGACCAGAGGCGGTTTATACTTTGGGCTATCTTTCTCCAATCTATCCAATCTGGAGTAAAGAGCATCTCTGCGATTGTGAGTTCAATATACTGGAACAGTACATTTATCACAACTCTTCCGTCTCCGAATCCAACTGCGTTCCCGTGTATGGTCGTCTATCTTACAGCAGACGAACAAGCCGACATGCAGATAAGGCAGTTCCCGATTCTGTTTACGGTGATTTGGGCCGTCTTTACGGTAACGGCGCCTTCTTGCGGTTTCGTGACCTCATTCGGCAAGCCGCTGAGCGAAAAGTTGGGCCAGAGTTGCGTCGTCGTGTTCAACTGCAACAGCGACGCGGCCGCAACCGCGTCGGCGATGCTCTCGGACTCGTGTTCGATCATGACCTCCGTAAGCTGCTCAAACATCTCATCAGAGACCGTTATCAAGTTGTAACTGGCCGGCGATATATTCCATGATTGATATATTGCGGTAAAAAGCGCTGATTTACAGTAAACACAGTCAGGAACTACCTAGATAGTATTAACCACCACCGCGATCTCTACTGCGGAGTTGATACGCTGAATACGCGATTTGTATCTAGCACGTCTTCATAGAAATTTTCAAACCATATCAGTTTGAACTATGGGTTCTATGTTCGTCGGTCCACGGTTGACGGACTACTAGCAGTGTTGCTGGTGAAGAAACGAGGTATACACTAACCCCTTACAATCATTGATTCGTACTAGTCAAAAGCATATTGGGACTGAACCGAAGGGAAATTGGGTGGAATCGACGTACAGAATCGGATATTGTCTTTCCTATGTCTCTCGAATCAAGAAGCGTTTGTGAATTAGTACGAGTCTTCGGGATTCTCACAACAGATAATCCTACGGAGATCATCGAGTTTCCCAGCCTCCTCAAGCGCCTCAAGATCATCTTCAAGACGCGAGATTTTCTTGTTTACCCGGCTTGAAACTGTGTAATAATAGTTGTCAGACACCTCTTTTTCACCTAGAAGGATTTTCCTTTCGCTTTCCGTTAGTAGACCACGCCTGTCGTCGGACATAGTGGACAATTCTGGAGTCATTACATTACTACTTGCGGTGATTCTTCTTCAAACAACCATATATGGTGCTCACCATATCCGGTGCTTTTATCCAAGGTCACCACATATGGTACTACTGGGAACAGACTTTCCGCTTGGTGGCGATCAATAACTCAGAAATCGCCCGGTGTAGGAGCACCGAAGCGAAGGTCTGTTCTCGAAGGTCCAGACCAATGTCAATTCAACCACGCACAACCGAAACGGTTTCGGCTCGCAGTCGCACTGACCCCCGACCAGACTACATTCTCGTCGGCATCGACACCGAGGGCGCACACCACGTCTACCGAACCACCGACGAAACTGTCCACGTCATCCACAACACAAAACGCACCTACTGCTACGACCTCGAGGCGGTCAACCAAGACATCAATGACTGGATCGAGTACGTCAAAGCCGAACGCGGCTTTACAACTCAACACCTCTACTCGAGCCTCACGAACTCATTCCTCGACGCATTCGAAGGTGACGACCAATGAACGTCGTCACCACCCCTACGCAACTCCTCGAGGGGTTCCCGGTCGGTGCCCACGGTACCACCAAGTGCCAACACTGCGAGTACCGACTGTACGAAGGCGACCGCGCGACCGTCCTTGCCTCACGCCCAGCCGACACCGACCGCTGGGCGATCCATCGACCCTACTGCGTGGCCTGCAGTCCCGACACCATCACAGAGCCAACACTTGGCTGTACGGAACTCCTCGCCGAGTGCAGGCTCGGCACCCGCGCTGATCTGCCCACTCAGCAGACACGATTCGTCGCTCTCGAGCCCGAGATCCAGGACTCGAGTCCACCCTCCAACAGGGCCACCGAACCAGAGGCAATCCCCATCCCGAATCGGTGAGCCTCTAACACGCACTCGCGCCGACAGCCGGTGAGCCACTGCACTCGGCTGTCCGCACTCTCTGCACTCGACTCCAGGACTCGATGGCACGCCACTCCACTCGCCAGTCAGCACGCCCCCAGCCCCCACTCGCACTCGAGGTGAGTCCACCGTGACCGACGCGGGACTCACACCGACCCAGCAGCCACCGCTGTCCCCACAGGCCACCCTCGAGATCGCCACCGATCCCGTTTCGGAGCTGTGGGAACAGCTGTTCGCCCACCAATCGATCCGAGACCAGTTCATCCGTGCCGTCCGTCGGTTCGCCGACGGCCGGACTGTCCCAGAATGTTACGACGCCCTCGAGGACCAGAACATCCCCTACTGGTTGCGCTCCCGGATCCTCGAGGTCGCACGCGGGAACCGTCGCGACGCGTGGCGGCTGGCCGCCGATCTCGTGCCAAAGCTCGGGCAAGGCCATGCGAGTCTCGAGGACCTGTTCGCGACCGCCCACTTCTTCGCTGCCCACGTTCCCGACGACCACCCACCGACGGTCGCGGTCGCCATCGATCGGGCTTTCGAACAAGCCCCACGTCGCAAACGCGAGACGATCTGTCGACTGCTCGCCGTCCTCGCAACGGGCTTCGATGTCCGTGTCATCGCAACCGGACGGACCCAACACTGGCTCGCCCAGCACCACCGCGAAGACCTCCCCGGCGTGAGCGAATGGCGAGAGACACACCACCCGACTGGGGACCGCGTCGACGACGCCCTCGAGGCGCTGGATCCGGACGGCCGAAAGGTCGAACTTCTCCGGCAACTCGCTGATGAACCCGCCCAGACACTCTCTCGACACGCGTTGCGGGCGATGCACGACGTCGACCGGAGTCGGATCTCGCAACTGCTGGTCTCCGAAACGGACTCGCTCACTGAGCTCGGCCTGGTCGCTGAGTTCGGCCCTGCTGATGATCGGACTGCCGAGTTACTCGAGGCCGGCCGACAGCTACTCGAGCAGCTGGACGCCCAACACGGTCGTCAGCAGGAACTGTCGGAGGCCGTGAGCGACACCGGAACATCCTCCCAACAGTGCCGTGTAACCCCGCGCACACGAGGGGTGGGGGATGACGGCGGCGAGGACAGCAACCCCTACCGGACAGCCTACCTCGACCGTCTAGGGCATGCCGCCGCCGCTGGCTGTGGAGAGGACGGCGGGGTCGCCCTTGTTGAGGCCCCGTTCGAGGACCGTACGGACGGCCCTGACCATACTCGATACGTGAGTTTCGACGGTGATCGCGAAGAGGCCGTCGTTGCCGTTCGGGCAAGTGGACCCCTGCAGTATGTGGTGAGTCTCGCGACAGCGTTAGCCTCGCCGCGATTGCTCAACCGAGCGCTCACCGACAACCGTCTCGAGTCACTGGAAGACCCGCCGGCAATCTTGCGAGACGCTCGTTGTATCGGTGCGCTCTCGGATGAAGCACTCGAGGATCCCAAAACGCTTCGTGAGGCATTCATCGAGTGGGGCACTGACCTCGAGGATCTCACCGCGAAACTCTCCGCTGGTAAGTACGAGTATCGCAACCGCTTCCGCAGCGAGATTATGCGCTCAGCTCATGGCCTTGCTGGGTCTATCGTACATCTGTTCGACGCTCTCGAGATCGACGTCACTCGCGAACTCCGAGTGCCGGCTGGGCTCGATACCGACGCGCTGAACGAACTCGCAACGTCGATCAGTATTTCGACGGCAATCCAGTCGAAGTACGGTGCGTTCGCCTGCTATCGGCAACTCTTCGAGTCTCGAGAGGAGAAGCGACAGAGTGCACTCTCACCGACCGTCGATGCCGACGATCCGCTGGGGACACTCATCGGTTCCGTAGTCGTTCGCGGTGAAGATGTCCACCGACTCCGCCCCAAGCTTGAGCAATCGCTCGAGACGCCAGCAGCGGTCGCTGATGATGCTCCCGAGTTCGCGGTCCACGTTTCCCTTTCGACGGACGATCGGGCCGCCTACGCGGCGACTGCGACGCGGATCCTGCAGCCGAAAAACCTCCGACCGACTCGAGACGTTGTCTCGCTGCTCCACGCACTGACTGGCTCACCATACGCCACTGCCCAAGCACTGCAGCAACTAGCCGACGAAGAGGAGTGTCGCGAGCTCCGGCTGGATGAACTTCGCTACGCCTTGGGAACGCTCGAGCCCGACCAGTTGCTCTCCGATCTTCCACCGACAGTTGGCCGAATCGTTCAGGTGCTTCTCACAGCCGAAAACCGCCTGTCACAGCGTGATCTCGCTGACCGAGCGGGTGTCTCGGCACGGACCATCCGGAACTATCGCAACCGACTCGAGGCACTCGATCTCATCCGTATCGACGAAAACGGATATCGTCTAGTGCTGTCGTTCCAAACCAACGCCGAACGCCGCGATTCGGTTGTTCCAACTGTCCTCGAGGAGAGTCAGACGCTCCTCGACGCCGCCGACGCCTTTCTCGAGATGATCTTGCCACCAGATCGGTACGGCGACCCAAACGATTCACTCGGCAGCGCGCTGTTCTGGCCACCAGATCCGTCGCGATTACTCGATCATCCGACGGTCGGCCCGTGGCTGCGACTAGCAGTTGCACTTACAGCGTCAGACACCCTCGAGAACAACTGGATCGTACAGATGGGTCCACCGCTCGAGCAGCGTGACGCGCTTGCGGTCGGTGTGGACGTCGACCGCCGCGTAGTCGGCCTGCTCCCGCAGCGGCAGGAGCCAGTAGGCGTGGAGCGACGAATCGCGTTCGATCCAGTCGCCGACCCAGGCGACAACGTCGGTCACTGTACCGTTGGCCGAGAGGTCATCACGCAGATAGACTTCGGGGATCAGAAGGACGCGCATGACGTTTGAGTCGGACTTCGCCGGGCGCGGGCTTAACGTCACGCCGGCAAGGAACGGTCTCTATCGACGGTGCAGTTCCAAAATACGGACCCGGCTCACGTTCGCGACCCGTATTCCTTCCCCACGCAAACGCGGAGCGCTCGCGGGCGAACACCGATTTCGACCGTCTCGTACTCTCGGCGCTCCCCGTCAAGGCTGAATCGCACCGGCTCGTCATCGAGGGTGACGACCTCGAGTTGGGACGCTTCGATCATCGTGATGTGGGGCGTCTCCCGACTGAGAAACCGTCGTTCGACAGCTTCAGCGATCGCGTCCGTCGGCGGCACTCGATCGACGATCGTCACCTCGAGACGACCGTTCCGGGCGTTCGACGATTCGTTTTCGCCGGTGAAGCGCCGAAGGGTCCCGATCCCCAGACACAGCGCCTCGCCCTGCCAGGCGTACTCCCCATCACTGGTGACGGCGTCGACCGCCACCTCGAGTCCGTCAAATTCTCGGGCGGTCCGCAGACCTTCGATGATAAATGCAAGTGTGCCGACCCGCTCTTTGAGACCGTCGGATGCGGCCGTACTCGCCGCTGCGGGGAGCCCCGCGATAGCCGACATCACGAACGGCTCGCCGTCGGCCATTCCTAGGTCGATTCGCTTCGTCTCGCCGCGTTCCGCGGCCGCGAACCCGTCTTGCAGGCGCTCGATTCCCAGTGCCGACGCGGTAATGTTCGCCGTTCCCGCCGGGATGAGACAGAGCGTCACGTTCTCGAGTGCGTCGGCCGCGACGAGTCCCTGAACGACTTCGTGGATGGTTCCATCGCCGCCACAGACGCAAGGAGGTCGACGTCGTCGGCCGCGGCCCGCGCCGTAAGGTCGACCGCATGTCCGGCGCGTTCTGTCTCGACGATTCGAAATCTGTGGTCAGCGGCGAGTTGACGGACTCGTTCGGCGTGATCCCCATCCCCGCTCGTCGGATTGAGGATGAGACGACGCGTTTCCTTAGTCGCCCCATCCGTCGAATCCGCGTCTCGACTTGTCATTGCGGAGTCAGACGGGACGCGCGCCCAAGTGCACTGGGCTAGATGTGACATAGATATCGACCCTCGTTTCGTTCAGCTTTCTGCACCCACTACTTGGGCAACGTGGGTGAACGTAACGAGGCCGATTCCACCGACGAAGTTCCCTGCAGTCGCAATGACGATCGTTTCGACCAGCGCTCCGTAACCGATCTGAGCGTCGAAGAGAAGGCCGAAAAAGACGTGGATTGCAGTGACGATCACGTGGTCGAACGGTCCGAGGGCCAACAGAAATCCGACGATGTAGGCCATCGTGATGCGGCTCCGAACGCTATTGACACCCTGGAGGAGAAATGATAGTAAGCTTACGAGCGCACCGCCGATGATGGCGCTCGCGAACATCCCTCTCATCGGCCGGTGGACGATCTCTTCGGCAGTCCGCGCCAGTGCGTGTGCTGAGCCGGACGGAAGGACGCCATCGACGGCAAAGACGAACGCGAAGAGGAACCCGCCAGCGAGGTTGACGACGAGGGTGACGATCCACAGACGAAGGAGCGACCCGAGCAGCCACGAGCTGTCCTGATCGACGGCCTTTGCGGCTGGATCGAAGAAGTTCTCGTTGAACAGCTCCGACCGGCCGACGACCAGGAAGACGACGCCAACGGCAAAGGTGAGTGCGCCCGCAATATGTGCGACGTCACCGAAGCGCGGTTCGACCAGCCCGTCGACGACTCCGAGCGTGGCAATACCGAAGACGATGGTAAATCCCGCAATGAAGCTGGTCGCCGTGAGCTCGAGCAGCGACTGATCGAGCCGTCGTTCACCTTCCGCGACTGCCCGGTCGAATATTTCTGCTGGATCCGGAGCGATTGGCACGTCGGAGTCGACACGTACCAGCGGGATAACACGTATCCATGGATATTCAACCGACATGATGCCGGGCGAGTCGGCACCTCTTCGGCAGATGGTCGCGGGTTTGATATCCGGTCGATCGCGATCAGAGCGGGCGACGACTCGTCTCACTCGGCGACGAGCGCGAGGCGGACCACTCCGCCTAGACGGGCTGCATCCGGTTTCGCTATGATTTCGCTCGCCGGAGTTGAATCACCCCTTCCACGATCGTGCGTCCGGTTAGTTCGTTCTTGTCGGCGACGTCGAAGGGAGAGACCAAATACGGGAAGCCCCTGGTGTTCACGCCGGGGAGGGTGTCACCGGAGGGAATCGCTATCGATAGTAAGAGTTTCTTCGTCGACGACGTCGAACTCGGCGGCCACGAGATTGCCCGCCGGATCGAATATCTCGGATTCGTCACGCATCACGTAGAGTTCTCCCTGTTCCGTTTCTGCGCCCTCTTGCGGGAAGAAGAGGAACCGATTGTTCGTGCCGAAGTATTCCGCATGGACGGTATTGTACCCCGTAAACAGGCCACTCTGCTCGATATCCTGTGGCACCCAGCCCTGCGGGCCAGAAGTGATCTCGAACGGCGCACTCGAGAAGAAGTTATCTGGACGGACGGCGGCTTCGCCGCCGCCCTCATCCAGAATCTCGAAGTCCTCCTCGGTCTCGAGCTCGAAGGGGAGGTCTTCTCCGGTGAGAGGTCGGTACTGGACGCGGACGAGATCGGTAATTGCTAACTCGTCTTCGGTCGGCGACGATAATCGGTCGTCGAATACGTACTGTTCTCCCTCTTCGATCTGTGCATCTCGGGGTACGAAGAGATACCCCTCTTCGTTTGTGTTGAAGTGTTCGATGACACGCACGCTGTGGTTCTGCAGGACGTCCGGATTGTTCACGACGGGGGCGTCCTCCAGTGCCGGCGAGACGACCCGGAAAATCGCGCCTGAGAAATACGCTTCGCCGGTCGCAATCGCCTCTTGAAATTGCCCGTCGCCGCCGTCGTCGCCGTTTTCGGCCGGCGACTCCTGTGCGCTTACATTCCTGGTCACACCGAGTCCCAGTGCGGCCGAGGTGAGTGAGCTTGCCTTCATGAACCACCGTCGTGATTTCCGGTTACGTCGCTCATTCATGCTAAATCAGTGTCCCTCTCGGACGATCGGTCGTTCACTTCATCTTCCGATAGTCCCCATGCTGGCTTTTGCAGCCGTTGGCAGTACCATCGATAAAGCGGCATTACAAGAGTCCTGGGAGTTAGTTATCAGGAGTTGACCGAAATCGACGCCCGAAGAATCTAACGAGTTCACTGACGTAACCAGTTCCCCAGATCGCGACGATCACTGCGCCGACTGCGTTGAACACGAAGTCGGTAACGATGTCGTCGATTCCATAGACAGTGACTACCGTGCCGCCGAGGGCGAACTCGAGTACCTCCCAGATGACGCCGATCGCGAGGACGAAGACGACAATGAACACGGAGCGAAAGGTCGACGGGACGTTCATCTCGTCGGAGTGGAGTTCGAACGCCCGGAAGGCCACGTACCCCAGTCCTGCGATGACTGACGCCGAGACGGTGTGGGCGATCTCGTCGTACCACTGGTACGCTTCGTAGAGCCAGAGCGACCCTATCGTGTGGAGGATCACGGCAGTGGCGATCCAGAGGACGAGTCCGGCATCCATCGAGTATCCGTACTCCCAACGCAACCACGCCGGCAGGAGTGTTATTCCGAGGGCCAATCCCGCTGTTCCAGAGATCCCGAACTGAAACGTCACTATCCCGTAACCGAGGAGCGCGCCGAGCCCGAGTTGGAGGCCTCGAACGATATGGCGCTCCTGAGCATCTGTTAGCCCCAGCGCGTCGCCGAGCGTCATGATGATTCCGCTTCCTCCGCGGCTCGAGCAACGGCACCCGCCGGCTCGAATCGGCCGGCGTACCACTGGAAGAGCCCGCCGAGCACGAGCCCCACGACGGTGACGATGACGAAGTCCCACTGGAGTTCAGTCTGCGAGCGGAGGTACTCGGTCCCGAGCCACTGATCCGAGTAGAACTGCGCGATGGTCCAGAGCGCTTGAAGTGCCAGCGTCGTCAGTACCGCAAAGACGACAGCGAACCGACGACTCAGTTCGACCGATGCGAACGTCTCAAGCTCGACGACGACGATGAGTGCGAGCGCCGCAACGGCGAGATACACTAGAGTCTCGGACGGAAACCCGGCTACACTGGCGACGACTGAGAGCATAGCGACCGCCAAGAGTGGCCAGGAAACCATCGCCGTCCAGTCGCCGGTGATCAGCGGTGGTACCGATACCATAGCGACGATGACTAGCTCGAACCCACCCCAGAGTAGAACGCCTGTAAGAACGCTCTCGATGGCACTCAGCGCTACGATGCCTGTCAACGACCATCCGATGACGGCGTTCATCCGCTCGTCGCGGACGAATTCCTCGAGCGTCACAGCGCAATAACTAGGTTCGAGAACACTAAAACCCGCAGCCGAATTTGCAGCTATTCAAAGAAATGAAGGTCCATAGCCAGGGAGCCGACAGACGTGATCCAGGACCTCTCGTTAACAGGTCTGCTCTCGATTCGGCTACTCGCTTCTGCGATGACCACGCGATGATTCCAGCCTCCACTTTCAAGACCGGCATTTTTCCGGTTTGTACCCGTGTGAGTGCCCATGGCCGTTTTCGACGGATGGGACGGCAAGCGTCTCCTCTGGGTTGGATTCGGCTTGATTCTCGCGGCACTGATCGGAATCGCCCTCTTCAGATACGTGGGGACAGTGCTCTTCGCGATATTCGTCTACTACGCGACGCGTCCACTGTATCGCCAACTCGATCGCGTCATCGACCACCCGAACGTGACGACGACGATCACGATACTATTCGTCGTCGTCCCCATGGCGGCCGTCATCGCCTACACGGGCGTCGTCGCACTTCGGGAACTGGATCAGTTCCTCGCCACGAGTTCACTCGAGGCGTATCGATCGCTATTCCAGCCGTATTTGCGATTGGTCAGGGAGGGCAATATCAATAGTCTCCAGGACGCACTCATGGATGGTTCCGGCGGCCCGATCGCTGGCGTCCTCCGCCAGGGCGTTCCGGGCGCGCTGGGACGACTCCAGTCGTTCGCCGGATTCGTTTTCTCGGTTCTCGCTCGATTTTTTCTCATGCTTACGTTTCTCTTCTATTTCTTGCGCGACGACCAGAAGTTACGACGGTGGTTCTACGAGAGCATCGACCATGACGACGAGATCGTCTCGTACATCGAGTCGGTCGACGACGACCTCGAAACGGTCTTTCTCAGTAATCTCGCGGTCATTGCGGTCGCAGCCGTGACCGCCGCCGCAACGTACACCGGTCTCAACTACCTCGCACCGGGCGGGGCTGTCGTTGCGACGCCGGTGTTACTCTCACTGCTTATCGGAATTGGGACGCTGATACCGGCCGTCGGAATGAAAATCGTCTACGTCCCGTACGGACTGGTTCTGGTCGGACTCGCAGTGACGACGGCAACGCCGCTCTGGCACCCGATCGCATTCCTGGTTCTCACGTTCGTCGTCGTCGATACGATCCCTGATTTCTTCGCGCGGTCGTACCTCTCCGCGCGAAGCGGCGTCCACATGGGGTTAGTTCTCCTCGGGTACTTCCTCGGGACCCTCGCTTTCGGCTGGTACGGACTCTTCCTCGGCCCAATCGTCGTCGTCCTCACGATCCATTTCGCGCACATGATCTTCCCCTCCCTCAGTAGTGATTTCCTCGGAGAGTGACCGCGACCGACAGCACACCTCTGTGCTCCCAATTCTGCCGGTCGTAACATGAGTTGCGGCCGCTTTCCGAGCACAGTTGTGCGAATTCGTCCACGATTCCGGTAGAGTGCCGGCGAAAAGACGGGGGTGAAACTAGTACGGTGAACTAGACTCATCCACGAACGTGGCTTGATACAGGACCGTCGTGCTTTGTTGAATAGGGGTACGGCGTCGGGATCATAATGCTTTGGAGGCGCGTTCGACGTTGTAGATAGCGAACATCAGGACGCATTCTCGGAACTCACGGTACTAGGTCTGCGCTCGCACGGCACGACCGTGCGAGCACTTGACCACCGAGAAGCACGTTTCAGTCATCCACCGCATGTTGTACAGCTCCTCGTCAAGCCGTCTCCCTCTCGACGGTCGATCGAACGGGCTACGCGATGGCTGCGACGCGGATCCTACAGTCGAAAAACCTCCGACCGATCGAGACAGCATCTCGCTACTACAGGCGTTAGTCAGCTCGCCGTACGCCGCTGCTCGAGCACTCCAGCAACTCGCCACCGAAGACGAGAGCCGAGAGCTCCGGCCGGACGAACTCCGCTATGCGTTGAGTATGCTCGACTCCGAGCAGTTGCTCTGTGATTTGCCGCCAACAGTTGGCCGAATCGTTCGGGTGCTTCTCATAGCCGAAAACCGCCTATCACAGCGTGACCTCGCCGACCGAGCGGACGTCTCAGCACGGACCATCCGGAACTATCGCAACCGGCTCGAGGCGTTCGATCTCATCCGGGTTGACGAGAACAGATATCGTCTGGCGTTATCGTTCCAGACTACTTCCGAACGCCGCGATTCGGTTGTTCCAACTGTCCTCGAGGAGAATCAGACGCTCCTCGACGCTGCCGACGCCTTGCTCGAGACAATCCTCCCGCCAGATCGATACGATGATCTCGATGACCCACTCGGTAGTACACTGTTTTGGCCACTAGATCCCTCGCACTTACTCGATCATTCGGCAGTCGGTCCCTGGCTACAAATCGCAGCTGCGCTCACAGCGACAGCGATCGACTACAAGCAATCGAACCGTACGGATGGGCCCACCGCTCGAGCAGCAAGCGCTTTGCGCTTGACACACTCTCGCGCCTGACCAGTCGCTAGTAGCACGGTTCCTTCCTTCAGAACGTTGTCTGAAACTGGGTGGTTCGGTAAGTACGTGTGCGTACTCTGCGCCCAGTGTGTCGACTGCAGAATCATCCCTGCGGACAACGAGGACGTCGATGGCGCTTAGGCCGTGGATGACTGTGAGTCCTGCATTGCGAGCCTCGGCCGCGCTGACGCGCTTTGCATCTACGAGATACCGATTCTGTGCCTGTGCGACTGTGACTGTACCCCAAGTGCGAGCCCGCCTAGCACGCTCCCACTCAGTGTCAGTACTGACCGGCGTGTGTACTGCGCCATACGAACCACAGTGGTGTCTTGTCTATAGTTTATTATATGGAGATTGAAACAACCGTAGGGAGAGGAGATACCATTACCAGTGTCTGTTCGCAAGTATCCCAGCAACATCCACTCAGAAATATTCCCGCCTGTTATGACTGATCTGTTACTCGAGCAGGCTGAGTTCCTCAAGACGAGTGGTGATCACATCAACGGCCTGTTTGGCATCGTCGACCTCTGTCCCGCCAGTGACGACCAACTTCCCAGAGCCAAAGAGGAGTGCAACAACCTCCGGCTGGTCAAGGCGATACACTAATCCGGGGAACTGCTCCGGTTCATACTCGATATTCTCGAGTCCAAGACCAATCGCAATCGCGTTTAGGTTAAGAGTGCGGCCGAGATCGGCGCTGCTGACGATGTTTTGGACGATTATTTCTGGATCCTCCTCAACCTGAATCTGCAGTTCTGACCCCGAAACCGGAAAGGTATTCAAGCGTTTCGTCGAGCGACTGATCGCCGAAGTCGTCTCAGGTTCCGGTCAGGTCCGCTCCACGGCGCGCGCGTCCGGCCCGCTCGTCTATCGGGTCTTCGAGGTCGCCCATGACCTCCTCGAAGGCATCTGTCGAGGTCAGGAGACCAACGATCGTGTCTCCCTCGGTGACGAGGGCGAGTTCCTGATTTTCCCTCTGGAAACGGTCGATAGCGTCATTGATTTCCTCCTTGGCCGGGAGCGTCATCGGCGACTCGGCGATGTCTTCGATGTCGACTTCGCCGCTCATGAGGTCCTCGAAATGGTTCGTGATCGTCGGGAGATAGACGACCCCGCGGAAGTCGTCCATGTCCTCGCCGACCACTGGGTAGCGAGAATGGGAGTGTTCCTCGACGAGCGCGAGGTTCTCTTCGGGGGTGTTCTCGGTCGAGAGCGCAACGATCTCCTCGCGCGGAACCATGATCACCTCGACCGGGATGTCGCCGACGGCCAGCGCGTTCATCACCTCCTGATGGCGTTCTGCGGGAATGTTTCCCGCTTCGAGGATCGAGCTGAAGCGCTTGTAGAGACCCGCACGCCCCTGCATGACATCAGACTCGGTTTCGAGCCACGCGCCGGTCATCTCGACGCCGAACAGCGAAAGCGTCCATTTCGCCGCCCCATCTCCGAACTTGATGATCGGCCAGATGCTCCGCGTCCACCAGTACAGCGGCGTCGCACAGTACCGACAGACCAGTTTCGAGCACTCGACGCCGAGATAGGTAGGGGTTTGCTCGCCGTGGGTCAGATGGACGAGGTTGACGATGAGAAACGCGAGGATGGCTCCTGCGCCGACCGATGCGAGAACGGTACCACCGAACAGCGGTTCGAAGATGGCCGTCAGAGCTGGTTCGGCGACGATACCGACCGCGATGCTCGAGAACGTAATCCCGATCTGGCAACTGGTCAAGTAAATCTCTAAGTTCTGAGTCATCTCCCAGGCGCGTTCGAGACCGGGTTCCATGAACTCCGCTTCGGAATACTGTCGGGCGCGGGTCAGCGCGAATTCGATGGCGACGAAAAACCCGTTGGCGAGAATGAGTAATAGACCGGCAATAAGCCTGATGGAGGCTTCGAGCGCGGGCATCGGCATAGCGAATTATACGAATTGGAAGACAAATAAACGGCTTGTCTGCAAACCGATTCTTCGCGCTACGACGGCTACCGTCCTCACGAGGTGTCTCAAGCCGGGTCGCTTTGGGAGTCTAGTCCCGATGCATCGTCCCCGCGTTGTTCGCGCTGGTAGACGTCAATGGGGTCTTCGAGTTCGCCCATCACTTCCTCGAAAGCGTCTGTCGCGGTTAACAGGCCGACGACCCGTCCCTCCTCAGTGACGAACGCGAGTTCCTGATTTTCCGTCTGGAAGCGGTCGATGGCGTCGCTGATTACCTCGTCGGCCGGGAGCGTCATCGGTGACTCGGCGAGCTCCTCGATGTCGATGTCGCCGTTTTTGAACGCCTCGAATTGGTTTGTGACCGTCGCGAGGTAAATGACCCCTCGGAAATCGTCGATGTCCTCGCCGACCAGCGGATAGCGGAGATGTGGATGCTCCTCGACGACCGCGAGGTTTTCCTCGGGGGTATTGTTGGTCGAGAGTGTGGCGATTTCCTCGCGCGGCACCATGATGTCACGGATGGGGATTTCCTCGACCACCAACGCGTTCATTACTTCCTGACGACGCTCTTCGGGAATCTCATTGTCGTCGAGTATCGACTCGAGCTGTCGGTGGAGGTCCGCACGCCCCTCAATGTCCTCGCCGTCGGATTCGAGCCACGCACCGGTCATCTCGACGCCGAACAGCGAAAGCGTCCATTTCGCCACCCAGTCACCGACGCGGAGAATCGGTCGAATGACCCACGTGAACCAATACAGCGGTGTCGCGCCGTAGCGGCAGACCTGTTTCGAGCGCTCGACGCCGAGGTAGGTGGGGGCCTGTTCACCGTAGACCTTGTGTACCAAGCTCACGATGATGTACGCCAAGAGCACGCCCGCGCCAATCGACGCGAGAATCGTCCCGCCGAACAACGGTTCGAACAGCGCTGCGAGCGCGGGTTCCGCGACGATACCCAGTGCGATGCTACAGGCGGTGATGCCGACCTGACAGCCAGTGAGATAGATTTCGAGTTCCTCGGTCATCTCCCACGCACGTTCGAGACCAGGTTCCATGAACTCCGCTTCGGAATACTGTCGGGCGCGGGTCAGCGCGAACTCGATGGTGACAAAAAACCCGTTGGCGAGAATCAACGCGGCACCCGCAACGAGACGGAGGAGTATTTCGGGTGCTTGCATTCAGTATAGGTCCATCGATACGACGTCGAGCAAAAAAGCACGGGTGGCAAACTGACATTGCTGCCGGATGGGCTGTTCAGTTGAGTCTGACCGACCGCCCGGTCTCCGAGGGGCGATAGATGGCCTTGATGACGCGCTGGACAATAAGACCTTCCCCAAGCGTGTTCCGCTCCGGCGGGTTACGAGCCAAGTTCCCAATATCACGACATGGTCCGGTCCAGCTGACTCGGGGTCATGTTTTTTGCCGTTCAGCCAATAGGACCTCGACGTGTACCGCGATATCCTTATCCCGACAGATGGCTCTGATGCGAGCGTAACAGCGCTAGACCACGGAATGGAAATCGCGTCGAGTATGGGTGCCAAGGTGCATCTCCTGCACGTCGTAGATGTTGGGACGGAGATGTCCGCATCCGCCGTTGGCGACATCGCGAATGACCTCACCGAAGCACTTGATGAGGAAGCGGAAGAGGCGCTCAATCAGGCCGAGCAAATGGCCGATGAGGCCGGGGTTACGTCCGAACGAGCCGTTCTCGAAGGATTTCCAGAAGACGCAATACCACAGTATAGCGCCGATAATGGGATCGACCTTATCGTGATCGGAGAAAGCGAGGATTCGACCCTCACAGAACAACTCTTCGGGAGCACGACGGAGGACGTTCTCGAATCGGTGACTACCTCCGTTCTGGTCGCTCGGGAATGAGTCACTCCCGTAGGAATGTGATCAGATAGAGTTCAAGGTTGTCGGTCATCTCCCACGCTCGCTCGAGTTTGGGATTGTCAGCGACGAACTCTTCCTCGGTAAACTGTCGAGCGCGCGTCAGCGCGAACTCGATGGCGACGAAGAAGGCGTTCGCAAGGATAAGCAAGAGCCCAGCAACCAGACGGACCACGATTATTCCGATATCCATGAATTAGTGCTCAGAAACCTCAATAAATCAGTTGGAATCGGTCGAGACGACGCGCCGACCGAGAACGGCGCTCGCGATCGCGGCCACGAGGCCGATGACCAGGGCGAGCGCTCGCCGATGCACCGACGCCTGGAGAAGGTAGCTTCGATTGCGCGCTCGGTCGGCGAACGGCCCGTGAGCGCCGAAGTCGCCAGATACGGGCTCGTATAGGTTGTGTTCCCGGTCCGGATCGACCGGCTCGTCGGTCTGTTGGGAGTCGTACCCACCGCGAGCGAGATAGTTGTCGAGTCGCCGCGGGATCAGACGGTTCCCGAGGATCGCTTTCACTGTCGACCGCCCAACCCACAGTTCGTCTCTGTCGTGGTCGACAGCCCAGATGATCGCTCGAGCGGCGACCTCAGGCTGGTAGATCGGCGGTACCGGCTGCGGTTTTCTCGGGAGCCGGGTTTTCGTCCACTCGAATTGCGGGGTATTCATCGCAGGCATCTGTACCATCGATAGCTGGACATCAGAGTTGTCATGGAGCAATTCCGTTCGTACGGATTCGGTATATCCTTGGATCGCGTGTTTCGCGCCACAGTAAGCCGACTGGAGCGGAATGCCACGATACGCCAGCGCGGAGCCAACCTGGACGATCATCCCCTCGTCACGGGGGCGCATTCGCTCGAGGGCGGCCTGCGTCCCGTGAACGAATCCGAGATAGGTGACCTCGGTGACGCGGCGGTAGTCGTCGGCGGTCATCTCTGCCGCCGGCGAGAACACCGACACCATCGCGTTGTTCACCCAGATATCGATCG
Source organism: Natrinema soli (assembly GCF_028618695.1). The sequence continues at coordinate 156 of NZ_JAQIVI010000200.1, read as the reverse complement.
AGCCGAAGGCGTTCTCGACGGTCGACGCCGCGGCGTCGACCTCGTCGAAGTCTGCGATGTCCGTTGGGACGATGACCGCCTCGCCCCCGGCTTCCTCGACCTCTTCGCGCGCGGCCTCGAGGCCGTCCTCGCCGCGCGCGAGGAGGCCGATCTTCG
>NZ_JAQIVI010000020.1 GCF_028618695.1 Natrinema soli | reverse complement strand
CGCCGAGGCCGCCGTCGTCGGCCGCTCGAGCGCGACCGAGGACACCGAGATCTACGCGTACGTCAGCACCGAGAGCGGCCACGAGTCCGACGCGACGATTCGGCGGGCGATCCTCGAGAGCATCGAATCCGCGATCGGCCCGATCGCCCGCCCCGCGGAGTTGATCTTCACGCCGGAACTGCCCAAGACGCGCTCGGGCAAGATCATGCGCCGCCTGCTCGAGGACGTCGCCAACGGCGAGGAGTTGGGTGATACCAGCGCGCTCCGCAACCCGGAGATCGTCGGCGAGATTCAGGCCGAGATCGGCGACGAGAGCGAATTCGACTGATTCCGTTTCGCAGAATCCAGTACCGCGAAACAACGACTATCCGCTGTCGTCCGTCGAATCAGGCGAACGGTCACGAGTATCAACGAGAGGCGATACAATTATGTTCGCGTCTTCAGAACGAGCGAACCATGAGCCTCGAGGGGAGCGCGGGGGTGGTACTCGAGCGTCGGGAGTACGAGTCGCTTCTCGACGCCGCCGAAACCTACCGCGAGGCGCTGGTGATCCGTCTCTGTGGCGACGTCGGGCTCCGACCGCCCGAGCTAACGCGGCTCACGATCGGTGATATCGAGCAGGTCCGGATCGATCCGCCGCGGTACCTGATTCGGGTGTCGACCGACGACGGCACGCGAGATCGGACCGCGTATCTGCCGACCCGCGTCGAACGCGAACTCCGACGATACGCCCGGAGTAACGATCTCTCGACCGCCGACCGGATCTTTTCGGTCACGCCCCGCCGGCTCCAGATGCTGGTCTCGGACGTGGCCGATCGAGCGAGCGAGCTGGCCGACGAGCCCGGGCTCTCCGACGCCTCCACGAGCGACCTCCGGCAGTACTTCGCTCACACCGCTCTGGTCGAGCACGACGTAAACCCCCGCGTCGTCAAGACCGCGGGCGGCTGGCGCAGTTTCGAGGCCCTCGAGTCCTATCTGCCCGAGCCGACGGACGCCGAGATCGTCGACGCGTTCGACGCCGTCGAACGACCGTCGGGGGCCGGCCGCGGACGATCGGGCGGTCGATCCGGGCC
>NZ_JAQIVI010000002.1:21704-32700 GCF_028618695.1 Natrinema soli | reverse complement strand
TGTAGTCGTGGCCGGCGTTCTGGCGGATGATATCGAGCTGGCGCTGTCCTTCAGTCGTCTCGACGGCGGCGGCATCAGGCAACTGGCCCCACTCGCGAGTGAAGCGCGTGACGAGTTCGCCCTCGAGATCGGCGATCACTTCGCACTCATCGATACCGTCGATAGAGGTGGTGAAGGGATCACCAGTCAGTCCTTTGAAGACGGCTTTGGCTTTACTAATAGCGGTGTGCTCGGTTTTCGCGTCGACAAGAACGTGAACCAGCCCAGTGAGCTCGCGCTCGGTGTCAGGCTCGACCGCCAGATCACCATAGTCGAGGCTGTTCGTGAGGCAGAAGTCGCACTTTGTTCGATCGTGAGCGATCTCTGTGCCACACTCACAGCGATTCTCAGCGGTGGAGTCGTCCTCGTGGGGTGCTGGTTCAGGAGCGTCTGGATACCCCACGTGACCGTTTTCGAGCGAGTCGTCGACGCGTTCGTAGCTGCCGTCGTCGACGACCCTCGAGTCGGTCGCATCGGGGGCAATACTTCCTTCGTCTTCGGGAGCGAACTCCCAGCGGTCGTCATCATCGTAGTTCATGGTGTTGTGTAACTCCTCGGTGTGTCGTCATTCTCCGCTCTTATCCTTGCCCTCGTTAATCTCCGGGTAGTGGAGTGAAAGTGAAACGAGGTCTTGTCAACAGATCAAAAGAGTTGTCTCTACGTGTACCTGTCCTAGGCGAATACTCCCTTTGCAAATTGAGCCAGGTTTCGTGTTGTATTTGCACTCTCACGTAACGGGCTGGAGCTTCAGTTCGGAGCACCTCAAGAAGACGCCGTGTTACGTACAGCAGCAACGTCGAACATTATAACACTCGCATACGCTTACTACTGATAGATGACAAGACCGCAGGACTCCATTAAAATCGAAAACGTGGTCGCATCATCCAGTATTGGACAGGAACTGGATCTCAAGAGTGTCGCAATGGACCTTACGGGGGCTGACTATGATCCTGAACAATTCCCCGGCCTCATCTATCGCAGTCCAGATTTCAGATCCACCGCTCTCATTTTTCGTTCCGGAAAGATCGTCTGCACTGGCGCAAAAAGTCTCGAGGATGTCCATGAGAGTATGGAGATCGTCTTCGACACATTTCGAGATCTCAAAATTGAGGTCCCAGAGGGTCCGGAAGTCATCGTTCAGAATATCGTCAGTAGTGCTGACCTCGGCCGCAATCTCAATCTGAACGCGATTGCGATCGGTTTCGGACTTGAGGACATTGAGTACGAACCTGAGCAGTTCCCAGGACTAGTATATCGCCTCGACGAGCCTGATGTTGTTGCCCTGCTCTTCGGCTCCGGAAAACTGGTCGTCACCGGTGAAAAAGACACTGACGATGCTGAACAGGCTCTTGGTGTCATTACTGAGCGTCTTGAGGACCTGGGTCTGCTCGAGTAGTGTCCGGCCTCTACTATTACTACATTCCCAATGTCGTTGCAGATACTCTCGGTATTGAGAGCGTTACATCTGGAGACTTACGTATCAATAGGAATGAAATCAGTACCACCGCAGTCGGGGCACGAACCCCAATGTAGTGGATTGGGGTTAGCATCGCTCATCGCTTGCAGAACGAACCCACAGCCCTGGCATTCACTAAATACAGTCACGTGAAAACGGCTACGGAATCCATTTCCTTTCCTGTTCCACCCCAGTAATTTGGTACCAGAGCAAACGCAACATTCGCATCTCTACGAAACAGTTGTTTCAGGGAAAATCCATCTGAAAAAGTGAAGTGTCAACAGAATTGCTAAGACAGAGTATACAGTTCGCACGACTCGCTGCTGATCGAGTGATCGTGTCTCAGGTCGTGCGAACGAGCAGCATCTTCTCGGTGAGTTTGACGTCATACTCATCGACTGAGAATGCGACCGACACCGATTCGCCGGTTGTGACGAGTCGATCGAGCGCCTCGGGGTCGATGGTGTCGGACAGGACGATCCCGTGGGTTGGTCCCAGCTCGGTTGACGGGCAGTTTTCGAGCCTCGCGATCGCTTCGATAATTGCGATGCTCGGGGGCGTTTCCGACCACTCGTATTCAAGTTGCCTAGTTTCCATGATTCACCTCTACCGTTAGTCCCGCCCCTGCTCCATGATATCGCTCGCGCTGGGATCGACAGTTCGGACAGGCATGGAGTGTTCCGGTATTGTCCGAAAATACCCGCTTGTACTGTTCTGTGACGTGCGCGCCACAGTTCGAACAGTTGGGCATCGTCATACCTCCACAGCCGTATGTTCGTACATTGCACGCGTCGTCTCGAGTTCGGCGATTGCATCTGCAAGAGTCAAGGGCTCGGCCAGGTGCTCCTCGAGCGTTTGCAGATCGGCCAACACTGCTTCGAGTTCGGCCTGCACTCGTTCGTCAGACCAGTTGTCGGTGGACTCGTTCATCGCGACTCACGTTCCGGGCAGCCGGGCGCATGCGGCAGTTTGTCCTGTCCACCGAGTTCGACCAGCAGCTCACGTTTGCAGTAGGTACACCGGACGTACGCCTTCCCGCCCTGTTCCAGCGGTTCGACATGCCGCGTGTACGTCGGTTTCTCGGACTCGCTCTGAGTGACCTCGGCGGCTACGGTCCCGCCGTCGGAGACCAACCGCTCCGTACGAGCAACAACGGTGGCTTCCGCACGCAGGCGCAGTTTTCGGCCCGTGTCGGTTTCGTCGTATTCGGCTCGCTGTACCACTCGATCGATGGTTCTGAACTGGTTCATCGGTTCAAACCCTCCACCCCTCTCAAGGGTGGAACAACACCACGTGCTGTCACGGTCGAAGCGGTCGCTGTGGAGCCTGCGATGGAGAGAGTCCAAGGGGTTGATCGAAGACCCGAATCTCACGTCTCGCCTTCGCTCGGATCCACACGTCTGATTTGGCCGACCTGTCCGTGGGCGCCAGCCAGTACCAGCGAAACGTGCTCGAGCATCGAGATGTCGGTCACAATCGTGTTCCCATCCTTCTGGAGGACGACCACACCGCTGTCGTGGAGCCAGACAGAGACGCCGATACCCCAGTGATGCCATCGGTCAGCCGAGAGTGCTCTTGACGGGAGTGAGAGACTCTCGTCACCGCGATCGATCGCTGCCCGAATGCCCTGACGAAGCGCCCACACTTGCGATTCGGTGAGCGCGTCCTCGGGTGCGTCAATCTCGTCGACGTACGTCAGCAGATCGGCCACCATCAGACCTCTCCGATAATCCGGTCGATCTCAGCCAATTCGCGCGCTTCAGCAGCCTCGTCCGCATATTCCACGTCAGTTGCATAGCGCTCGAGGACGGTCACGGCTCCATCGTCGTCCTTGGCTGCTCGTTCGAACAGCTCTTCAAGGACAGCGACGACCACACGATTGGCGACCTGGCGGCCGACATCAGCTGCTTCACTCTCGATGCGGCCAAGCCGCGACTCCGGATATGCGTAGGTTTTCGAGGGCTTGGACTTCAGATTCGAGCAGTAGACGACGTCGAACACGCGATCGTCTCCGGCTGCGCCGAATCGCGAGTTTCCGTAGTTGTCGAGAAGATTGTAGTTGTTCTCTTCAGACCACTCAGCTACCGTCTGTCCAGTATCGGTGACCACGTGGACTGGTCGTCCCTGGGCGAGATCCAAGCAGACATCGCCAGGCTTGATCGAATGCTCGAACATCACGCTTCACCCCCATCGTCACTGAGAGAGCGAGCAAGCGATGCGGCTAACTGCTCGATATCCTCGTGATGAGCGTGCTTGACGTTCAGGAGAGTAAGGTGTGCACCAGGACCCCACAGTTCTGCCCGGTGCAGCTCGTCAGCGAACTCCGTGAGAACGTCGTCAGTCGTCTGGCGACCATCGGTGAGACCGTTAATCCGAGCTGCAATCCGATGAGGAATTGCATCTCGGTAAGAAGGATCTCGTCCTGTGTAGTCGGCCATCGTCTCGACAAGCCCTGCGAACGCTTCGACACGTCCATCGATCGTGACGTCCCACTCTTTGAGGTCGTCCTCGTCGATGGCGTACGTCACAGCGTCAGGTTCCTGTTCCTCAAGGAGAGCCTCGAGAGCCACTCGCTTCCAGCTGCGGTAATCGCGGAAGCTCCAGAACGTGGCGAACTCCTCGAGCGTCTCGATCGAGTACTCGATGGAGATGTCGGCGCGAACACGCTCGGTGGTTTCGTCACCGTAGTCAGTGATCCGGTCGACCGGCCCGCTGGCAGTCGCGAGGAACCGTCGTGGAAGTGGCGTCGTATAGTCGGTTGACTGTGCTTCATCGGGTGTCTCCGCTGGCTGTGCTGTCGTCTCGTCTGCTTGTGGCATCTCTGAAATCCTCCATCCCTCCTCGAGGGTGTGAACAACACCACATGCGGTGCGGTGAGAGGCATTGATCGATGGAGTCCTGCTCGCCGTGGTGTGTGCGATGGAAACAGCCCAACGAGTCATTCGAACATCCATCGCCAACGGCCGTGATCACTCGACACCACACTTCGTCAGTCTTACCGCCGTCTGTCCGACAGACTTTTTGTACTATTGAAAATATTAATATCTGATAGAAATTGCCTGCTGAATACAGGGCGCGTATGCAGTAGCTTCGATCGGCACCGTGAGAGCCCAATGAGTGCCGAGGGCATAAAACTAACCTTAGTTATCGCAGAATAATACCACACCTCCAAAAATTACGCTGTGAATCGGCCGTATTTTGGACGTTCGCATTATCCCCACTCCTTTCTGGGAGAATTTTTAATGTGCCATTGACCGTGACGAGCCCTATGCCACCCAAGGACCACGTCTTTCGCCAAAAGTCACGCCTATGCATCATCTCACTAATGACTGTTTTCCTATGCCAATCGCCCACACGGTCAGCGCAAAAATACTACCGGAGAGACTGCTTCAGTCGATACTTCCCAGTCTCTAACTCAGTTTGAGGTCAGATTATCGGCAATAAAACCGCCGTCAATTACTTCATGAGGCCGTATTGAATATTATCAGACAAGGAAATGTGTGGACGACTTAGGAAAATAGGGACGTACCTTTCTATGCTGGGACTGCTTATCACGTTCATCATTATCCCAATAGCAATCGGCCTTCAACTCGAAGAGTATGATATTGATTCCAGTCTGTTCATCCCTGCATTCACCGCTGTTATTGGTAGTTTTGGGTTGTATTTTCTCAGGCAATGGAGAAGGCGAAAGCGAATTGAGACTGCACTAGAAGCTGAATTAAACCAGATGTCCGATCTGAAAAGCCTGCCAGATAATCTCGGCGAACTTGAACCTGCACCTCCTGATGACGATATCCCTGCAGAAGTCGTACCCACGCCAGAGGCACTGCCAACCGACGTGTACGATTCAAACTTACCCGAATTATCGCTTCTTCACAGCTGGGTGTATCGAGATGTCGTTGGGTTCTACACACAGTTGAAACGGCATAAACCAACTCTGCGAGAAATTCATCTGCAGAAAGAGGAAGAAGATATCACGATGTCCAACCAAGAAGATCTGTATAGGGAAGCCGAAGAGCTCAAAGAAAAGCGCAGCAAGTTACTCCGCAAATTAGGTTAATCGAGTAACGTTTAAATATCGACAGAGAATTGGTAATCGTGATGGGTCGACAATCCCTCTCTCAGAAAGATTCTGCTCCTTCAGTACGGAGCGGTGACTAGCATGTCTGAGGATGGGATTGATTTTCTGGATGTTAATTCGCAGGATTTCAGAGATATCGGAAAGTTCACTCAGCACATCCAACAGAACGTTAATCTTTCAGAATTAGATGGACAGCTCAGTATCATTGGTTCTGTAAGTAACTTTGAGGAGCGGAGCACGTTCGAACAATCGCTAGAATCCCGCTTCGAAGTGAAAGAGACACTCGGCGATCTCTATTTAATGCAGTCAAAGCAACGAGATGTCCCTATCTATCTCCACGAGAATGATGGGTGTCCTATCTTCCTGACAACCGGGACGAAAACGAAAGATATCCCGAAAACGGTTGGGAATTATATTCGAGAAAATCCTGAAATCAGTAGAATGTGGGTAGGGAAGCAGCAGATGGAAGAGATTCGTCGAGATATTGCTGAGGATGATGATATTCTCATACCTTATTTCACTGCCCACTACAGCCCTAGTTCAAACGTAGAAGGCGTTACTCGACCTGGATTCGAACGTACTATCCAATACTATGGAGATGACGGCCTTGAGTCATTCAAGGCGCTACGGGACAAATACGGGGTTTTCCCGACTAACGTTCAGTTCAAAAAACCAGGAGTATTCAAATTCCGGATCACACAGGAAGGTGTGTTTACTATCAATGATGGAGGGGTAGAGCCAACGCTATCACTCATACAGGATGTAATTGATCACCTGCGCGGCGTGAAAGATGCGATTCAGTCCGCGGGTTACGAGGACGTGTCTTCAGATTTCGGATCGTTCCCGAAAAGTGTTCCTTGGAAGATCAAGATGCAAAAGGGGTTGGACGCTCAGGATGTAGAATATATCGATGATGGACTGACCTCAGATGATTGGGAGTTCGGTATCTCAAATTTCGATAAATCTACAGAAGGGAAGGTCGGTTTCAGTGGGGAGATTGTGGATAAAATCAATTATGGCACAATGGGTGTTCGAACAAAAGATGAGGAAACTATTCGTGTGTTTCCCAGAAAAGTGACTGGGTTCGGACAATCGATCCGACTTTTCAGCTTCATCCAAAATAATATCGATAAAAGCGCATACGCTGTTGAGGCATGAAACTTGAGGGGCCTGATGTTGACGCGCACATCAACCGGCTGAAAGAAGAAGATCAAGGCCCTTTCCGAGCAGCGTACGAGGAATATCGAGAAGAGATCCGTGATGAAGAGGTGGAAGCGACGATTGATCAGCGTTTGTATCGCTGGCGAAAGCACGTTGACCTCGTTGTATCCGTTGCCTCTGGATTCAGTCCAGATACCGACTCTATTGGGGACGAAAGTAGATTCATCTTCCACTCAACAGACCCTCTTACCCAGATCTCTTCCTCAGGAGCTGATGTCCTGTTGGCAAGAAATGAACTCCGGCGAATACACCTGTGTGTCGTCGTCTGTGAAATCGGAGATGAGCGTGTTGGTGACTGGGTAGACAACGTGAATAACTCCTACAGCATGTTTGAGGAGGACTCAAGTTTAGATCGGATATGCGATCAGCTCGGGTTCCCCGAAAAGGATATCGGCGAGGTACAGTATGTGCTTCTTTCTAGGAAAACTGACCTACAAGGTTTACCTTTGAATGACATTTCAAACCGGGTTATGCCCGATAAGTTTGCGATCTGGTCTGCGGAAACCACTGAAGAGTCGGAAATATGTCATGAGTATGGAAATCATATTCATCGCGATTTACGTGATATCGCAGATGGTTGCTTCGACTGGGCATTCTTTGGGGAAAACCCGATAAAATATACACTCGAAACACATCCCGTAATACCCCTCAAGAAGGTCATCTTTGGGCTTGTAAGAGCAAAAAAGACATTTGGAACTGATCCTGAGCCACTCGAGTTCAATAAAGAGGATTTCCGAGAGAAGTACGAGAGTTATCTGCAGATAGGATGCAATGGCGATCGCAAGGAAAGTCTGGTGCGGGAAGCCACAGCAGACATTTTTGAGCTTGGTGAACAGATCGGGATATTTTCAACGGAAACAAATACGGTCCGTGATTATCGAATAATGTTCCCTGGCCGATCTGAGGACCCGTTAGAGGCACAGGAAGCAGTGAAAGAAAAGTATATATCCCTCGCAAAAGAGGTGCAGAGAACTACGCTTGCGTTCGAACGAGCAAATACCGATTTCGACTCACTGCAGGCTGATCTGGATAAGTGGTCTTCTGACGACTCAGATATCAGCTGGGAAATCTAGATCGAATTTTCCTACGGTTGGTATCCAATATTAGGAAGCTGTAGAAAGGCGCTTTCGAGCTGCCTGAACATACTGTTCATTGATTTCAATGCCCAAATAGCGGCGTCCGGTTTGTCGTGCCGCTATTGCGGATGTTCCGCTCCCAATAAACGGGCCCACTATTAGGTCACCTTTATCAGAACTATTTTGATACTGTCAGCCAAAAATACTTCAAAGAAGAGTACGTTACTCCGATATGACCTCTCTCGACAACGTCTCTACCGAAGACCTCCGCCAGGTCTTGGCGGAGGTCGAGGGAAAAAAACCGTCACAACGGCTCATGGCGGCGATCAATTACCTTGAAGAAGACGGTGCGACGCTACAAGAGGTCGCTGAACGCTATGGATACACTGCTGGCTGGCTCTCGCGGTGGCTTGATCGACTCGAACGGCTCGCCGACGAGCCGTTCGAGGAGGTCGTCTACGACGAACACCGTTCAGGAAGACCCTCAAAACTCTCCGACAAAGAGTACGAACGGTTCGTTGAAGCGCTCCACAAGTCTCCAGAGGAAGTTGGATTTGACGCGCCTGCGTGGTCCGTTCCACTAGCTCGTCACTATCTCGCCGAGGAATTCGACGTTGAGTACTGTGAGCGTCACGTTCGACGAGTGATGACCGAGGCCGGGCTGTCCTGGAAGACAGCCCGGCCGGAGTTTCACAAATCCGATGAGAGAGCACAGGAAGCATGGCAAGACGGGTTCAAAAAAAGCGCGACAACCTGGACGACGAATACACGATCTTAGCCATCGACCAGACGCGACAGGTTCTCTCGACACTGATCTACGCCTGGTTTCCCAAGGGAGAGCGCCCGTCACTTCCGGTGACGGGCGCGTGGGACAGCATCAAACTTCTCGGTGCAGTCAGCGATACTGATGAGACGTTCTTTCTCCCCTGCAAGGAGAACTTCAACAGCGATACGACGATTCGTCTTCTGGACGCACTCCAGACGGAGTTCGGCGAGAAAATCTGCGTTGTCCTCGACAACGCCTCGTATTTCACGGCGAACAGAGTCCAAGAGTTCGTTGAAGATACTCCGATCGAACTGTGTTACCTTCCGCGGGGTTCACCAGAGCTGAACCCCGCGGAAGAGTGCTGGCGACAACTCGATCAATCACTCGGCAACCGCCTATTCGAAACGCTTGACGAACTTCGTGATGCTGCTCTCTGTGCACTGGACGACATCAACGTACCAGATGTCTTTACGTACTTATGTCCGTGAGTATGAATCAATTCGCGGATAAGCGGGACAAGTTTTTCTGTTGGGTGCTGTAACTGGTTTGGTGGCACTCGATCGAACTGAAGAATGTCACGTGGATGTCTTCCACGTAATAGGTGACGTCCCTTGACCGCGTATAGAATAAGTTCTTTCTATGAGATATAGTTTCCTTGGAGATCGCCCATTCCCCAATTGTTCTTCAGCCATACCAGCATCCGTTTGAATTCGAATCCTGCGTCTTCAATAGCTTCCTTCCACGCGGGATAAACACTCTCAACGGTGAAGCAGTAGATTGCACCGCCATCAATGAGTACCCGATGTGCTTCTTGAAGCCATTCAAACTGGAATTCACTGTGCCCTTCGAGTGGACTGAATGGGTTTTCATCTTTATAATAGTTCGAAAAGTAATCTATACCGTACGGTGGATCTGTGACTATCAAGTCGATCGCTTCCTGCAGGTCGTCGCGCTTGAAATTGGCCGGTGGACTCGATCCCGCAAAGATTGACGTCCGGGGACCGTAGCCGGCCCACTGGTTGTCTCGTTTGCGCTCCAGCTTGTAGAGGCGAGAGTGCTCGACGTCGCAGAGCGAAACCCGGTCCTTCGTCACATTGACGTACTCCAGAGGGGCGAGTTCGAGCAATTCGCAGTAGTCCTCGACCTGTCTGCGATCGTCGAAGCTATCTGCCCGTAACTGGAGTCGCTCCAGATCACCGCCTCCGAACTTGGATAGCATCGTTTGACTCCTTTCAGGAGGCATCGTCGTTCACCTCGATCGTCTCGTCTGCTCGTGACATCTGTAAAACCTTCATCCCTCTCGAGGGTGAGAACAACACCACATGGGGTGCGTTCGTGCAGACGCTGATCAGTCTGGCAGAGTTACCCCACGCGCGAAACCGAGTCCGAAAGCGTGGGGTAACTCACGGCGCCAGTGGATTCGCTGCGGCCTGCACCCCACTGGTCTGCAGTTCGCGAATCCGTTGTGCGTTGCATGCAGCCTCGAGAACGGACGTTCGAATCGCGACTGCAACCCGATGCTTGCACGCGCCCTGATGGTGTTCGTCTGCTGGACACCGACAGCTGTGCGGCAAGCCGTTCTCGATCGTGACCAGGTACTCGTGGGCCTCGGGGTTCGCGTGGCTGGCGTTGCGAACGAGAACGCCCTGCGCGACAAGTTCGAACTCGAAGGCTTCGTACTGGGCGCGTCGGAGCGTCCGTTGGGTCGGTTCAAGTCGCTCAATCGGATGTGCTGATGGTGACATAGATCGGGAGTAACTGCCGCTAAACTGGTCGGTCGTCTCGAGTTACGCGCTCTCGCAGTCGGAGCAGATCAGTTGAACGCCGAGATCACAGGCAGTTTCACAGCTTTGGGTCGGAACAAGCCCGAACTTCCCGCAGTAGTCACAGCTCGTGTTAGTGTGCTCAGGGGCGTCGAATACGCCGAAGCGGGAATGCTCGACGGCAGAATCGGTTTCGGTAGTGAATTCAACGGCGAGTGGGTTCGTGATCCGGCTGGCAGTTTGCATCGTCTTTGATCCCTCTACTCCTCAGAGGGGGCGAACAACGCCACCGGCTGTCCAGCGTGAGCGGCACGCAACGGGGGAAAGCCCAGCAGCGCAACGAGCGAACGGAGTGAGCGCAGTGAGCAGCCCGGAACCTGGAGGTGGGTGGGAAGCGGTGGGTGGGCTGGAACCCACGCATCACAGAAGCGCCCCTCAGTCACTTCAATCACCACACCTCACGCACATCCGCACAATTCTTTGGACAGCCTCGTCCCCGCCTTGTCCGCTGTTCGCGTCTCCTAGATCACCACTGTCACCCTGACCTCTTCTCGACCTCGTCGGTCATCCACCCCATCTGGTTCCCGTTTCCTC
>NZ_JAQIVI010000002.1:0-21646 GCF_028618695.1 Natrinema soli | reverse complement strand
CCGATCGAACACACCCCGCTCCTCGAGCGGGTCACGATAGTTTCTCCCGAGGAGGATCTCGAGCGATACATCTCGTGGATCGACCCCGCCCGCGGCTGCTCGAAGCCAACGGGTCAGCCCTTCGTAGACGCTCAGTGCCCACTGGTCGAGGAACGTGTTGACATCCTCCCCGTTCGGAAGCCGTTCACTCGAGTGGACCGGGATCCCTTCGAGGTCCCCCGGCGTTCGCTCGTAGGACGCGATCTCCTCGTCAAATCGAAGAAGCGCATGCTGTGCCGAGATGATCCGCCGATCGTCGCCGATCATCTGGCCGTACTCGCGTTTGCACGACCAGTACGCGCCCCGGTAGAGGTCTGCTGCCGGAACAGGGTCATCGACCTCGTACTTCGAGCCCGAGCAACCAACCGCAACGAGCGTCTGCGGCTCGCGGTCCCGGTACTCTTCGATCGCGTCCCGGACGGTGTAGCAGTATCCCATCCCCCACCCGACGCCACCAACATCGGCACGACCGCGGTCGATGTTCTCGACCGCTCGCTTCACGTCGACGAGATCTTCACACTCTGATACCAGCCGAGCGGGCATACAGCCGGGGACATGGATGTCCGCGAGGAGGTCCATGAGCAGTCGGTACAACGGGCGGTCCTCGGCAGCGACGACGGTCGCATCGCGAACGCCGTGAACCCAGTGGCTCGACACGGAGAGGCCGCCACCAGGGAGCTCGTGCTCGCGAGGACGTGGAAGGTGAGGATCCTCGCGGTCAGTCCCACCCGCGAGTTGTGCACCGTCGCTCACTCCAATCAAACCTCCACCTCGTCAAGAAGTGCGATTGCTTTGGTAACCTTCTCTCGATCGTCGTCGCTCAACTGCTCCTTGTCGATGTTTCTGAGGTTGCTCCACGCACGCCACAGCAGGTATCCGGGGATGTCTTCGTCGTCCATCTGTTTTCTCCCTCTACCCCTCTGAAAGGGGTCGAACAACGCCACCGGCTGTACACTCGTTGTAGGGCTCTCGGCTCAGAGGATCGGCTTCGGACCCCGCGACGAGAGGACGACCTCGCCGTTCTCTCGCTCGTCTTCCGCCACCAGGTCGTATTGTTCCTCGAGATCGCTACAGACGGTTGCTGCGACCTCGAGTGCTTCCTCAAGCGTTGAGACTTCAGTTTCGATCGATCCCCAGTCTGGATTCATGTTCGGATAGACGGCCACTTGGTACGTGCCGCCGAAGCGATCACGCCAGCTCAAGGATGGCTGGTACGACATCGTGGGTGCGATCGTCACCTCCATCGGCGTCGAGAACGTCGCCTTGTCGATCTCCTCGACGATGAACCGAACCAACGAGAGGACACACTGCTGTCGGCCCAGCGCCCACGGACGGACGTTCCCCTGCTCACAATCCCATGCCGGGAATCGCTCCTCGATGCTTACCGACGTCTCGAGTGCCTGTGTGGTCGCTGATCGACTGATCAATTCGTGTATCGACATCTTACAAACCCTCTACCCCTCTCCGGGGACGAACAACACCACCGGGCGGATGCATTGGTGTGTAGTTCCTGCTCGTCAATTGGCCATGAACCGTGTCGCTGGTCTCACTCACAGTCCGAACAGAACGAGGTCGGCACCTCAGATCGTGGCTGTGTCGCAAGCCCCTGTCGAGACCAGACCGTCTGTCCCACAGCTGTCGCACCTAGTGGTCTGTCAACCGTGGATCAATGAACAGAGAACCCACAGTTCAAACTGATATAATTTGAAAATTTCCCAGAGGGCATGCTAGAGACAAAGCGCGAATGTAGCACAAAATTCAGGACGATTTGTGAAGGTGGTGATCGTTCAGTATAGTTGTTCTACTTGCCGGCATCATATTCACTCCTTGGAAGAGACAAAGACCCGGAGAGATAGGTGGTGAAGACCAGTTACTATGGTATTTAGAAGAATGTTCTACTCCCACAGCACATAATGGATGTTCGAACGATTCTTCGACAGGAGGTACAAGGTCTCTGGGGCGATGGAAAAGGGATCTCACTTGCTGCGGTCGCTATTGCATGGGGTTTGCTTAATGGAGCACGGATGGTCTATCCAGTTATTATTCCCTATCTGCAGACCAATTTTGGCCTGAGTCTAACGGTTGCTGGCTCATTAGTGTCTGTTCTGTGGTTCTTTGCAGCGATTGGTCAGTTACCAGGTGGTGTGCTCGCTGACCGATACAATGAACGCTCACTTATGATCGTGAGTACGGCTATTGTGGCAGTAGCACTCGGCCTTGTTATTACCTCTTCTTCCCCAATTATCTTGTTTGCTGCAACGGCAATTTGGGGATTAGGTCATTCGCTGTATCCAATCGCGAGAATCACGTTCCTCTCAAATCTTTACTCTGGGCGGCTTGGAAGCGCTCTTGGTGTGACAATGGCAACAGGCGATATCGGCCAGACAGTGCTTCCGCCGGTTGCAACTGTCCTCGCAGCAGCGATCGCGTGGCAAATTGGTCTTGGGTTCATAGTGCCGGCTCTTGTATTAGCTGGAGTTGCCATCTTTGCTACGTCCCGTACTCAGCGTTCGAGGAAGCGGTCAACCAGTGCCCAATCAATACGGGATACGTTAGATGTAGTTACGGAACTTCGGAACCCGACAATGGGCTTTATGACTGGCATTTTGTTTCTCTATATGTTTATCTGGCAGTCATTTACGACGTTCTATCCAACATATCTTACAAGTATAAAAGGAGTGTCTTCGTCAGTAGCAGGAATCTTATTTGGCTTCTTTTTTGCTGTTGGTGTCGTTGTGAAGCCGGTTGCAGGAGCAGCGTATGATCGGATTGGCATGCGTCAATCACTCATTGGTATTCTTACGCCGGCAGTCGCAGGATTCTTCTTCCTTCCTCTAATTGACAACATCTGGTTCCTCGTTGGAGTCACAGCGCTGATAAGTACCATGCTAGGGACAGGGGCAGTCACACAATCATTCCTTGCAGATGCATTCTCCGACGAAATGCAAGGCACAGGCCTCGGCGTTGTGCGGACGATCACAGCAGCACTTGCTGCTGCTGGACCCGTTCTCTTTGGCGTGATCGCTGATTCCGGATACTTTAATGAAGGATATGTTGCATTAGCCGTAATTATGGCAGTTGTTGTCGGTCTCACATTTTGGATGCCTGAAACAGAATACGTGTAATAGTCTGCACAGAGGTGTATGGAATATAATGTGCGAATGTGGTATAATATTCTATAGTAACATCATAGCGCTCAGTTCGCAACTGTATTGAGCGTGCATTTCACGCTAAAATACATATGAAGAATAGGATTTCAACAGAGCCACTTTTCAGAAAGAGATACTATATTCCTAACCTAGTTTTATGCCTGTTCGTTATACTGTCTACCATACGTCAACTGCTGACATGACGGTTGCAGAGGCGGTCCACGAAGCATGTTCGCCGAGTGACTTCGAGGCGTTAGTTGCAACGCTGTACGAAAATGAGGGGTTCGAAACCCGCGTCAAGCCACGCGGGACCAGGGAGACAGCACGATTTTGTGAACGAGCGACGGCAGCGAAGGATACGGCGGTTGAGGCCGGCGAATCGGCGAGTGAAACCGCCGATAAGTCGAAGGACAAGGCCTCGAGCGTCACGGACAAACTCTGCTAATGACGAGTGACGAGCCCGACGCACTGTCAATCCTGGCCGCTCTCACTGGGTATCCTCGAGAGAGATTCGAATACACGGGCAAGATACGCGACCGCTCGAGGATGGATCCAACGCCGATCGTCGACTGGGAACAGGAGGGTGCGTGGGACGATCTCGACGCGAGCGAGCTAGAAGACGATCCAGACGATGAAAACTGACAAATCCGGCATCGTCTAAATATCCTACCAGAGCCGCTCCCCATCCTGCTTTCGGCACTCTTATATTTTGATAGAACACAGAACAAATATGTACGATTTAACGGGATTCCAGCGTGACCTGCTGTACACGATCGCCGGCCAGGACGAACCACACGGCCTCGCGATCAAGGACGAACTCGAGCAGTACTACGAGAAGGAGATCAATCACGGCCATCTGTATCCAAATCTGGATGAACTCGTCGACAAGGGCCTCGTCGAGAAAGGCGAAGCTGATCGACGGACGAACATCTACACGCTCACTCGGCGCGGTCGCCGCGAGATCGAGGCGCGTTGGGACTGGGAAGACCAGTACGTGGGCGAGCTACTATCAGAGTAGTAGACGATCGACCAATGGGCTAACAGACAGCTCTTAACCCACGTCTAGACCATAATTCCGAGTTCTTTCAACGCGATCTCCCGATCCTCGTAGACGGGTTCGTACTCCGACCCGGATTTCACCATCAACTCATAGCGCTCGAGTTTCGGGAGCCACCCACGCAGCGTTCGATCGTAGACTGGGTTGGCCGCGCGCTCACAATATGCTTCATACACTCTACTGCTTGTCGCCGGATGGGTATCCGCCATGACCTCGAGTACGAGTCGCTGGTCACGAGACAGATCCGAGAGGCGGGAGCGAATCATGGCCTGGTCCGCGTCGGGCTTCGAGTCGTCGCTCACAGCCCACGTGACTCGGTCAGCCGAGCCGTTTGCGGTATTCTGGACGCTGTGATAGAGCAACGCGATCGCGTCGCGAGCATCTAAATCCGAACATCGGGCAATGTATTCGAGCTCGCTGCCACTGATCACGCCGGGTTCGACGCCGACGCTCACGCGTTTTCTCGAGAATCGGGCGACCGAACACGCGGGGAAAGCGACGCTCACGCTGCGAGAGGGCCGAAATCGGGACTATCTCGAGGGACTGACGGCGTTGATTGATGGCGTGGCCGGCGGCGGGGTTCGGCTTTCGAAGCAAGATATCGTCGTGTCGGCGGATGCGGTGCGGAGTCTACGGTTCGGTAGTAGGTGGTGTTTCTCACGCGCGTGGTCTACAGGCCCGTCTATCGATCTGTTCTCGAGGCGGCACGACGGCTGGTACTGTTTCGTCGTCTCCCGGCCACATGGACGATCGGGCTGCACAATCCTACGTGACAAAATGGTCCGCTCGAGCGAGTTCCCACTGCTCCGGTGGCACGGTGGCAGCGATCATTGCGGGACCGAGCAAGCGAAAGTGTCGAGTGGCACTATCTGCTGAATAAGTGATTCTCTTCCACCGTAATCAGTCATTTCCCTCCTCCTCAGAATATGTCATGAAAACCGATCATAAGCCGTTGTCTGACGTGCGTCATTAGAGGAACGTCTGGTTTTATGTATTGGTTCCTGACAACGGAGGTTGTGCAACCCACTCAATCACTCAGTCTGAAGATCGTAGACAAAGTCGCCGAACGTGAAGGAGTCCAACCGGAAGATCTCAACCCACCGATCCACAACGCAATCAACACGGACGCACTTGACTCACTCTATGAAGCACGCGACTCCGAGAGGAATCCGTCCACAATCGAATTCGTCTACAACGGCTACACGGTGACTGTCGATAGTACAGGCGACGTGGACCTCGAGAATCGTGTCGCGGCTCTCGACCCTGAGAAAACCGCAGTGTGACCCGCTCTGAGCCCCGGGGCTAAAATTTGGTCTCTTAGTAGTCGGTCTCAACGACTGTCTCAGGAGTGACTTCGAAAGCCACAGCTCGAGTCGAAAGCGTCTCGGCGATCTCTCAGCGCTGCTCGAGTGTGAGCTCGTCGCCCTCGAGGACTTGGCGGGAGGCCTAGACGAACGTCGGAACGTCATCGCAGGCACTCACCACTGCTTTCGTCTTGTTGCAGTCGTAGCAGTCAGCTGCACGTTCGGTAAGGTGAATCGTTGCTGTTCTCACAAAGCTCCGAAACCGAGGTCCCGTTGGCGCACGCGCCGACGAGGACCTCATAGATGTCTTCTGCGTCGACCTCAGCATTCTTGCCGAGGTCAAGATCAACTTCCTCGTCAAGAGAGTTGACAAGGAAGTTAAGGAGCTGGCCTTCGTGGATTTCACCGTCTGCTTGCTGCTGGTGTTTGGACACATCTTCAGCAAGCAGACGACTCAACTAACCGGCTTTGTGAAGTACTGATCTTAGATAAAAGGGGTCAAACATCATCGAAATACTCCTCATCAAGATCAGACATAATCCGGCTATAAACCTCGGACATTACGGGAGGCTCTCTTAAAAGCTCACTTAGACTACTTTCTCTAAAAATCATCTTCTCATATTTCTCTCCCTCAAAATTCACAAATGAACTCTGATCATTAAAATCTATAACAAAGCCATCATCAGGATCCTTCCTGCAGAAATGCAGTGAAACATCCTCAGACTCACCACCCGACATATCCCTCAACCAGTACTGATAATAAACCGGTCCAACCTCCTCAGGTCTTCCCTCAGCATCCAACTCCACCACAATATCAGTAACACCCTGGAAATCATCAAACACACCTTCCATATCCGGGAAACTCGCCGCAGAAACCTTCCTATACGCCTCAACCAAATTCCTCATATAAGCCTTCACGTAATCTTCAAAAGCCTCAGAAGAATACTCACTCCAAATATAATCATGGTCATCCATATCCAAGTCCTCAATCGGATAAGGTCGCTCCACCGTCTCAACACCACGTCTCCGCAAAGCATCTAGAGCTTCCTCAAAAACCCTTTCCGACATATCATAAGCACGGTAACGATATTTGAAACCAAGACTCTCATCCGAATCAAGCCGAGACTCAACCTCCTCATGGATACGAGGCCGATCCTCCAAAGAAATCCGCATAAGAAGATCCGACGGAAACTGATTTCTAATCAAACTACCTGCAATATCTATATCCTCATCAACCCAATCTAACGCAGTATCTATCCACACATGGAGATAAGTATCAAAACTATACTCCAATTCTTCCAAAGTATAGCTCTCTCGTTCATCTAAATCCAGCATTCTATACAGCTCATCGACAAACGCAAAAACAATTTCTCTGCAAATGAATTCGCTATTAGTGTGCCGCAGAACATGCTTAGAAATTATATCCTCAGTAACACTCTCTATATGACGTAAAGCATTCTCCTCAAGATTATAAACGAAATTATCGTGTTCACGGCGGCTCACCAGAGACAAATCGTATTTCTCAAATAGCGAACCTTTCTCAGGGAATTCTAAATCCTTGATTTGAACATCGTTTTCAGTCTGTTTAATGGGATAAAGACCATATTTCACCGAATCATCAGAATAATCAAGATTAGCAAAACCAAATTTCCATAAACCGGGGTACAACCTTTCCCGTATGATAGAGAACTTTCCGTCGATATACCCGTTGTACTCATCCAAGAACCTGTGGATAGTCTCGAACTCCGGCCTTGACTCCCCGAGAGCAGGGGTAGCAATCTCCTTCAACCGCTCGAATTCATCGTAATTCCTGATGCGGCGTTTGTTATCTTCCGAAATCTCCTTCCAGTCACTGACGTACTGCGTAGAAGAACCGTCCAAGATATTCTCCTCAGGAAAGTGCACAACCTTCGATTGCTTACTGCCGAGATCGAGGGCGTCAACCCACTCAGGGGAAAAATGCTTCCAGTACGCGACCTCATTAACAGTATCTACACCAATAAGTAGAAATGGAGAGCTGATCACGCGGCTGTACTCAAAGTACTTCCGCGGACATTGAAACTTCGGCGGATCAAGATCGCTGTCATTCAGTTTCTTCACCTGGATTAGTAAGAGACCGACCGGTACTCCATCCTCGTTCACAACCTCTATCGATCCATCACGGTTCGGTAATTTGTCCAAGGTTTGGAACTCGAGTTTTGCATGATTCCTATCAATCACCGAATTCAGAACATCTCCTGTGTCGGCTTCATCAACGTCCGTATCAGGGTATCTGGCCGGCCCAAACTCCTCCGAACCATCCTCCGAGCTGTCATCGTTCATTTTCCAAACCAGTCCTACACAAGGACAGACAGGGTATCATATTAAAAGGGGATGCTGACAGTTCCTAAACACGCATAATGAACCCTCTCGAAATCCTTTATCAAGCAACATCAGCTGGAGGATCACTACTAGCAGAGAGTTCAAAGCTCGATCCAATGGACTCACTCGGATACAACCGTAGGCAAGAAGAAAAATTCAAAGGTAGTTGGATAGCGTGACTATAATTCACTACTCGGTGATGCCTCTCTCCCTGAGCTGAGTTCTTCTCCACCGAGGATAGACTGGAGTTGTTCGGGCGGATCTAGTCCTCGCCGTTTCCACGTGGCCAACATGGTCGTGATCGTCTCGTGAATCTGGACCCCTTCGGCTGAGCGGAGGGTCCGGAACATCTTCCGAAGCACAACTTGCTCGCGCAGAGCGCGCTCTGCGCGATTATTCGTCGAATCGACGTCTGGCTCTGTAACGAACGTTAGCCAGTGCCCTAACCCGTTCCTGATCTTCTCGATCAGCTTCTTGACCTCCTGTGCCTCGTAGTCTTCTCTGATCAGCCCTTCCAGATGTAACGACGCCTCCGCCCGCTTCTGCTCGCGGGCGGAGGCGGACGGATCCTCCTCG
This sequence comes from Natrinema soli, assembly GCF_028618695.1. Next base: position 13,160 of record NZ_JAQIVI010000002.1, on the reverse strand, counting down.
TCGAACGCCGTTAAATCGTCGTGGAGAGCGTGTAACTCCGCAGACAACCTCTCTGCTTCCTCGTACCGCTCAGCAACGTACTCCGCCTCCCGCGACAGATGTGCCCAACACCGCTGGAGCTTCGTGTGATAGCTCGGATACGCTGACCAACCGTCACAGCTGAGCGTCGAGTCCTCGGCGAAGTCCTCGCCGAGGACGTCCTCTAACACCTGGCTTCCACGACTCTCATCAACCCAGAACAGCACTTCTTCGTCAGTAACGAACGTCCACGCCCAGTGTTGCTCTCCGTCAACAGGAAAGCCCGTTTCATCGCAGTAGACGACGTCACTTTCCTGAATACGGGCTTTGACATCGTCATATGCGGGTCGCAGCCGGTCTGCGACCCGCTTGGTCAGGTTGTAGATCGTCCGGTGAGTGATGGGTGTATCGAGTTCCCAGTCAAACAGCTCTGCCTGTTTGCGGTTCGGCAGTCGCTGATGGAATCTGCCGAGGGCGGTTTGGGCCATGATATTTGGCCCAAACCGCCCGGTTTCCGGGCAGTCAGGATGTTCAGCAACGACTTCGTTTCCACAGGAACAGCGGTGTTTGCCGAGTTCGTACTCAACGACAGTGGTTGGAATAGGGAGGGGGATGTCGATAATCGTCCGTGAGACGTAACTGTCCGGGTTAGAGAGGATTTGCTCACAGTCTGGGCAATATCCCTGATCGACTCGAATAGTCTCCTCTGGTTCCGGAGGCGGTCGAGTTGTTCCTTCGTGACCTTCGTCACGTCCTGGAGAGGAGTCGCTGGCGGCGTCAGCGTCGCCGCCAGCGTCGTCCCCTTGGTCTTCGTTCTCTTCCTCGTCGCTGTCATCGTTGCCAGGTGATCCAGCCGCACCACCCTGCTTACTGGGTGGTGTGTTTGGGTTTTCGTACCGCTTGAGGCGAGTCTCAAGTACCTCTATCTGCTGTTGCTGTGCAGCGAGTTGGCGATGGAGAAGACGGTTCTCGAGCTTTTGAATTACGAGTTGCTGGCGGAGATGCGTACTGTCCTCGGTGCGGATCGCGGAATCTATCGATTCCGGCGATCCGCCAATCCCCAGCGACACACTTGGTTCACCATTGAGAGACCATTCATGAGACTGCTACGAAATCGGTCTGACGGCAAATCGCTATCCAACTACATTCAAAGAAAGAAATTACCAACAATGGAAAAGTGGCATCGACCTACTCGAACAATTCATCAATACTAACCAGGAATCCGCAGAAATCTTCATCAAAAAATACACCGAATAACACAGCGATATCGACGAAGATCACCAATTCCAAGCACTAACCCTTCTACACGCAAGGTCTATTCAAACCAGCAACGAAATCCTAGCCCAGATCAAACACGGGTACACAGACGGAGCATACGCACGCTGGCGCAATCTCTACGAAACAGCAGCCACTGCACTATTTATCAAAGATCATCCCGACACAGGAGAGCGATTTCTCGACTACCGCGCAATAGAAGACTACTATCGAGCCCAAACACAACAAGAATACAAGGATACACTACATATCGAAGGATTCTCCGACGAAGAAATGCAGATCCTCGAAGACATCCGAGAAAAGATGAGAGACAAATACGGCAAATCCTTCGATGACGGTGGATACGGCTACGGGTGGGCGAACAACCACTTCGACCGCGCAACCTTCCTGCAAATCGCTGAAGAAACCGAACTCGATCACTTAAAGCCATACTACGAGCTTACCCACAAACTCATTCACTCCGGATCCACCAGCGCCACCTACAGCATGGGTCTCATCCAAGACATCAATTCAGACACAGATCAAGACATGATCCAAAAGTACCGGTTGCTATCCACACCTTCCAGCTACGGATTCACAGACGCAGCTCAGAACACCGCTATCTCACTAGCACAAACCACAACCGCATTACTCAACCTCGAGCCCACACCACTAAGATTGGTTAAGATGCAAGGGATCCAACACTTGATCGACGACATCCAACGAGAATTCCTCAACACGCAAAAAGAAATAGAAAAGAAGGCGAAAAGTAGCAAGGGTGAAAGCATTTTAGAGCACACTAAGCCGCTATAACTACTCACTCACATAATAGCAAATAAGCTGGATGGCACTGTCTAGTTCTGAACCTCCTCAACTGGTGTTTTTCCGTCGAGAGCTTGATGCGGTCTTTGCTGATTGTAGTAATGTACAAACTGTTCAAGCCACTCGCGGACGCTCGCCCGACTGCCCACCCACGAGGTATGGAAGCGGTCAATGCGCATTTTGAGGGTATGAAACCACTTTTCGATCTGTCCTGTTTCGAGCTGATAAAGTCACCGAGCAACCGACCAACAGAATTCGTCGGAAGAATGCACCTATGCTTGAATAGTACACTATTCTCAAGGAAATAGCCGAGAGAGAGCGTTCACGAAGATGGATCGATTTCCAGCGAAGAGTACGACAGTGTGTCTGTCGAGGATAACGGATGGGTTCGTTGCTGGAACGATGATGATGATGATAGTTCCTCAGTCCGCTATCCACCGCATCGAGTTCTGCGAATCGAACAGTAGAGTCCGCTAACCGTTCTCCGTCAAGTATCGCCACCAGCCACTCGAGCTCGAATGGCCATTCGAGGCGGGAGGTCTGATCAGCTCCCATCAGGATCGTCTTCCCGAGGGTCTTCTACAAATCGGTAAAGACCGCGGTAGGGTTTCGAGACCCATCCGGCACCGAGCAGCCCCTCGAGTTCTCGGCTGACGTACTGTTTGCGGAGGTCCGTTTCCTCGGTGAATCGCTTGACGGTCGCATAGCCCCACGGTTCGCCAGAGTCGCGCCCTTCCGTGAGGACAGATAGCAACTTCTCCTGGCGCTCCGACGGCTCGAAGTTCTCGTTGACCATATCGGATTGAACTATGTGTTGTACCATCCCCTTTATGATACATCCACTGTCACGATAGTTTTTTCGATAGTTGATTTATTGGGTGTTACAACGTAACATCTAAGTACCCAGCGGTTGGACTGTAGAGTAAGCACTGATCGGTTGTAAAAGCCGACCGGCGCGCCAACGCCGGCCGAAGTGCTGTAGGAACCAGCGATGTCAATTCAACCACGAACCGCCGAAACAGTTTCGGCTCGCAGTCGCACTGACCACCGACCAGACTACATCCTCGTCGGCGTCGACACCGAGGACGCACACCACGTCTACCGCACCACAGACGAAACCGTCCACGTCATCCACAACGCCGAGCGCACCTACCGCTACGACCTCGAGAGTGTCGACCAGGGCATCAATGACTGGATCGAGTACGTGAAAGCCGAACGAGGCTTCACAACCCAGCACCTCTACTCGAGTCTCAGGAACTCATTCCTCGACGCACTCGAAGGTGACAACCAATGAAGGTCGTCACCACCCCTACGCAACTCCTCGAGGGGTTCCCGGTCGGTCCCCACGGCACCACCATGTGCCAACACTGCGGATACACCTTCCACGAAGGCGACCGCGCGACCGTCCTTGCCGCCCGTCCAGCCGACACCGACTGCTGGGCGATCCATCGACCCTACTGCGTGGCCTGCAGTCCCGACACCATCACCCAGCCGACGCTTGGCTGTACGGAACTCTTAGCCCAGTGCCGACTCGGCACCCGCGCTGATCTGGCCACCCAGCAAACTCGACTGATCGTTCTCGAGCCCGAGATCCAGGACTCGAGTCCACCCACTAACAGGGCCGCCGAACCCAGGGCGATCCCCGTCCCACAGCGGTGAGCCCCTAACACGCACTTGCGCCGACAGCCGGTGAGCCACTGCGCTCGGCTGTCCGCACTCTCTGCACTCGCTTCCAGGACTCGATGGCACGCCACTCCAGTCGCCAGTCAGCACGCCCGTCGCTCACACTCGAGGTGAGTTCACCGTGACCGACACGGGACTCACACCGACACAGCAGCCACCGCTGTCCCCACAGGCCAGCCTCGAGATCGACACCGATCCTGTCTCGGAGCTGTGGGAACAGCTATTCACCCATCAGTCGATCAGAGATCTGTTCATCCGTGCCGTCCGATGGTTCTCGCCGATGGCTGGACTGTCCCCGAGTGTTATGACGTGCTCGAGGAGCAGAGCGTCCCCTACTGGTTACGTTCTCGAGTGCTCGAGGTTGCCCGCGGGAACCGTCGCGACGCGTGGCGACTCGCCGCCGATCTCGTGCCAAAGCTCGGGCAGGGCCATGCGAGTCTCGAGGACCTGTTCGCGACCGCCCAATTCTTCGCCGACCACCTTCCTGACGACCACCCACCGACGCTCGCGGTCACGATCGACCGCGCGTTCGAGGACGCCCCACGGCGCAAACGGGAGTCGATCTGTCGATTGCTCGCCATCCTCGCAACGGGCTTCGATGTCCGTGTCATCGCAACCGGACGGACCCAGCACTGGCTCGCCCAGCATCACCGCGAAGATCTGCCCGGCGTGAGCGAGTGGCGAGAGACACACTACCCAACTGGGGACCGCGTCGACGACGCCCTCGAGGCGCTGGATCCGGACGGCCGCAAGGTTGAACTCCTCCGGCAGCTCGCGGATGAACCCGCCCAGACGCTCTCTCGGCACGCGTTGCGGGCGATGCACGACGTCGACCGCAGTCGGATCTCCCAGCTCTTGGTCTCCGAGGAGAACTCGCTCACTGAGCTTGGACTGGTCGCAGAGTTTGGACCCGCCGATGATCGGACTGTCGAGTTGCTCGAGGCTGGCCGGCAGCTACTCGAGCAGCTGGACGCCCAAATCGGCCGTCAACAGGAACTGTCGGAGGCCGTGAGCGACACCGGAACATCCTCCCAACAGTGCCGTGTAACCCCGCGCACACGAGGGGAGGGGGATGACGGCAGCGAGGACAGCAACCCCTACCGGACGGCCTACCTCGACCGTCCAGGGCATGCCGCCGCCGCTGGCTGTGGAGAGAACGGCGGGATCACCCTTGTTGAGGCCCCGTTCGAGGACCAAACGGACAGCCCTGACCATACTCGATACGTGAGTTTCGACGGTGATCGCAAGGAAGCCGTCGTTGCAGTTCGAGCGAGTGGGCCCCTGCAGTATGTGGTGAGTCTCGCGACAGCGTTAGCCTCGCCGCGATTGCTCAATCGAGCGTTCACCGACAACCGTCTCGAGTCGTTGGAGGATCCGCCGGCAATCTTGCGAGACGCTCGTTGTATCGGCGCCCTTTCCGATGAAGTACTCGAGGATCCCAAGACACTCCGTGAAGCGTTCATCGAGTGGGGGACCGACCTCGAGTCGCTGACGGCGAAACTCGCAGCCGGCGACTATGAGGATCGCAACCGTTTCCGCGGTTCGATTATGCGCTCCGCTCACGGGCTTGCTGGCTCGATCGTGCACTTGTTCGACGCTCTCGGGATCGACGTCACTCGAGAACTCCGAGTGCCGGCTGGGCTCGATACCGACGCGCTGAACGACCTCGCGACCTCAATCAGCATTTCGACGGCAATTCAGTCGACATACGGTACGTTCGCCTGCTATCGGCAGCTCTTCGAGTCTCGAGAGGAGAAGCGACAGACGGCACTCTCACCGACCGTCGATGCCGACGATCCACTGGGAACGCTCACTGGCTCTGTCGTCGTTCGCGGAGAGGATAGCCACCGACTCCGCCCCAAGCTTGAGCAATCGCTCAAGACGCCAGCAACGGTCGCTGATGACGCTCCCGAATTTGCTGTCCGCGTCTCCCTCTCGATGGTCGATCGGACGGCCTACGCGATGGCTGCGACGCGGATCCTGCAGCCCAAGAACCTCCGACCAACTCGAGAAATTGTCTCACTTCTCCAAGCACTCGTTGGCTCGCCGTACGCTGCTGCTCGAGCACTCCAGCAACTCGCCACCGAAGACGAGAGTCGAGAGCTCCGACCGGACGAACTCCGCTATGCGTTGGGAACGCTCGACTCCGAGACGTTGCTCTCTGATCTGCCACCGACGGTCGGCCGGATCGTTCAGACGTTGTTGACAGCCGACAGTCGTCTCTCACAGCGAGAACTCGCCGACCGAGCAGACGTATCAACACGAGCGATTCGAAACTATCGAGATCGGCTCGAGGCACTTGATCTCATCTGCATCGACGAGCACGGCTATCGACTGGCGCTGTCCTTCCAAACACCCGCTGAGCGGCGTACTCCCGTCGTTCCCAACTTCTCCGGAAACGATCAGTCGCTGCTCGACGCGGCCGATGCACTCCTCGAGATGATATTACCACCAGAGCGATATGGCGATCCTGATGATCCACTCGGCAGTGTGCTGTTTTGGCCACCGGATCCCTATCGGCTACTCGAACATCCAACAGTCGGCGCATGGCTCGGTGTGGCGGCTGCTTTCGAGGGGACAGCACAACCCGGGGATGGACAGATAGTGATAATTGGACCACAGATCAAGCAAGAGCCATTGACTGGCAGTGGAACTATTAGGAAGGAACAGCCACGATAGATCAATGGATGATAGTTTAGACGTCTCACAACAATACACTTTTTCGCCTCCAATCGATCTCCTCTCGGCTTTAGAATCCCTAAATATCCAGTATTTAGATGTCACTGAGACGCGTACTCTCGTTATCTTCAAGACAGCGATCCTCAGTCTCGAGAGCAACGAGGGAACCCTCACAACTCTCAGTGGTGCCGAGATTACGGTCTATGAACTGCCTCGTCACACCACTACTGATGATCCAGAGAATGAGGCGAGCTCAGTCATTGAGAAGTTCATTGATCAGATTACCTCGGCTGAGATGACGACAGCCTCGCGTCACGAATGACAGTCCTCGACGGGAAAGCTGTCGTACTGACCGACGATCCACTGGACCTGTAGCGTGACACCCGGTGTCTATCCATCCGAAACTACGATCGTCTCCCACTACTGGTCTCTTGCTGGCTCCAGAATGCCTGAGTTAGTTGGCGTACAACGCTGACCACAGTCTCTTTTCTACCTCTGCAAGTAGGGTAGTGATGACAAATTCTGCCGATTATTTGTACCATGATCGCGTTAACTGGTAACACTACCCAAAGATCTACGGATGAGTACGACCTATATTGAGTCTGTCCTGTTTCGACTTGATAAGACTACTGAGCGATCGACGACACGAGAGGCTGTGATTCATCAGATCACGAAGCGGTCAATGCTGAAGGAACCTGCTGCAGATGTACTCAACCAGCCGTAATTCTCTAGGTTCAGTTTCAATTATGCGTGACTCTCCTCCTCTGGAGAGTGCCGCCGCTCCTGCGGCGGCGCTCTCATGGAGTCTTGAGTGAGTCACCCGTACACGGGAAGCGACTGATTCCAGCGTGTACGGATGAGACGGATCGCTTCCGGCACGCCACCCCGAAGGGGGTGGCAGTGCCGGAACCATTCGATCAGGACGTAACCAATCAATGTACAGAACAACTCGAACAACACGCCGTTCACCGATTGTGAGTGGAAATTCTCGATGTTCGTATACTGCTTCAACTCTCGGAACAGAATCTCGATCAATGTCCGAAGCGTGTAGATATTCATCACATCTATGGGATCGTAATTTGCAGAAGAGAGTGTTGTTAGATACGCTATCTCCTCTCCGTCCACGTCCTCAAACAGGATCCGTCGAAACGCTTCGCCGGTCTCGGCGAGTTCAATCAGCTCGTCACGTACGTGGCGCGTTCCTGCTTCGTCAGTAATGTCGATGTCCTGGATTCGCTCCAGGACATCGACCCGAGAATCTGATTGCAACAAACACACGAAGGCCTTTTCCCGCTCTTTCAACGCACAGAAGCGGTTATAATCGAGATAGCCACGATCGAACACGTGAATCGGCGAGTCGAGGTCTGCGAAGACCTCGACGTCGTCTTGGAGATGATCGAACTGGGTTGGTTCACGTGTCTCACCCGCTGTGACGGACACGCCAAGAGGCTGCTTGGCGTGTCCGTCCACACGTGCAGCGAGATTGAATTTGAGGCCCCGGTTACCTGGTTTAATCTCGTCAATGACCTCGTCATCATCAAGCTCACTCGGAATAGTAACTGATCTAGTGAGAGCTAGATTTGTTCCATCGATAGCGACGACTGCTCGATCGAGCCATTCCAACCGCTTGCGCTGGACACTACGCTGGTGATACAGCTGCGGTGAATGAAGTAGCTCAAAGAGGACACGAACGACCGCGCGATAGTCGCGGTCGTTCGTATGCCGGGAGAACGTCGAAGCAGCCATTTCTTCCAGTTGCTTATGCGTGGCCGTCTTCTCGGCCAGTTCAGCGAGTGAGTCAGACGGGTGAATCCCTTCGAAGACACCGATCTTGAGATGATTCTCAAAGTCGTGCTTGGCAGTGTACCTGCCGATCTCGAATTGGTCGGCGATGAACTCGCTGTCGACTTCGTCGAGCAGCGAGTAAAATTCGCTCGCGGTCGTTGGTGACTGACTGTACTCCTCGGATAGGGTCTGACGCGAAGAACGCTGTGTCCGAGAATGAACTGCTTCTGTCATCGTCTCTCTCAATCTAACGGGCTGAGATCGGATTTAAGTACTCGAAATGGCACAGTATTGAGTGAGGGCTCATGGGGCTCGTTCAAAACGTGGTCCGGTGGTGCAACCTCAACCACGGGGTCGGGAAACAGATGTTGGACCAGGGTGCCGAACTGCTCTCCTGCCCCCACTGCCACGAGGAGACACCCATCTTCAGGTCGAGTTACGATTCGTTAGGGAATCCACTCTCGTTTAGCGTTTGCCTCTGGTGCGACGGACTGGTCGAATACAGCGACGGTGTCAGCCAGCCGCATGCCCCGTATGCGACTGGGCGGGATTTGCAGGGAGATTGCCCAAAATCTTAGCCTTCGCCATGGACAACTTTTCGGACCAGTATGTTTTCCGGACGATCTTGATTCGGTAGTCGAAACTATTTACCCCTTCTCGTGGCGCTGTTCATCGCGTTTGTCCTTGAGATTCTGCTTCCGCTGCACAAACCGGCCCCGACACCTCCCCAATTGCTCGTACAGTTCGGCAACCTCCTCTTCCTCCCGTCGCTGCCGCTCTCCACGGCTTCACCCATTTGGCCGTGCCCGGCGCTTTACCGGCCGCAACGCCTTCCTGATCCGATTACGCTCTTCCGAGCGTGTCATAGAATGACGGCAGACCACCAGCCGGTGGAGTGTACAGAATGCGACGGTGAGATGCTCACTCTCAGCAAACCACAGGAGTGATCCGCCGCCACCTTTCGGGGCGGCGGATTCGTCTCCATCGCCAGTAACGTTTTGAGCAATCAGCACAACTGCCCCAACGAAGCGGGAGATTTGGGACATGAACAACTGAAGTCTCCCGCTTCAAGACCTTCGATTTAGCGACCCATTCTGCCGCCGTCTAGTGATTCAACACAGCCGTTTCAACACAGTTGGAATCGGAGCAAGATTGAAATAGGACAGGACGAGCATATTCACTGTCGCGTTCTCCTGCGCGACACGATCCAATCACCACCGAACCCCATTGGACCTTCTCTCTATTCCGCCCGGCGGCATCCCCCTGTGCCTATCCGGGCGGCCTTTTGAGGTCCTCTCGAGGCGATTAAACGCTGAGCGAGAGCTATCCAATCTTGAGGTCGTCGACGGCCTCGGCAGGCCCGCCGTCGTGATCGATGAGGTGATCGGCGGTCAGCTGCCAGGCGTACTCGGCGAGTTCGGGATCGCCGTCTTCGTAGTGGACTGAGAACTCGGTTAGTGCGACGGCAATTAGGAGATCTTTCTGTTGAGTGGTGAGAGGCATCGCCGACGTTGGCTGCGGCCCCCCGTCTAAACTCACGCATCGCAGAAACGCCAGCCAGAGGCCAGCGTTGAGCCCCCATCCCCTTTGTGACGTATCACAGGGGTTGGTCCGAGATCGGTGTGTTTGACAAGTTGGCTACAACCTTTGACATCACGCTGGTCCGATCTTGGAAGGCGAGGTACTGATGTCTCGGAATGGACTGGTTGTGGGTAAACGACCTGGTCCTTTCCCCTCGCCATCATCATCTTGAGTCCGTTTTCCAATAACTCTATTGGCTGTATGGGTAGGTGATAACGATGTTACCAGAGGGCGAACGTTAGAGAGTTCAATCCCGTCGAGACGGACCTTCAGTTCTAATTCTTCAGTCACCTGTTCGACTTCCGATTCCGAATACGAGTGTTGGCTTGTATCAAAGCCCTGATCACAGATCCAGACATCAACCAGTCAAATACGAGTCTCGTTCTCAACGCTGTCGCTGAAGACGACCAGTTCAAGCTCGAAACCAACAATAACAGCTGATCCACGACCGTGATTGTAGAAAGTTCGTGAACCGAGATCGCATTGCCGGTCTAGCTGTTGTTCTTCCGGACGGGGACGTTGTAATCGATGTGGACTTCCGGTGTGCTCGGTGATTCAGATGCTGGAGTTCCGTTCCAATCGAGAACATGGACATTCGCTAGTTCCCCAGAAAACTGGAACCGATGGACGCCGGTTTCGATCGTCCCCTCGACAGCATGTTCCGAGACCACTGTAGTCTCCTTGAGCGAGTCAGTCTCAACTGGTTCGATATCGCCATCGACGCTAATTTCGTAGTTGGATGGCACTCCACGACCGATTACTGTAACGATATTTGTCATCGTTGTCTCACTTGGCATACAGTGGGAGACTCAACTTTGCCAGTATAAGCCTTCTCGTTGGCAAAACGGTCGGAATTTCCAACGCTCTCGAACGAATGAATATGGATACACTACAACTCGACGTGCTGATCTTCCCACTCTCGTCTCTCCTGGATCGCTTGCTCCCCTGCGTCGCTGATCGCGTAATAGTTCGTCCGCCGGTCGAGTTCCCCCTTCTCGACCAACTCCTTGTTGACAAGCGTGTCGAGGTTTGGGTACAGCCGGCCGTGATTGATCTCGCTCTCATAGTACTCCTCTATCTCATCCTTGACACCTTGGCCGGACGGGCGGTCGGCGCCTGTGATCACGTACAAGAGGTCTCGTTGGAAGCCGGTGAGGTCATCCATCTCACGTGAGTATTCAACGATGCTGCATTTGACTTCTTTTCACAGAGAATTGTATGTTTTCACCCTGTGAAGGTAGAATGTTGTGCCTTGTTGATCATATTATCACACTCAATCAAACGCCGAAAACTGTAGCGGAGGCCGGTTCGAGAGTGTCATCGACCGATCCACATGACGCTCTTTTCACCGAATCTGAAGCGAACTATCCGTTCACCGATCAAGTTTCGGTCGATGTAGTCGAGGTGACCGCGCAGATCGCACCGCGCGAGCGCGGTCAAGTAGCCCATGCCATCGACGAGAAACGTCGTCTCAGAGAAGTCGTGTTTCTCGGCCAGCTGGCCGAGAAATTCGGCGGCCGGGTCGGTGCCACGTCGCTCAGAAACGACTGCACCGAGCAGGAGTTTCGTCTCGATATCGATCGCAGCGTACAGCCAGTGCTGCTCGGTGCTGATCTTCACCGCTGTTTCGTCGACTGCGACCCGCGACGGCGAAGCCGTCGGCGGGTCGGGTGCGGTCTCCGCAGTGCGGTGAACCCACTGCCAGACCGCCTGGTGTGAGCGGGAGACGCCGAACTGCTCTAGCGCGGCGGCCGTCTCACGAAGCGAAATTCCCGTCGAGTGAAGCCGTACCGCGAGTGCTCTGAGGGCGCTCGCGGTGCTCTCGTCGTCCCAACACTCAAGCGGATTCGGTTCCAGAGAAACCGTGAACAGTTCTTGGGCGGCCATAGCATCCGTCTCTAAGAACTGTTCGCTCTTTGGCTAGACAGCGCCCTATGGCGAGTTCTATCTCATAGGCGAGGGATATGGAACCCAAGCAGAAGTGCTGGACAACATCGCTGCCGATCATCTCTTGCGAATCTCGAATGCATCGCGTATCGAAGAATACCTGCTTGATGTGCTGAAGCAAGGAGAGAACGCAAGTGAGGGCGAGTATAACGCGACAGACGCTGACATTGAATGCTGGATTCACGTCGACGTCTCCTACCAGAGATACGCCTTCGGTGTAGGCGATAGAGTTGTCGAGTTTACCGGCGAACCGACCAAAAGCGAAATCGACTCGACTGTCACGCAGCTCCAGTCATAGACCGATCAATCGCTTACGGATCGAAGTGGTAGATGTAGGCATGGTTAGCCTTCCCAGCGGGCATCAGGCGTTTCGAACTCCGAGCAAGCCCGTCATCGATATTCCGAGATCGTACGATACGGGACATAGTACCCAATTTCATCGATCCATGTCGACAGCCACTCGTCAGCAGTCGTTTCATCGATCTTCCCAGCATCGATTGCAGCCAACAGAACCCCAACCGACCCGACAACGGTCACGCCCTGTTCTTTCGCAAACGATCGGGCATCCCCGTCGTCGGTTAGCAGTCGGCCGTCGTGTGCGTCAGCGAGGGCGAACGCCTGTGCTTCACCAGGATCGAGATGACTACTGACGACTGCCTCTCTGTTTGCGACCGTGTCCGAAATCGTTGCGACTGGAATCTCGTCTTCGAGTGTATCGAGTGCTGACTGGAGATACGGATGATCATCAACGCCGTTTTCGAGTTCCTCGCGAACGACTGGAACCGCGCAGATTCCAGAGAGCCCTGCAACCACCCACAGCTGGTCGACATACGCAAAGTTCGAGAGGACAGTTGTGTTCAGGACGCTCGGGTTCGCTGAAATATTCTCACCTGTCATTTCGCACGTGACTCCTCGTCGTCCGAGTCTTCATCACCGAATTCGAGTTCACTCGCTGCCTCTATCTCATAGGCCGTATCTTCCTCATCAGCTAGCCCAAGCCGGAGTTCGACGCCGTGCTCGCGGAGGATATCACGCATTGTCCAGCGGTCGACATCAGCGAGTCTCGCAGCATCACCGAGCGTGATCCGCTCTCGTTCGTAGAGGGCAACCGCAGCTGCAATACGCTCGTTTTCATGGTCCTCGAAATATTCACGCACGAACTCTCGCAGCGCATCGCTCTTGCCACCAAATACACCAGCCTCGACAGCACCTTCAATGAGGAGGTTGAGGTCGTCTGGATACGACCCGGTGATTCGTGCCATCGTTCTATTTCAGACTACGTCCTCATACTATTTATGAACTGCGCCAGAATGCTGTATGCATTGATAGTGTTTAAGGAAAATATTTACCGATAAACGTAGTAGAGTCGGTAATGGGTCGACTCGACGAGA
>NZ_JAQIVI010000199.1 GCF_028618695.1 Natrinema soli | reverse complement strand
CATCGACGGCGCCGCGACGGTGGCGATGGCGGCCGCGATACTCGCGAGCCTGACGGCGATCGTCTGGGCAGCGCTGGGTGTCGCTGACAGCGCCTACGGACCGCTCGTCCTCCTCAGCGTGCCCCACGCGTTCGGGATCGTCTGGCTCCTGCAGAACCGACTGTCAGATCGGACGGAACCCGTCCGCATCGACGGACTGATGGTCGCCTCGCTGAGTTTTCTGTGCTGGTTCGGCGTCGTGCCGTTGCTCAATCTCGCATAAGACGAATCGCGTAAAACCGAATCGTAGCAGCCCCGCGATTACTCCAGCAGCGACTCGCCGGTCATCTCGGGGGGCTGGTCGAGGTCGATTACCTCGAGCATCGTCGGCGCGATGTCGGCGAGGGTGCCACCCTCGCGGACCGTCCGCCCCCCTGCAGTGCCGTCAGGAGCGACGTAAACGAGCGGGACGAGGTTGTACGTGTGCGCAGTGTGGGGATCCTCTTCGGTCCCCATGTCGTCGGCGTTGCCGTGATCGGCAGTGATGAGGACGTGTGCGCCGGCGTCCTCGAGCGTCTCCACCAGGCGGCCCAGTTGCGCGTCGACGGCTTCGACGGCCGCGATCGCGGCCTCGTAGTCGCCGGTGTGGCCGACCATGTCCGGGTTGGCGTAGTTGAGCACGAGCACGTCGGGGTCCGCCGACTCGATTGTCTCGATGGCCGTGTCCGTCACTTCGGGCGCGCTCATCTCCGGCTGCAGGTCGTAGGTCGGTACGTCGGGGCTCTCGACGATCTTCCGAATTTCGCCGTCGAACTCGACCTCGCGGCCGCCGTTGAGGAAGTAGGTGACGTGGGCGTACTTCTCGGATTCCGCGATCCGGAGCTGCGTTCGACCCGCGTCGGCCAGCACCTCGCCCAGCACCTGTTCGGGCTGGTTCGGCGGGTAGGCCACGGGGAGGTCGAACGTCTCGTCGTACTGGGTCAGCATGACGACTTCCGCGTCCGGCGGGTTCGTCTCGAACGCGTCCGCCCAGTCACCGGGTCGGATATCGGCGAGCATCCGGGTCAGCTGCCGGGCGCGGTCGGATCGAAAGTTGAACCAGACGACCGAATCGCCGTCCTCGAGCGCCGGCCCGCCCTGCTCACGGCTTCGCCGTTCGCTCTCCGAGGCGCTACGCGCCTCGCTCGCTATCACGGTCGGCTCGACGAATTCGTCGGTCTCGCCGCGGTCGTACGATTCCTCGACGGCGTCGACGGCCGACTCGGCGGTCCACTCGGCCTCGCGGTTCACGATGGCGTCGTAGGCTCGCTTCGTCCGCTCCCAGTTCTGGTCGCGGTCCATCGCGTAGTACCGGCCCGAGACTGTCGCGACGTCGCCCGTGCCGTGGTCGGCGACGACGTCCTCGAGCGTCTCGAGATACTCGCGACCGCCGGTCGGCGAGGTATCCCGGCCGTCGGTGATCGCGTGGGTGACCGCCTCGACGTCGCGGTCGGCCGCCAGTCTGATCAGCGCGTGGAGGTGTTCGTGATCTGAGTGCACCCCGCCGTCGCTGACGAGGCCGAGAAAGTGGACGCGGCCGTCGTTCTCGCGGGCTCGCTCGAACGCCGTATTGATCGCGTCGTTCTCCCGAAAGGAGCCATCGGCGATCGAATCAGAAATTCGGGTGTACTCCTGATAGACGACTCGTCCCGCACCGATGTTGAGGTGGCCGACCTCGCTGTTGCCCATCTGGCCGTCCGGCAGGCCGACGCGTCGGCCCGCGACCTCGAGCCGTCCGTACGCGCCCGATTCCGCTAGTCGATCGAAGACCGGCGTCTCGGCCGCGGCGACCGCGTCCCTGCCGCCGTTACCGAGCCCCCAGCCGTCGAGGACGATCAGCGCAGCTTCCATGTCTGTTCGGATTCCGGCGCAGCCTAACTACCTGTCGTTGTCCGCCGAGATGACGATCAATCGTTCTGGATAAACTCGCCCGAGCAGTCGTACTCGAGCAGTTCGTACTTCGCGATGTCCGGCTCCTCGTACGGGGCGGCTTTATCGGTCAGCCCGTAGACGGTAACCCGCTCGACGCCTATTTCGTGGGAGGCGTTCCACTGCCCACACAGGTAGTTGGCGTAGTACGAGCGGTGGTTTTCGTTGTCGGCGTATCGCATGTTTGAGACGTACTTGCGCCACCGGGCCGTCTCGTGGGTGTTTTCGACGGACGGTGGTCTGTCCCAGTCGACGGCCGAGCCCTGGTAGACATCGATTTTCTCACCGTTTTCGAGCTCACTGGGAACGACGAGCCATCGAGCGTCGGAGGTCGGATCCGGTGCGAACATCCGCCAACTCTGGCCGGCGTGGGCCGTATCGAGGACGTTTTCGGCGGGGTCAGGAACCTCAGTGTAATCGACCGCTTCGGCATTCGAGAGCACGACGAGCGCGAGGAAGAGCCACGGCACGATCGTCGAGAACAGGACGTGACTACGGGACGTGACGGCAGTCAGCGAGGGTAACGGATCCCGATCCGCCGGGAGCAACGGGAGCGAGAGTCGCGGCGCGTTCCGCTGAAGTCGCGTCATACCGCGACGGAGAGACGACGAGAGTCCGACTCGAGCTCCCACCGTCTCCAACCGATCCCAGACGACCGACGGATAGAACAGGATCAGTCCGGCGACGGAGATGAGCGGAAAGATCCCGATTTTGAGCATGACGAGCATGCCGAGGTGCATGCCGACGAAGCAGGACGCGAGTGTCGCCCGTCGGTAGCCGGTCAGTACGAGGAGCAGCGGCGAGAGGAGGATGAGCGTCATCCAGACGTATGAGGCGACGCGCAACAGGAGAAACTGCTCAGCGATGACGTTCCCGAGCAGGATCGTGAGGTGATCGGCCTGGAAGACCTCGATCAGCGCGTCACCGCCCATCCACACGTCGCTTCTGGTCTTGTGGATGGCGTTCGTCACGTACATGAGTAACATCTGCAACAGCACTGCCATCGTTCCGATGGAGGCCACCGTCGACCGATCCCGATCGCTTCGGCGGGCATCGATCGACCAGCGCTCTCCGAGGGGGAGAAAGACGCCCCAGAAGAGGAGCATCCGCAATAGGACGTCGCCGCTGTTCAGCAGCATCGGGTTGCGAACGTGCAACGAGACCAGCAGGAGCCACGAGACGACCGTCGCGAACCGGGTTCGGTAGCCGACGACCAGGGAGAGGCCGACGACGCCGGCGGCGAGAAACAGGAGCGCCTGTACCCACGCCGCTCCGGAGATTGCGTGGAGAGAGTAGACGGGCGAGTAGTCCGAAAACAGCGCCTCGAGCGGAAGCACGCCGGCGTCCGTATAGAAGGCCGTGAGGTTCCGGGACCGAAGTAGCAGATCGATAATAACCAGCATTCCGACTGCGATACGGAACGCGGCGAGCGCTCGCAGGTCGATTTCGAACCGGCGTGTGACCGATTGCGAGCTGCTATCCAGTGCGTTCGACAATCGATTCCGCACGGTGGTGGGGAGGGTTTGATCCATCGTCTACTCTCGATCGTTCGCTCTCGGGGGTACTGTCTAGATAAGGGAAACCGCAAGACAGGACGACAATGAAGTGACGGTATCGGTTGTGAAATTACCATCTATGATTTAACATAAAGAGACCCTGTTCCACGAGCAGCGAAAATTCGGCTGCTTCAGCAAACGTCCCATAAACAGTAATGGTCCCAGATCCCATCGGTGTTGCTTCGACAGACGCTGAAACGGCGTTTGACGTTAGAATCGCTTAACTAGACAGTGCCCTCTCGGGTCTCGTGTCGACCTGCATAAGTTTGTTGTATGCTGAAATCTCTATTCGTGTGGCCGTGTCGCTCGTCGCTGTCGGTCGAAGTAAGAGAGCGGTCGCCGACCGCCGTCAGTGCGACGACCGAGTCGCGTCCCCGTCGTGGTCGAACGTCGCACCGCAGTCGCCACAGGTGGTCCCCTTCCCGGGTTTCACTCGCTGTGCGAACACGGCACCGCACTCGTCACAGATCATGAACAGGCGGTGTTCGGGCGCGACGCCCGCTTCGAATTCGGCGCGAATCCAGGCCTCCGGGTTTCCCTCCTCGAAGAGGGTGACCCCGGACGCGGTCGCTCGCCAGTTGATCGCACGGTCGTCGCGGGTGATGGCAGCCGGCTCTCGCTCGGACATCGAGTTAGCTGTGGTCTCGAGGTACCCATATATACGTTTTCTGATACTATTTTACTCGCGGCCGAGTTATCGTTCACTCGACCGGCGATCACTGCCTTTTTGCGGGTCGGGTGGGAGCCCCCTGCCATGACGCTCGATCCGGTCCACTTCGACGGCATCGCGCGGCTCGCAGGGCGGATCGATCACGGCACCGACGAGCGCGACCGCCGCGCCTTCGCCGAGACGGTCTGGGCGGAGTTCCTCGACCCGCTGGTTCACGACGGACGGACGGTTCTGGAGCCGGTCGACGAGCGGGCGCGACGGCTGGTCGACTGCGAGGCGATCGCACTGGACGACCGCGAGTTCCCGACCGAACACGGCCTTGACGCGGGGACGATCAACCCGACGACGTTCAAGAACGGGCTCGTCATCGACATCGCGCAGGCGGCGATGAGCGCGACCCCGAGCGATCTCGACCTCCACCGGTCGCGAACGACCGTGATGACGGTCCACTCCAACGACGAGACGATGACCGTCGACGAGACGTGGGGGAAGTTCGACGCGGGATACAGCCGGAGTCGCGCGGTGAAGATCCCGCCGTTGCCGCGGTTCGCCGAGGGCGTCGTCCACGCGCTGGCGCTGTACCTCGCCGAGAGCACGCACGCTCGCGACCACGCCGACGCGGTGTCGGACCTGCTCGTTCTCGACGGTCCGCTGTACCCGCGGGGACTGCTGCGCTGGGCCGACCAGCACCCCGACCTCGCCGATTTCCTGCTCGACGATCCGCGACCGACGACGGTCCTCGAGAACTACGTCCGGCTGGTCGAGACGTTCGTCGACCGGGCGGTCCCGCTCGTCGGTTTCGTCAAGAATCCCGCGACGCGCGTCCTCACGCGGACGCTGAAGTCCAAACGCGACGTCGATCTCAGCGTCCCGTGGAGCGACGACTCGGCGCTCTTCACTCGCCTGCTCGAGCGCGGCGAGTACGTCGACGACGTCGAGGGAGATCGCTGGGAACGGGACACGTCGGCGCTCACCTACACGAACTGGTTCCGGTCTCGAGGCGGCGTCGACCGGCCGCTGTCGGCCGAGGGAGACGCGCTCGGCGTCGAACGACGCCTCGAGCGCGAGGCCTACGAGGTCACTTTCTTCGTCGTTTACGATCCGCGCGACGACCTCTGCTATCGGATCGAGGCCCCCTACGCATTCACGAGGGATCCGGAGACGCGCGAGCGGCTGACGATGCAACTGTTACAGAACGTCGCCGTCGCCCACGGACCGCCGACGATCGTCGCGAAAGCCGACGAACTCGCCCGGATCAGTAACGCCGAGAAGGCGTCGCTCCGCGAGACGCTCGAGGACCGCTTCGACGCGGCGCAGGATCGGACCTACGACGATCATCGGTGGGACGAACAGCCCTATTAAACGGCGCGTAACTGCAACCATCGAAAAAGAGAACGTGTCACTAGGCCTCGGTATTCCCGCCGGTTTCCGCCAGCTGGGGTTCGGATCGGACTCCTCGGTAGGCGAGGACGGCCCCCACCACGAACACGATCGTTGCGAGGTAGATGGGCCCGAGGTGGGTCACCCAGTCGTGGGCGAAGAGATCGGCGTAGTGCATCGGGAGCGCGAGGGCCAGCCCGATCACCGCGGCGACGATCGCCGTCGCCCACGCCCACAGTTGCCCGCTCCGGACGCCGTACCACGCGAGCGCCGCGATCGCGATCCCGGTGGCGATGATAAACGCCGCAGTCGCGACGTGGAGATGGTTGATGTAGTGCATGATCGCGGGATCGATCGCGTCGAGCTCCGCCGGGGTGACCCCGTTCAGGGTCGCGACGCCGAGTTCGAATCCGGTGCCGAAGAACGTCCTGGCGAGGAAGACGACGCCGTACCCGACGAAGGCGACGCCCGCGAGCGCCATCATGAGGGATCCGATCCGCAGCCCCCGGCCGGGCTCGTAGTCGGCCTCGTGTCGCTCAGCCGTCGTTCTGTTCAGACTCATCGGTCTCCCCCGTCTCGATTTCGACCTCGACTTCGTTCACGTGTTGTTCCTCGATCTCCTCGAGCGTGTACGCTTTTCCGTGCTGTTCTCTGACGTGGTCTCGCGTGATTTCCAGCAGGCGTTCCCTGTCGTCCGCCTCGGTACGCATGCGGAAGACACAGCCCGAAACCGCCGTCTCACACGCTACTTCTAGTGCCGCCGTCCTGTTTTCCGTTTGCAGATCGTTGGTCATGGTCTCGTTTTCGCCTCCCGGCGAGAGACTACGATGCGGAGGATCGTGTAGGCATCCGATGGGTTTCGCGCAGCGGGTGATTCCCGTGCGGACGCTGACCGGCGATCACCGGCCGAAAGCGAGCGGCATATCGGCACTCCGGATCGCCCTTTCGGTCGAGAATAGCGTCCCCTCGAGCGTCGACCGTCGATGCGGGTACCGAAGCCGCCGGACCGTCTTCGAGTGGCTCTGCGGTCGACTCGCCGGTCGCTCTGTGGTCACTCCGTAGTCGATTCGGGAACGAGCGGTCGAGAGTCGCGCCGATAGTACTCGTACGTCGATTCCGCCCATTCGCGCGTTTCCGGTGCGTCGGTATCGATCAATGCCCGAACCGTCCCGCTGTCGGGACTGTGGCCACTGATCCCGATTCGCTGATCGAAGAGAGCGATTCCGTACGGCGGCACGTCGTCGTGGACTCGGACCGCGAGATTCCCGCTTGCAACCGGCTCGGAACAGTGCTCCGGGTAGGCCGAGAGGATGTGTCTGGCGGCACGCGGCGGATCGATGATCTCCGTTCGCATCCCGTCGACGATTCGTCGAGCGAGTTCGTCCTTACACGGCTCGAGCAAACCCAAATCGAACCCGACGAACCGAAACCGGTCCGTCTCCCGGAGCAGTTCCACGAATCGATTCACCGGGCGGTACGGATCGTCGGTCCGGGCGGCCGTCACGACCGCATCGGACCCCATCTCGATCGAGAAGCCGCTCGCCTCGATCGGCAGCCACTGCCAGACGTCGCGGAGCTTCCGCTCGGTCTCGAGGCGGTCGATCAGTTCCCGCATTCCCGACGCGACGAACCCGCCCAGCTGTGTCGCCTCGTACTGGTGTCCCTCTCTCCTGATCCAGCGTCGCTCTTCGAACTCTCGGAGGGTACGCCCGACCGTGGACCGTGAAACCCCGGTCAGCTCCCGGAGGTCGGTCCGGCTCTGCGGACGCGTGGCCAGTGCATTGAGTGCGGCGACGCGGTGGTCCGAGCGCGCGAGGAACTCGATATCGTCGAGCGGCGAATTTTTGCCTCTGCTTATCATGGTATTCATACGCACGCGAGTAGCATAGCTATAGTCCTCGATACGGCGACCGACGGTATACTGTGGAACGCCACGTATCGCTCGAGGATATCACTACAGGAGACGACAACCGGACTCCACGGGCCGAGTATTAGCCGTCGTTTTTCTCGACCTCGAGGGTGACGTCGTCGGGGTCGATTCCGATCCGGGCGAACTGCGTCCGGACGTGTTCCCTGGCTCCCTCGACGGCCTGTTCGCGGGTGTCGAAGCCGCGGGGCATGGGTGACTCGAAGGCGAGATTCACCTCCCGACCGTCGACCAGCTGGGTCGACCCCCCGCTGTCGACCTCGTAGAACTCGTCACAGACCCAGACGTACGCGGCGTCTTCGTCGGGTGCGCCGCGGAACGAGGGGGCTCGTTCGCCCCGTTCGTACAGCGTGCCGGTGAGCTCCGTCCCGCCGGCACGACCGCGTACCAGAAGCATACGATATCGTACGTCTCGAGGACGCAAAAATACCGTGCTATCCACCGTGCGATGAGAATTATCGCGGCGGCCGGACGGCGCACACACCCGACCGCGCAACGGGAGCGCGGTTCGGAGCGATGCGCGGTTCGGAGCGCTGCGCGGTTCGGAGCGCTGCGCGGTTCGGAGCGAACAGAGTGAGCGAGAACCGCGGGGACGCGAACGGTGAGTGAAACGAACCGTGAGCGAACAGAGTGAGCAAGCACCGCGGACTATAGTAGCCACTGCAAGTCACTGCACACCTGATCGCGCGACTACTGTGCGATCAGTGTCTGAATCGTTTCAGTTGGTCCTATCTGTGATCGGTATCTCCGACAAACAGCGAGGGTTGTACGGGTCACCCGACCCGCGGTTGTTCGCTCGTTTCAGTCAGGACTCTCGGAACCGGTCACGGTGATTGAACTCGATGATCGCTCACCGACCGCGTCAGCCGACTCTCGCGCCGGCCGCGGGACGATTCCGCTGCACGCGCGAGCACTCGTCCGCGCGCTCTGGTTCGTCGTCCACTGCGGCAACTTCGTCGCCCTTCCAACGGTAATCGACGCCAAGGTGATCAGTATACTGATGGTACGATGAGAGTACGACGCGGCGGTTGTAGTATTCGAAACACGTTTTTATTCCTAGTAGGAAAAACTTCCACAAAAGTATATTTCCGTAACCAACGGAAATTTCCTATATCTTCCGTTGACGGCCAGTTCACTGGGTTACCGCATCGTTACGCGAGTAACAGTCGATTTTCCGGCCCAAATCGTTTTGGAAATGATCTTATCCCCATTGCAGAGGTTGGTATGAGTAATGAGTTCGGACGTACACCTCGGCGACGACATGCCCGATCCACTCTCCGACGTTCCGATGGAGAGTTACGAGATTCTTCGCCACCCCCGCCGACTTCGCATCCTCGAGGTCCTCGGGACCCGAGGAGCGCGGCTTTCCCTGCCGGAACTGACGACGGAACTGATCGACCGAACGGAACCCCCTCGCTCGAACGGACAGGCGCGACACGACGTTCGCATCAGCCTCGTCCACAATCACCTGCCGCGACTCGCGGACTACGAGATCGTCGACTGGGACGACGACGGCGTCGCGCTCGTGGACGAATCGCCGGTTCACCCCGCGGACCTCTCCGTCCTCCTCGAGCTGTGCGAGGCGGACCGTGCCGAGGGGCTGCTCGAAACCATCGTCGACCCCGTCCGGATGCGCCTGCTGGCCGCCCTCGAGGACGACGACCGCTCGCTTTCACTCGAGCAACTCGCCGCTCGTCTCAGCGCACGCGACGGGGGGCCGTTTTCCGATCCCGACCGGGCGGCGGTCGCACTGCACCACTCCCACCTCCCCGCGCTGTCGGACGTCGGCGTCGTCAACTACGATTACGAGTCGAAGGTGGTTACGCAGGACGATATCGTCTCGATCGTTTAATAGCCGTCGTCCGTCCGATCTTTACGCACTTTGACTCTATCCATCAGTCTGCACACCGTTCGCGTTTCGGTCGCCAGAACGGTACAGTGTTCCCGCTCCTCCGCGTAGGAAGGACGCAAAATGCCTCCCGAACGCGAGGACGGTGACCGCGATGTCCCGACGAGCGTCGCTCGCATCGCTGTCAGTATCGGTCTCGCCGTCCTGCTCGTTCTCTCGATGATGGGCGTCGTGGGAACGGCCGCCGCGATCGATCAGGTCGCGATCCTCTCGCCCGAGCAACGGACGGTCGAGGCCGCGCCCGGCGAGACGATCGAGATCGACGTCACCCTCCGGAGTCAGGGCGGCCACGGTGGCGAGGGCGTTTCGAGAGTCGCGCTGGTCGCTCAGTACCATCCCGACTCCGTCGAGGTCTCCGATATCGAACGAGGCCCGTGGCTCGAGGGTGAGGAGTCCGAGATTCGGACGACGGAGACGATCGCCCACGAGGAGGGACGGGCGGCCCTCGAGCAGCGCCGCGAGCCGGCTGCAGGCGGGACGTCCGGGTCAGGAACGATCGCGACGCTGACCGTTCAGGTTGCCGCGGACGCGCCTGCCGGCACGACGACGATTTCGTTCAACGAGACCGATGTAACCCTCACCGGCGACTGGCCGATCGCCGTCGTCGACGAATCCGTGACCATCGCGATCGACGGTGACGACGATGAGGCGGCCGAAAACGGAAGCAGTGGGCCGATTCCGGGTTTCACAGCCGGACTCGCGCTCGCGGCGATCGTGCTCGCGGCCCTCCTGTTAGTCGCCGCTCGTGACCGTCGCCGAGAATAAACAGTCCGGACAGCTGGAGGGAAACGCGTTTTAGGGATGGGCCGGATGGGGTTGGTATGAGCGATCTGGGAGACTTCGGCAGTTTTAACGCCGACGCCGATACCGAAGACGGCGTATCGGCTGACGCAGGCGGCTCGTCGCCGTCGTCCTCGGGTGAGACCGAATCGTCGACAACGAGTTCGACGGCTGACGGAACGAGTGCCGAGTTCGAACCGACGACCGTCGAACCGAGCGGCGACGACGTCGGCATCGGGGCGATCTGCGTCTCTCAGGGACTGCGCGTCGACGAGGACGGCGAGGACACGACGCTTCGCGCATACGTCACCCGGGGCAATCGCTCGTCGATTCGCATCGGGAGCTACCTGCTCGCACCGTACCCGGACGGCGAGACGCTGTTCTGTCGCATTACGGGGCTGGAGTACGCCCAGCAGTACCACGCCGACGACGCGACGGAGATCCACGCCCGACGGGCGATGCGGACCGACGAGATCGACGAGTCCGATTACAAGTTCGTCGCGAGCCTCGAGCCCATCGCCGTCCTTTACGACGACAGCACGGAGCAACGCTCCGCGAGCAACCGGACGCAGTCCGGCGACGACGGCGAACTCAAACGTCGGATGACCGACCGCGTGCCGAAACCGCAAACCGTGATCCGGCGGGCCGACGACACCGAGGAGATCAAGACCGGGTTGAAGATACCCGACGACGGCGTCTTCCTCGGCCATCTCTCGGTCGGCGGCGAGAAGGTGCGGACCGCGGCCACCCCGCCGACCATCGATTACCGGCTGAAAGACGAGTACGACGCGGGCGACCCGCTCGTCTTCCGCCACTCCCTGATCGCCGGCGGGACGGGGTCGGGGAAGACCCACGGCGCGAAGAACATTCTCCGTCAATACCTCGACGACGAGCGGACCTATCCGATGGACGACGGCCGCGAGGTCAGCCCCGCCGTCGTCCAGTTCGACCCGCAGGACGAGTACGCCCAGATGCACGACGACAATCCCGAGCTGGACGACGAGTTCGCGCGCCGCCTCGAGCGCGAGGACATCGCCTACGGCGGCCACGACGACACGACCGCCTTCGTCCCGAAGGTCGGCTCGGCGTCGTACGCCGCGGGCCACCACCGCGCCCAGCAGGTCGAGTTCACGATTCCGTTCGCGATGGTCCACGACAATCCGTGGCTGGTCGCGGGCAGCGGGTTGAACGACAACCAGTACGGCGCGCTCGTCAGCGTGCTCCTGCCGCGGTTCCGCAAACAGTACGGGAACGGCGGCACGTACGAGGAGTTCACCACCTTCCTCGACGACCCCGCGCTGCGCGAGGAGCTCGACGAGTCCGGTCGGGTCCACGAGGCGACCTTCGACGCGGTCCGGCGGCGCGTGCTCGGCTTCGGCCACGTCTTCGATCAGGACGCCCGGCCGATCACCGAGCTGGTCCACGAGTTCGTCCGCCCCGGCGGGCTCACCGTGGTCCCGACCTACCATATCAACGACACCCGAGCGACGGAGGCCATCGTCCTCGCGGTCTCCTCGCTCATCATCGACCAGAAGCTCTCGAACGACCCGGACTACGACCGGATCAAGGAGACGCCGCTCGTCCTCGGGATGGACGAGGCCCACAACTTCCTGACCGACGCCGACTCCGTGCAGGCGGGGAAGGTCATCAATAAGTTCACCGAGGCCGCCAAACAGGGCCGGAAAGAGCGCCTCGGCCTCTTTCTCATCACGCAGGACCCGCAGGATATTCACGACGCCGTGTTCAAACAGATCAACACGACAGTCGTGTTGAATCTCGGCGACAAGGAGGCCATCAAGAGCGTGAATATTCCCAGCAACCTCGAGTCCAAGGTCCCATACATGGAGAAGGGGCAGATGGTCGTCTACTCGCCCGATAATTCGGAACCGGTCGAACTGACCGGGCTTCCGAAGTGTCTGACCCGGCACGGGCGCGACTGAAAGCTTCGGCGCCGGGGAGGGCTCTCCGGACGAATGCTCTTCGAACGGCTGCTCGCGAAGTAGATCAATATGTGAACGTGTTCAGAATGCTTTTCGCCGTCCGAATTGCATACGCGGACATGGCTGCGGAAACGAACGCTTCGTCATCGTCCGGAACGGCCGCCGTGATAGAGCTCGCGCTATCGGGGGCGGTAGCGCTCGTCCTGTCGCTGCTCATCAACTGGCTCATCGTGTTCGGGGCGAACACCGGCGGCATCGCCCCTGAGCTGATGGCACTGAATTACGGCCCCGTTTCACTGTTTACTACCCTCGGCGTCGTCGGTGCGACCGTGACCTACGGCGTCCTCACGCGAGTCGCCGCCAACCCCGATCGACTGTTCGCAGCCGTCGCGGCGATCGTCCTCCTCCTCTCGTTGGTTCCTGATTTCACCGTCATCCCCGGTGAGCCCGGCGGAAGCCTCGTCGCCGGTGCTATCCTCGGCGGGATGCACGTCACGACGGCGGTCGTTTGCGTGGGAGCGCTCACCGACCTCCGGAAACGACGATAATCCCATCGTTTATCCGCTCGAGTCGCTCTCCGACTGCGGCTGATAGTACTGCTTGAGCCAGGTCGCCGGCCCTTCGAGACCGGAGAACAGCGTCCGGTGGTTGACGTTCAGCTGCTCGAGTTTGTCTCGGAACTCGAGGTTGCGATCGCCCGGGATGATGATCTTTCGGTAACAGTCGGGACGATCCTCGAGCCACTGATCGAGGACGAGTCGCGGATCCGACTGGAAGGAGAAAACGGCCGACTGGTCGACGATGCGGTCGTCGATCGCGGGCGATCGGAAGAACACGACGTACTCCTCGTCGGGTTCGCCGGCGTCGGGTGCCCACACTCCTGCCACAGTTCGTGGAGGTGGGAGACGTCGTTGAGATCACGTGTCGGTGCGAGACCGTCGCCATCGGGACGATCCTCGTTCATCTCGTACTCGAGGATCGCGTTCCAGAGGAGGTGCGTGTCGAGCATGTTTGTCTCCGTCATCTCGAGGACCGACTGGTAGTAGTCGGGCAAGTCGGCGTGCAGTTTCCGGTAGTCGACGGGGTCCAACAAACACCCCGGTGTCGTCGCGCAATCGGAGAAAGCGAACGCCAGGCCGACGGTATACCCGCGCAGCTACTGCTCCTTCGCGACCACGCTACCGATCCCGTCGACTGGCCGGTCGGGCGAGAACTCCTCGATTTCCTCGGGGAGACCGAGCTGGTAGTCGGTGCCGTTCTCTCGAACCGACGTTCGGCCGCGGTGGACCGAGACGTCACCGTTCAGGTGAAGCTGGACGGCCTCGAGCAGGGCGTCGGCCTCGAGGGGCTGGCCGCGGCGTTTCATCTCGTCGAGGTCGGCGTCGTCGGGGACGTCGAACGCGCGCTGGGTGATAATCGGCCCCTGATCGAGGTCGGTCGTCACGTAGTGGCCGGTGACGCCCGCGACCCGGACACCCTCCTCGACGGCCTGCCGGTAGGCTTCCGCGCCGGGGAACGCCGGCAGCAGCGAGGGGTGGACGTTGATGATTCGGTCCTCGTAGCGGAAGACGACGTTCGGACTGAGAATCCGCATGTACCGCGCGAGCACGATCAGGTCGACGTCGTACTCCGCGAGGAGTTCGAGCAACTGGTCTTCGTTTTGCTGGCCGCCCTCGTCGCCGATGTCGTGGAACGGCACGTCGTAGTGCTCGGCCAGCGGCTGGAGGTCGTCGTGATTGCCGATGACGACGCCGATGTCCGCACCGAGTTCGTCGTTGGCCCACGCCTCGAACAGCGCCTCGAGGCAGTGGCTTTCCTTCGTGACGAGGACGGCGATCTGTTGGTTCTCGCGGTCGGCGGGGAATCGAACCTGCACGTCGAGTCCGAGGTCGTCACCGAGGTCGCGGAGGTCGTTCCGAAGCGTGTCCTCCGTACAGACCATGTCGGCGGTGTCGACGGCGAGATACATCCGGAAGACGTCGTCGCGAACCGCCTGATCGAGGTCCTCGATGTTAATTCCGCGCTCGAACAGAAGGCTGGTCACCCGGGCAATGAGACCAGTGTCGTCGTCTCCGATCACCGTGATCTCAGTCACGTCGGTCGTCACCGCTGCCACCTCCGCTCGAGCGAGTGTCGCGTCATCACGACGAAACTCAGTCCACGAGCGGCTAAAAGTCCTGCTTTCCGTGGAGGTGCGTGAGAATCGCCCGCGAGGCGGGCTTCGGACGGCACAGTCGTCTCTGAAACGATGCGGAGAGTCCGTGAAGCTGACGGTCGGTTCCATCGCGGACGGTATGGTAATGAGGTGTCGACAACAGGCGCCGAGCGTCGTGTCGTCAGCACGTCGACAACCTATTTCCGCCTATCGAGCGCTGAAACGGTCGTCTATCACGGATCAGCGGCCGGTCATCGCACCGGTTCACTCACGGACGACTCGCCGCGGAAGGCACAGGTCTCAGTCACGACACCGCGTTCGTCAGACGTATGACGGACGGTCGCTGTCAGTCCCTCACCCCTCTCCTGAATTCGTTTATTTTGTCGTACAACGCGATGTAATATGTCTGACAGGGTTTTATGCCGGTTACTGTGGAACGATTTTTCAGTCACGCACAGTGACAGTCGCCAGCCGAAGGGTGAACACAATGACGGTAACACCACACGATCACAGCCAATCACGTATCGATCGCGACCGGGAGACGGCGTTCGTCTCACACGACTGGACGGGGACGGACTCGCTTACCAACACGATCGTCTCGACGGTCGCGGAGCTCTCGGGAATCGACCCGACAGAGGTAGACCGGCTCTACGATCGGATCAACCCGGAAAGCCTCGAGACGCTCTTCCAGCCGACGAACGGAACCGCGGGCCGCAACACCGGACAGGTATCGTTTCAGCTGGACGCGTACACGGTCACCGTCCACGCGACGGGAGACATCGTCGTCGCGCGAGTGACGTAACTCGGCCGTCGGGCGACCCCCATCGGCCACCGGGCGACTGCCGACCGGAAACCGGCGACGCGGTCCGTCCGCCGTCAGTAGCTCACCAGTATTCACGAACGTGCATTACGGGACCAAGGCGAAAGCGTTTTTGAGCACGGTTACGGGGTATCAGGTAATGACCGCCTACACCGCGACGGTGACGGTTCGACTCAAACGGGGCGTTCTCGATCCCGAGGCCGAGACCACGAAGCGAGCCCTCGAGCGGCTGGGCTTCGAACTCGAGGAGCTGCGGGCGGCCGACCGGTTCGAGGTCGACCTCGAGGCCGACTCGGCGGACGGCGCGCGCGAGCGAGCGGACGAGATGGCCGAACGACTGCTCGCGAACCCGACGATCCACGACTACGACGTGGAGGTCGACGAGCGGTAGATGACCGTCGCATATACACTGATCGAAACCGTCTGTCGTAACCCCACGGGGTGGCGACTGTGACGGTTTCGATCACGACGATCGAGTCCGTCGGCCGAAACACCGGGGGGTGTCGCCTGTGACGGTCTCGATCGTCCGCTTCGGCGGCTCGAACTGCGACCGCGACGCCGAACGCGCCCTCGCACACCTCGAGATCGACGCGGAAATCGTCTGGCACGAGGACGGGCTCCCCGAGGACACGACGGGGATCGTCCTTCCCGGCGGGTTCTCCTACGGCGATTACCTCCGCGCGGGGGCGATGGCGGCCCGCTCGCCGATTATGGCCGAGGTCCGCGAGGCAGCAGCGGACGGCGTTCCCGTGCTCGGCGTCTGTAACGGCGCACAGATCGGCTGCGAATCCGGTCTGACCGACGGTGCGTTCACGACCAACGAGAGCGCCCGCTTCCAGTGCGAACACGTCTTCCTGCGCGTCGAGCGCAACGACACGCCTTGGACCGCCGCCTACGACGAGGGCGAGGTCATCGAAGTCCCCATCGCTCACGGCGAGGGTCGCTACGAGATCGACGACGATCGACTGGCCGCCCTCGAGGACGAGGAACGGATCCTCTTCCGGTACTGCGACGAAAACGGCGAAACGGGCCCCGACGTGAACCCGAACGGGTCCAAGCACAACGTCGCCGGCATCCTCGGCGAGCGCGAGTCCGTCGCGGTGTTGATGCCCCACCCCGAGCGCGCGACCCTTCCCGACGTCGGTCCGACCGACGGGCAGGGAGTCCTCCGGGGTTTCGAATCGTCCTAACACGGTAGAGAACCACTGGGTCACCTATTTTCGAGAGCTACACGGGAGACAGCGGACGACGACTCAGCATCTGAGTCGAGTCGAACAGTAATAGTGTCGGCGTTCGTTGGTGTCGACTGGAATACAGGGAATGGGAACGGATACCCGACCGAGCGCCCGCATTATCGGCGCGACTGCCGATGCGGGAGCCGCCGTCGAACGCGCCCTCGAGGAGCGCGGCGTCGCGACCGAAACAGTTCGGTCGGCCGACGCGTGTCTGGCGCACCTCGAGAGCGTCGGCTGCGTCGTGATCGCCGGATCGGCCCGCGACGCTGACCCCGTCGAGTGCTGTCGGGCGATCCGAGAGCG
>NZ_JAQIVI010000198.1 GCF_028618695.1 Natrinema soli | reverse complement strand
GGCGCTCGCGACGCGTTCGAGACGGCGGGACTCGAGGTGCTCGCAACTCGCCGGTACGACCACGTTCGAACGGTCGAACCGCCGTACAGCGACGGCGCGCTGACGGCGGCCCGCCGGAAGGCGACCGGTGACGGGCTGGCTGACGACCGGGAGACCATCCTCTCGGGGGCGGTGACCGAGTCGGAGTACGACGACCTCCGCAGTTCGTGGCGGGAGATGGGGCGAACCGTCGTCGAGCAGATGGGTGCGAAGGAGTATCGCCGCGCGGAAACGGTCCCGTTCTTCGTCACCGTCGGGCGGGTTGCCTCTAGTAGCCGCTGAAACGAATGACACGCTGCTGGCAACGCCATCGTGCGAGTGGTGTGCAGTGACTGTCAGTGGCTACTATCGTCCAGTTCCGGGAGAGGGAGACGAGCGGCAGCGGCGTTGCGCCACAGCTCACCACGGGAGAAGCGCCCGCAGACCGCTTCCGACCAGTCCGCCGATGAACCCGTCGATGGCGGTCAGCACCGAGAAGGCGAGCACGATCAGAACGACGCTCGGCAGTCCGAGTCCCGTGAGCATCGGACTGATCGGGCCGATTGACTTGAGTACCAGCAGCGGCGGTTCGTTGTACAGTCCGAGAAGCGTTCCGAGGAACGCCGTCACCGTTCCCGCGACGCCGCCGACGACCGCGCTCGCGATCACCGCGTGACCGATGCCGGAGACGATCCGACCGACGGCGTACGCGGCGATGAATCCGGCGACGACACCGCCGCCGATACGAGTGAGCAGCGGGACCATCAGCCCGGTGAGATTGACGAGAATGCCGGCGGTGGCGGCGCCGACGATGATCCACGTGTCGATCGCCTCGATCGATAGTTCGTCCGCTTCGACGCCGAGCGTCTCGTATTCACTCATCTCTCGCTCTCACCACGTTTCTGAACGGCGTGCCGATTGCGTGCGTCTGGCATTACTAGCTCAGCGGCTCCGTCGTCTCTTCGGCCGTTTTCTCAATGTGGTCACCGGTTTCATTGGTCGTTTCTTCGACCTGATCACCGGTTTCGTTGGTCGTTTCCTCGACTTGGTCACCGGTTTCGTTGGTCGTTTCCTCGACCTGATCACCGGTTTCGTTGGCCGTTTCCTCGACCTGATCACCAGTTTCGTTGACGGCCTCCGCCGTATGATTAACCGTTTCTTCGGTCGATTCGACGAGCTGTTCGTCCGTCTCGTTCGGTTCGTTGGTGACCGTCTCCGTCACGTCTTCGGTGGTATCCCCGACGTGGTCAACCGTCTCGTTGACCGTTCCTTCAGTGTGATCGGTAGTGTCTTCGACTGTTCCTTCAGTGTGATCGGTAGTGTCTTCGACTGTTCCTTCAGTGTGATCGGTAGTGTCTTCGACTGTTCCTTCAGTGTGATCGGCAGTGTCTTCGACCGTTCCGTCGGTGTCGGTGACTGTCTCCTCGGTGTGGTCGATGGTGTCGTTGACCCTCTCTTCGGTCCGGTCGAGTGAGTCGTCGACCGGTCCGGTGGTCTCATCGAGGGGATCATCGGGTTCGTCGACCGGTTCGGTCACGGCATCGTCATTCTGTCCGTCAGTCTCGGTCGACTCGTTTCCAGTGTCGTCCGACGTCTCATCGGAGCTGTCCGCTCCGTCCGGCCAGTTTTCGAAGTCGTCGGTCTCATCCTCGTCCGGCGTCCCGTCGGTTTCGTCGTTCGCCCCGTCGCTCTCGGTAGCGGATGCGCTCTCGTTGGCGGGCACGTCGAATATCGCAGGCTCGGGGATATCCGTGCTCGAGCCCGTTTCGACCGAATAGCCGCTGGTCGAGAGTCCCCGCACGGTGATCGAGCGAGCGTTGACGACGACGTTGCTCCGGTCGGCGGTGACGCACTCGCCGACCTCGGAGAGGTTGTTTATCCCCTCGTTTTGCCGGTCGGTCTGCAACACGATGGTCGCCTCCGGTTGCGTCTGCTCGAGATCGACCCGTCTGTTCCCGTCGAGATAGATGGTGATGTCCTCGTACGCGTCGTTCTGGACAACCAGTTGATTGGTATCCGACGAGAGTTGCCGGACGCAGACGGTGGCACCGTCGATCACGCCGAGTTCGACCGTGGAGAGGCTGTCGTCTTCCTGCGCGGCCGCCGGGAGCGCACCGATTCCGGTCGCGGTACTCCCGACGACGACCAGCACGACGACGACGAGCGTACGGACTCGGCTCATGTATCGGGCCAATCCACCGGCCGCGTTCGTGGTCGTGTCGTCGCTCGTGCCGGTGTCATTCGTCGGCACTCCGTTGGGTGTTGGTTTCGGCGCTCTCGCGGAGCCGTGCGTTCGCTTTCTCGACGACACGTTCGACTCGATCTCGCAATCGCGCGATGGCTCGGTCGACCTTGCTTGGTTCCGCCAGGGATTCGTCGGTAACGTCGTCGCGGGGTTTCCACGCGATACAGAGGTTGCCGCCGAGGATGCCCAGAAGCATCCCCAGGAACAGCCCACCGAGCGAACCGAACAGTGAGAAGATCGACAGAACGACACCGATAACGCCGATCTCGTGGGATTTCGACGGTCTGTACAGCGCGTACACGCCCGTCAGGAAGACGAACACGCCGATCAGGGCACCGACGGTGAGAAAGCCCGCCATCTCTCCGCCGATGAAGATGAGATCGGGCAGTATCTGCATCGGCACCCAGGTGATGAGAATCCCGGCCAGACAGAGCAGGACGCCGCCCATGAACGGGCGTCGCGTCCGCCAGTCGTTGAACCGGTTCCATCGGCTCCCGATCCACCCGGTTCCCCGCTTCCACCGACTCTCAAATCGGTTGGGATCGGTTTCGGAGTCGTTCTGGCTGTTTTGAGTTGCCATCGGTATCACCCGCTCGAGTTGTTGGCTCCGTCAGAGCCACCGGCGTTGTAATCCACGCCGACGTCGAGGCCGGGGAGGGTGATCTCGTTCGAGGCGAGGTACACCATGTCGATTTTGACGTCTTCTTGCACCATTCCGGGTCCTTCTCCGTTGATGTCAGTGAGCCGCCCTTCTTCGGGATTGGCGTTCTCACCCGCCGTCTGTTGGAACTGCTGTTCCGGATCGTTGCTGGACTGGGCGTCGATGACCTGGCCGTTGAACTCAGCGTTCTCCGCTTCCAGCCCGGTGAGTTTGATGTACTGCTCGTCCGCCGTGACCGTCTCGTCGGCGGTGAACGAGATCTCCATCGTCCCGTCCATCATGGGTACTTCCTGCTCTCTCGTCAGCACCAGTCCGTCGATTTCGACGCCGCGTTGCTCGACGACCACGACCGGCGTCTCTCCTTGATCGTTTTCACCGGCGCTGGGGTAGAGGAGGAACTCGTCGGATCTGATCTCGTCGGCCTCGACGGTGAACCCGCTGCCGCTCGCCAGTGGCGCAGCGTAGGCCGTCCCCGACGACAGGACGATCATTCCCACGAGCGCGACGACCAAGAACGATGCACCGGTTCCGCCCAATAGTCGCTTTTTATTGTACATATTACACCCTTTTATCGATCAGTATTTCCGCAGCATCGTGACAGTTCGCCGAGATAGGGCCCGAATCGTCCGATAATCGGTCGAGTCGGTGTTGCATTGTGAATGGCACAAGTACACACCCAACACGATTTGTAATCATTTTACCTCCTTGTATGCGGGGGAGTTTATACAGGATTCGGCCACAAGTATTATATATTTGAGAACATATCCATCGCGTTTCCGCTCTTTGTTGTGGTCTCGACGAGCCGAGAGAGAAGCGAGTGACACCGTTCGTGAGTGAGATGGTATAAATAGACGTGGAAACGCGGGAGAAAGACTATTGGACGGAACGGTCCGCCTCAGAGCATGCAAACGCAACGGTTCGACGCCGACGAAATCGTCGACTTCTACAACGAGACCGCGTGGGAGTATCGCGTCTTCTGG
This sequence comes from Natrinema soli, assembly GCF_028618695.1. The sequence goes on along the minus strand of NZ_JAQIVI010000198.1, from coordinate 11,929 downwards.
AGTACCGCCAACCTCCACTACGGCTTTTACGACGACGAATCCACGACTCACCGAGAAGCCATGGTGAACTCCAACCGGGTCTATGCCGACACGCTCGAGGTCGACGAGGCGGACACGGTGTTGGATATCGGGACGGGACGCGGCGGGTTCCCGACGCACGTCGCGGCCGAACACGGGGCCGACGTCCACGGTATCGACATCGATCCGCTGCACGTCAGCGAAGCCCGGGCGAACGCCCGCGAGCGCGGGGTTGCCCAGTCGACCGAGTTCAGCGTCGGGGACTACCACGACATTCCGTACCCCGACGGGACGTTCGACGCGGTCTCCGGCATCGAAACGGTCTGTCACTCGGAGCACAAGGAACGGGTCCTCGAGGAGATTCGCCGCGTCCTCGCGCCGGGCGGCCGTCTCATGATATCCGACGGCTTCAGGAGCCGAACCGCGCTGACCGACCCGGAGGCGGAGAAGCTGCGAACGGTCCTCGACGGATGGGCCGTTCCCGACTTCGCGCACATCAGCGAGTTCCGGGAGGCCCTCGAGGAGGTCGGATTCACGGATGTGACGTTCGAGGACCACTACGAGCAGATCATTCCGTCGTCGCGACGCCAGTGGTTGCTCTCACTGGCCGTCACGCCCCTCCTCAGGATCGCGGCCGCGCTCGGCCTCAAGAGCGAATCGTCCGTCGATCAGGGTGTGACGCTCTATCACCAGTACGAGATCATCGAGCGCGGAATCGCAGTCCACGGCAACTTCACCGCCGAACTCCCCGAGTAGTGGCTCCGATATCGTCGCCATCGGTCCGTCGACGAGCCGGAACGGAGCGCAGATATTGGCGACTGACGGTCGTCTCGGCGTACGGACCGGCCGACCGCTGTCGGACTCGCTTCGCATTTCCATTGGTAAACGGTAGCAAGAAGTATGTTCACATTGTGGTGGCGGTCGTGCGATGAGATACGCAAAATGCATTATCATCCCTGACGACGAGGGGTTGCATCCTGTCGATAAGCGGATCGCGGACCATCCCGAGGTCTCGCGCGAACTCCTTCACAACGTCAACCTCCTCGCCGACGAGACGATCGTCACGATCTATCAATTCGCGGGCGATCGGGACGCCCTCGAGTCGATTCTGGCGGACTCGCCGATGGTGCGCAAGTATCAGCTCTCGGGCGTCGACGACGAGATTCACGCCTACATCCACGTCGAGGCTCACAGCAGGCTCGTCGGCCTGCTGAGCATGCTCAAAGAGTTCGAGTTCATCTTCGATACGCCCCTCGAGTTCACGCGGCGCGGCGGGTTGCGCGTCACGATGATCGGCGACGTCGGGAGCTTTCAGGACGCCATTCCGGACGTTCCCGACGGAATCAGGCTCAAGCTCCTCAAGACGGGGGAGTACGAACCGGACACGGACCGCCTGTTCTCCCAGCTCACCGAGCGCCAACAAGAGATCCTCCAGACCGCCGTCGATATGGGCTACTACAACGTGCCTCGAGCGGTGACGCACGAGGATATCGGCAACGAACTCGGCTGCACCGGTGGAACGGTCGGCGGCCACCTGCGAAAGATCGAGTCGAAAATCCTCGCACAGATCATTCCGTGACGGCCGCGGTCGCGCGAATCGGGACGCGAGCCGAGGGGAGACCGGCTGCGACCTGCGCGGTGCGACGGAGACGGCGAGTGTGATCGCCGCAGTGCGACGGGGATGGCGGCTGTGTTACGCCGTCCTGACGATCCGTCGCAGTCGGCCTCGAGCGTCGATAGCGACCGATTCGGCCATCCGCGAGATCGGTGGCCGGAATATTCTGAGATCGTCGGCCGCAATCTCGCGGGATCGTCGGTTCGATCGATGCCGGAAATCGGGCGCTGCAGCGGCGGTCGGCTAGAAACTGAAGAGGTCGACGCCGCCGGTAACACCGACGACCTGCCCCGTGATGTATTCGGCCTGTTCGGAGCAGAGATACGCGATCAGGTTGGCGACGTCTTCCTCCCGTCCCAGGCGGCGCATCGGCGTGGCCTTCGCGATCCGGGCGAAGTGCTCGTCGACCCCCTCTAACTGGTCGATCGGCAGGTCCGCGAGCGCGCCGACGACGATGCTCGGCGCGACGACGTTGCTCGTGATGCCGTGCTGGGCTCCCTCGAGGGCGAGCGTCTTGCCGAAGCCGATCAGCGCGGACTTCGTCGCGCTGTAGGAGGCCTGACCGAAGCCGCCCTGCCAGCCGGCGACCGAGGACATGTTGATGATGCGCCCCCACTCCCGCTCTTTCATCCCGGGGTAGACCGCGCGGGTGACGTTGTAGGTCCCCGTCAGATTGACCGCGACGTCGCGATCCCAGACGTCGTCGTCGAAGTCCTCGACTCTGTCGCGGGCGTCGACCATTCCCGCGTTGTTGATCAACACGTCGATGCCGCCGACGTCCTCGTCGATCGCCGAAACCGTCTCCGCGACCGCGTCGCGATCGGTCAGGTCGCACTCGAGCGCGCGAGCCGTCCCGCCCGCATCTTCGATATCGTCGGCGACCGTTTCGGCGGCATCGATGTCGACGTCCAGCGCGACTACGTCGGTGCCTTCCGCGGCGAGTACCTCGCAGTCGACGCTGCCGATCCGACCGCCCGCCCCCGTGACGAGCGCGGTCTTGTCGTCCAGTCCGAAGTCCATGCACCGAGAGTGATCGGCGACGACGAAGGAAATTGCTCGACGGATCGCAGGTCATTTATATCGATGCCGGGCCCGCCCCCGGCGTATCGAAGACGGTTCGCCCACTGATTCGGTAGACGACCCCACTCACGGAAGCCGCGAGTCCACCGGTGTCGACCTTCAACTCCCCCGGATGGCAGTGGGTATCCTTTAGCGAATCAGGACCGGTAACGAGAACGAATGTCCCGAGACGCGACACTCTGGTCGACGGCGTACGAACGGTTCGGCATTCCCGAGACGCTCGAGCCGTATCCCGACGAACCGGTCCACCGATTCCTCGAGAACGCCGCGGCCGACTACCCGGAACAGGGGATCGTCCAGTACGGCAAACGGTACACCTATCCTGAGGTGCTCGCGGACGTCGAACGACTGGCGACGGCGCTGCGCGAGCGCGGCGTCGAGAAGGGGAGCAGGGTCGCGACGATCCTGCCGACGTCCGTCCAGTTCGTCGTCGCCTCGAACGCCATCTCGCGGGCCGGCGGCGTCCACATTCCGAACGACTTCCTCGACGCCGAGGAATCGCTCGCCTACCGGCTCGAGCAGGGCGACCCCGAAGTCCTGATCGGCCACGACAAACACCTCGAGCTGGTGCGCTCGCTCGCGGACGACCTCGACCTGGACGACGTCATTCTCACGTCGCTGAAGGATTACTCGGCGGACCCTCCGGCCGACCACGAGACGGTCGACGGAGCCGAGTGGCTGCCGGCGGTCATCGAAGAGGCCGAGCGAGCGCCCCCGGATATCGACTTCGACGTCGAGACGGACGTTCACACGCTGCTGTTCACCGGCGGCACGACCGGCCTCCCGAAGGGGTGTCTGCTGACCCACCGAAACCTCGTGGCCAACGCGTTGCAGGGCGTCGCCGCGCAGTCCCAGCTGGCGGAGATGATGCGCGGGAGCGAGGCGGCGGTGATGGCGCTGCCGATGTATCACTCGTACGGCTACTCGATCACCAACAGTCTGCTCGAGCTCGCGCTCGACCTCCTGGTCGTTCCCGACGCGCGGAACACGGCACAGATGAGCGAACTGGTCGAGACGCACGACCCGCTGATCATGTTCGGGGTTCCGACCCAGTTCATGGAACTCGTCGACGAGGAGCTGTCGGCGGAGGTGCTCGGCATCTCCGGCTCCGCACCCCTGGCGAGCGAGACGAAATCGGAGTTCGAGCGCGAGTCCGGCGGCATCTCCCAGGGGTACGGGCTCTCCGAGATGTCTCCGATCACGCACTTCAACATCCACGGCATCCACGGGTTTCTGACCGGCTCGTCGGACGACGACGGCCTCGATCAGCCGACCATCGGCATCCCCGTCCCGGACACGGACATCAAACTCCGCGACGTCGACACCGGCGAGGAGGTTCCGCTCGAGGCGGCCGCGGCCGACGAGCTCGAGGGCGAGATGCTGGTAAACGGCCCCCAGCGGATGAAGGGATACCTCGACGAGGACAGGGATCCCTTCGACGACGAGGGGTACGTCGCCACCGGTGACATTGCAAAAGTCGATTCGGAGGGGCGGTTCTACGTCGTCGACCGCGTCAAGCACATGATCAACGTCTCGGGGTTGAAGGTCTACTCCGAAGAAGTCGACGAGGTCCTGTACGCTCTCGAGGGTGTCAAACGACCCGCGACGGTCGGCGTTCCCGATCCGGAGCGGCCGGGCAGCGAACGGGTCCGGATCTTCATCGAACCGAAACCGGACGCCGACCTGACCGAGGCGGACGTGATCGATCACCTCGAGGGGAACGTGCCGAAACACGCGATGCCCTCGACGGTGACGTTCGTCGAGTCGATTCCGCTGACCGACATCGAGAAGACGGACAAGGAGGCGCTTCGCGAACGCGCCACGGCGGGCGCTGCCGACTGACTCGTTCCGCCGCGTGTGAATACGAGCGGGTCTCTCCGCTCTCGACCGCCCGTCGATCGAGCGTGCTCGACATCCGCGGTCGCTCCGAGGGGTCGCCCCTCTCCAGACGCGCGCTCCACGACCGACGACGCCCATAAATAGCGTATTCGAGGACCGGCGTCCTCGTCGACCGACGGCGCTCGGCTACCGGAGTCAGCTGACGAGCCAGATGAGGGCCCCTACTGCGATCAGTGCGAGGCCCGCGGACGACGTGATCGGTTCCGGGAAGACGAAGAGCACGACCCCGGCGGCGACGAGCAGCGCACCGAGTCCGTACTTCGCCCTGGCTCGATCGAACCGGCTCCCCGTCTCGTCCGCAGTTGGCTCTTTCGATCGTCCTCTCGCCCGGTCCAACATGCTTCTCGAGTCGTCTTCGGTTCGGTCCTCCGATCGTCCTCTCACTCGGTCTACGACGCTTCTCGAGTCGTCCTCGGTTCGGTCCGTGGTTTGTCTGAATCGCATATAGTCATTTTATACATCACGTACGAACAGCGGACCGCCTTCCTGTGCCGGCCGTTGAAATTCACACCGGTAGATAGAACTCCGGAGCGTGCTACAACGGTGCTTTTCGGCGGGTATACCCTCCCTACGGCTTCACTACCGTCTCGAATATAGTTGCTGTGTCCGTCGCAACTATACAGTTTCAGACTGCCGAATGCGGCTCGGTAAGCGATCAGCCCTCGAGCCGGCAGACGCCGGTCAGAGCCCGCCGTTACCGGGGTCCCGATTGCTCTCCGTCCCACCACGAACGGATCTGACGAGACGCACTGCGGTTCGTTGCCGTCCGAGTCACGTCCCTCGTGACTGAGCGAATCGATGTCGCTCAGGATGCGTTTCCGCGTGCCAACGCGTGCCCGCCGTTGCGGTCTTTTCGACTCGGTTTTGACGGCGCTCGTCACTCCCGTGCGCCGTCGATAGTCGCGTCTCGAGCGGGGACCGATTCGCCGACCGTCACGGGATAGAATATAAACCTCCGCGTATTCCACGGATCACACTGTTCGTCGGTTGCTCCCTATTCACAGGTAGCGGGACCCGCCCATCCGGCGGGCCCGAACCGATAGCCATGACGAACGACGAACTCATTCAGGAGATCGACGCATCGCTCGAGAAGTCGAACGACGAACTCGAAGACGACCTGCCGGCACTGCTCGGCGAGATGGAGGGTCAGACCGAGGAACTCGTCCGCGAATACCCCGAGACGTTCGGCCGCGTGGTTCAGCGGATGGAGTCGATGGACATCGCGTCGTTCGTCTCCGAGAACCCCGACACCGCCGATCAGTTCCAGGAACTGCTCTGGGCCGGCATGAACGTCCTCGTCGAGACCTCCCCCGAGGTCCGCGAGAGTATCAACGAGGATATCACCGTCAACTTCGAGGCCGACGACTGCCCGATGGAAGGCCACCTCGAGGTCGACGAGGACGCGCAGACGATGCACGGCGGCGCGGGCAAACTCGACGACCCGATGCTCGAGATCACCGGCCCGGCGGACACGCTCGTCGGCCTCATCGTCGGCAGCGTCGATCCGATTCAGGGCTTCATGAAGCAGAAGTACCAGATGGACGGGCCGGTGCAGAAGGGGACGCGCCTCGCGCCGATCATGAACTCGCTGTCCGAACAGGTCCCCGCGGAGTCATAGAATGCGTCTGACCGAGGACCAGACGGCGTTTCGCGACGATCTCCGGACGTACCTCGAGTCCGAGATCGAACCGATCGTCGACGAGGCGGATCGCAACGGCCCGATGACGCGCGACGACCTCGTGGGCTATCTCGACGGGCTGCACGATCTCGGGATCGGCTTCACCCCCGACACCGTCGATCAGTACTTCGGCGACGTCTGGCGGTTCGTCATCGCCTCTGAGGAGATCAGCCGCGTGTGGCCGAGCCTGAACGTCGCGCTTCAGATGTCGTTCCCGTCGCTGTTCGTCCGCTTCGCCGCCGACGAGACGCAGCAGGCCATGCTCCCGAAACTCGAGGAGAACCGCTGTATCGGCTGTCTCGCGGTGACCGAACCCGAGGGCGGCAGCGACACGGCCCATCCGAACACCGTCGCGCGAAAGGACGGCGAGGAGTTCGTGCTCAACGGCGAGAAGGTGTGGGTCGGCAACGCGCAGATCGCCGACGTCGCGCTCGTCATCGCCCACGACGCGTCCGAGGACGCACAGGACATGTTCCTGGTCGACCGGGCGAACGCCTCCTTCGAGACCGAGGAGATGAACAAGCTCGGCTGGAAGGGCGTCCCGAACGGTCGAATGGTTTTCGACGACGTGCGCATCCCGGTCGAGAACCGGTTCTCGACCATCTTCGGCGACGCGATCGCCGACGGCCACGACATCCACGATATCGTCCCGTTCCCCGAGAACGTCAGCCAGCTGTTCTTCGAGTACAAGCCGCTCAACGTCATGTTCTCGTTCATGCGAACGGGGATGGCGTACATGGCCGTCGGGATCATGCAGGCGGCGTTCGAGGACGCGCTGGCGTACGCCCAAGAGCGCGAGACGTTCGGCGAACCGATCGGCCAGCACCAGCTGGTCCAGGAGAAGCTCTACGACGTTCGGACGTCGATCGAGGCCTCGCGCGGCCTCTCCCGCAGCGCCGCCGAAGCGCTCGTCGACGGGGATCCGGACGCTCGACTCCTCTCCTCGCTCGCGAAAGGGTACGCCTGCGAACAGTCGATCGAGGCGACCAGCGACGCGCTGCAGGTCCTCGGCGCGTCGGGGCTGGATCTCGAGAACCGCATGGAGCGCTACTATCGGGACGCCCGCGTGATGACGATCCCGGACGGAACCACCGAAATCCAGAAGCTCATCGTCGGCAAGGAGCTGACCGGGATGAGCGCCTACTGACCGTTCGGCTCGCTCGCGCTTCAGTTCCGATCGGTTTTCTCGGTCTCGATCGGTTTTCTCGGCCCCGTCGGCTGCGATGCCGCGAGCCGCGCGGACCCTACACGGACCGTTGTAAGTCATTTCCGGAGCAACCGCGAACCGTCCTGCGGTTGCTCCGGGACATCGTTACAACAGACCGTGTCAGTCGTCGGATCGAACGACGATCTGATCGTTCACCGATTCAATGTTGCTGACGGGGATCCGCAGTCGACCGTCGTCGTCAGATCGGCTGGTGATCACCGACGAGGGCCGTCTGCCAGCGTCGACGACGAGGTCGCGGAGGGAGCCGGATTCGGGATCCATCGTGATGGTATAGAGCGTTCCGTAGTCGGTGCCGTCGATTCCGACGATCGGTTTGCCGCTGAGACTTCGTGCAAATAGTTCGCTCATATGGTTTCAGCCCACATCCTATAGTAAATGATTTTGGTGCCTCATTCGAGAAACTCAGTTCAGATGGCATGTCCGACAACCGACGCCTGACGACATAAATTACCGCGGATACGCGGAACAAGGCTGAGGGACGTCACCGATGACCAATGGATACGCATCGATATGGCAGATTCTAACGCCAGCACCGGATCCGACGCCGGCCCGAACGCCGACCCCGACGAGCCGCCGTCCCGCGTCGCGCTCGTCGAGACGATCGAGTCCCTCGAGGTCGATGCTCGAGAGATCGAAGCCGCCGTCGCGGGCGGGCTCGCCGGCGGCTTTCAGGCCGCGCTGGTGATCCAGTTGTACGATACCGACGCGATCAAGCGGGTCGGCGCGATCTTCGGGGTCCCGACCCTGAACGGCGGCTGGCTCACGATGTTCGCGCTCGGGGTCCTGTTCGCGCTGCCGTTTAGCGTCTTCGTCTCGAGTTCGATCGACGCGTTCGTCTCGAAGGTAATGCTGCTCTCGAGTCGCAACGAACTGCTCCAGAAAATCCTCGTTCCACTGCTCAAGCGATCCGCACTCACGACGACGACGCTCGCGCTCGGCAACGGCTACGGGATCGTCGTGGGCGTGGTCCTCTCCCTGTTCCTGGTGCCCATCTGGTTGACGGTCGCGATGGGCGTGCCGATGGTCATTCCCAACGTCACGGTCGGCGGCCTCGTCGGCGTCGTCGCGTGGGCCCTCTACGGCGGGACGCTCGGGCTGGTGTACGGGTTGATCCTCGAATACTGATATTGCACGCCGACCAGTGGGTATCGCATCTGTACGACGCGTGGCGGCCATCACCGTCCAACAGACGCGTGGTGGCCATCCCCGTCCCACAGAATAGACCTCACGACGGTACTTTTCGGGCAACCGTCTCGGAACGAGCTGACATGTCGACGCGCCTACTGAACAGCCGTTTCCGAGAGGACTCCCTGAAAACCGCCGCGGTGCTGTCGCAGTAGCCACGGCTCGAGGATCGGTCTCCACGTCCGGTGATCGGCGAACTATGTGACGCTAGTTCCGTGGTATGGTGAACGCATACTTACAACATTTCCGACAGTTTCTTACGTGCGAGAGGGTGCCTACACTGCATGGTCTTCGAAATTTCCACCCCGCCGTCCTCGCAACGGCACTCGCGACGTTCGTCGCAGTCCCGCCGACGATACTCGGCTTCGAGGGCCGACTCGGACGGAAGAAACGGACAGATGACGCACTCACGGTCGCCGCCTTCTGGGAGGATATCGAGCAGTACACTGCCCTACTGATCGATCTACCCGCTCGCCACGATCCGAGACGAGCGTACGCGACGCGTTTCGTGACACGCTCCGCTCCGATCTCGGACGCTGATACCGGAGGGTACTGACTCGGGTCACGGTTCTCGAGCGGTCGCAAGCAGCGACGAGCGGTCGTGAGCGAAATCGCCACCGATCGGTGGCTGGCAGACCGTCCGCCGTCGGGTGGGATCAGAAGATGAAGCGAGAGTCGACGTCGGCCGAAATATCGGCGAGGTCGACCGCCGCGTCGGAGTACTGCAGGATCTTCTGCATGTCGCCGTCGATCTCGAAGTCGCCGGACATCAGCATGTCGATGACGCCGCCCTCGCCGCGGACGAGCGTCGTCCACTGCTCGTAGTCGCCGACGAGTCGGAACCCGTACTCCCGCTCGTCGAGGTCGGTGATCGTGTCTACCTCCCGGCACTCGCCGTCGTAGAGGTCCAGATACGAGTACACGGTGCCGTTGTCGGCGATGTTCTCCTCGAGTTGCGTGATCAGTTCGGCGAGGAGGTCGGGGAGTTCCGCCCGCAGCTCCGGCCAGGTGCGGTCGGGAATCTCCGCCATCGTCGTCTCCATGACCTCCTCGGTGACGCGTTCCTCGAGCGGCCCGCTACGGGATTCGATGCGCTCGCGGGCCTCGGCGGGCGCTTCTTCGAGCATCGTGTCGATCTCGCTTTCGGAGAGCCCCGAGAGTTCGTCGTCGACCGCGTCGACGATTTCAGGCGGCAGGTCGGCGATCGCGTTGCTCTCGAGGGGGACATCCTCGATCTGGAAGATGAACGAGCCGTCGAAGTCGACGCCCCAGCCTGCCGAGTGCTCCGCGTACTCGTCGTTCTCGTTGATCGCGTCTCGATACGCCTCGAGCCACGGTTTGGTCGGAAAATACTGTTCGATCGGTCGGAGTCGTTGCGTGCTCATGTGTGGCCACCGGGCCGTGACGGACCCGATATAGAACTGTGCACAGTGTGAACGCCTGTTGTGATTGCTCCGCGTATCCGAGGGGGTTTATCAGCCAGCGGGGGAACGCTCGAGATGAGCCGCTCACTGCGGCGGTAACCGCTCGGCGGATTTCGGTCACTATCACCCACTGACTTCCGCGTCCGTCGATCGGTTCCCGTGGGAACCGATAGCACATATATCGCCTCGGATTCGCGGACGAACGCTGAAACCGACGAATCCCGTCCATGAACCTATGACTGACTGGTTTCCATCCAGAGAGTGGTTAGAGAGTTACCGCGCCAATCTCAACGAGGACGACGTGTACGCGGCCGAGAGCGACGGCTGGGGCGTCGATTTCAACGGCGACTTTCGGTTCGTCCTGACGCGACTCCCGCTCGAGGAGACCGCGCTCGGGGACCTCCCCGACGAACTGACCGCCGACCTCTACGACCGGATCGACGCGCTCGAGACCGACGAGTTCGACCGTCTGCGGGAGACCGCGACGCCCGCCTTCGACGAGCGATTGGCGTCCGCCGAGGGTGACGACGATCGCGAGCGCTTCCGGCGAGCCCTCTCGGGAGTGACGCTCGCCGACGTTCCCGACGTCGCCTGGCCGGCGCTCGAGGACCTGATCCGAGGCGACCTCGACTCGCTGCTCGCGCAACTGGAGACGTACGTCGTCGACGACTCGCGGGTCCACGCGCACCTCGAACTGGAAGACGGCGTCTGTCGGCGGGCCCGACTCGTCGAAGACCCGTCGGCGCACGACCCGGGATTCGAACTCGAGGCACCCTACGAGACCTGGACAGACCTCCTCGAGGGCGCGGACGTCATCGAGTCGGTGATGTCCAACGAGATGGCGCTCGAGGGAAGCGTGACGCGGGTCATCCACTACGGCGACGCCGCGGGGGCGATGGGTGACGTTGCCGGCGAGACCGACGCGCGGTACCTGTTCTGAGGAGACCGGTCGGGTGCGGATTCTCGGTCTGACTTGAACGACCAGTTATTCGAACGAGTACGCTCATTGTCGACACTACCGACCTATACTTGTGTCACAAGTTACCACAACAGATGGGTTCCGGGCGGAACGAATCGACACGGAGAGCAAATGGTACGACCTCTTCCAGAAGGGGGTCGAACTCGGCACGTGGAACGTCGAGAAGCTCTTTGAGGAGGTCGGCTTCGAGGAGGACCGCGAAATCTGGAACTCGCTCGAGCCCGTCGAACGGAAGCAGATCCGGTATCTGGTATCGGGCTTTCTCGACGGCGAGTTCGCGGTCGGCGAGGACGCGAGTCATCACCTCCAGCGCATCATGGGTGCGCCGTGTTTCGACGACAACGAGGAGATGGAGATGTACATGACGATGTTCACGCTGACCGAACACAAGCACACGCAGTTTCTCGACGTCTACATGCACGAGGTGATGGGCGAACAGGACGTCTTCGCCGACCTGAATCCGAAACGCGGCGGCGCTCGGATCCCGATCGTGCAGGCGACCGGGCTCGGTGAGATCTTCGATCGGCAGGGGCAGCTGACCGCCAGAGCGGCCCACTCGCAGGACCCCGTCGATATCGCGAAGGCGCTGACCGTCTACCACATGATCGTGGAGGGGCTGCTCGCCCGCGGCGGCTTCTACGCGATCAATAAACTCTCGCAAAACGCCCCGTTACCGCTGTTGAACCACGGATTCAAGTTCATCAGCACCGACGAAGGGCGGCACATGACCCACGGCGTCGAGGCGCTGGGCGAACTCCTCGCGAAGGAACGCGCCGGCGAGCCCGAGTTTCAGGGCGTCGGTCGGGCCATCGAGGACGTCCTC
>NZ_JAQIVI010000197.1 GCF_028618695.1 Natrinema soli | reverse complement strand
GGCCGTGAGTCCGGCGGTGCGTGCGCCGATTCGCGGTGCGAGCCGCTCGTACAGCGGACGGAGGACGACCGCGAGCAGGCAGGCCGCCAGCACGTACTCCACCAGCGGGAGCACGATCAGCGCGGCGAGCGCGCCGAGGACATAGACCGAGAGGGCGAGAAACGAGGTCCGAGCGTCCATAGTTCAGCCTCTCCGATCGGACGCATAAGTGTTGATATTCTATACTGTCTTCTACAGTAACGAAACGATGTTCCGGCTCCAATACCGCGCGGCGAGCCGGACGGGACGCCGACCGCCTACAGGTTCGCGTAGGCCTCGTCGACCAACTCGCTGGTTTCGTCGACGATCGCCTGCCAGTTCTCGTCGTCGGGAGCGATCCCGAGCAGCCGTGCGATCTTCATAATCGAGACGTGATAGACGACCTGCCGGCCCGGCGCTTCCTCCCAGACGACGACGTTGCAGGGGAACAGCGCTCCCATCTGTTCGGTCACGTCCAACACTCGGTCGGCGATCTGGGGGTTGCAGGCCCCGAGCACGTAGTAGGGTTCGCGGTCGGCGTCCACCTTCTCGTTGAGCAGTTCCGACGGCGAGAACTCCGCCGGGACGCCGAATCCCGCCTCGGTAAACACCTCACGGGTGTGTTCGATGGCTTCCTCGTGATCCATCTCGAGGACCGCGCGGTGCTCGCCGTAGTCGTCCGGGTCGATCTTCGTCGGGTCGATGGGAAGCGCCATACGCGACGGTTGGTCGTCCTGATCCTTAATCGGTCTGCCGTCTCGAGTCCGTGAGACGGGCGGGAATTGCTCCGAATCGCCCGTGTCGGCCCCGCGGCGGCTCCGTGGCGGCTAGAGCGGAACCGGGAGCCACTCGAGGAACCGAATCACGAGGACCGGATCGAACACCGGCTCGTGAATGACGAGCCAGTCGAGCAGGACCAGCCCGCCGCCGTGGGCGACGACGGACGGGAGAATGGAATCGGATTTGTAGTCGACGGCGCCGAACAGGACGTCCGTGGGACCCGACAGCAGGAACTCGATCGGCGGCTTCGAGGCGTGGTGAAGCATGTAGACGACGGGGCTGATGAACACCGCACCGATGCCGACCTCTCTGACGCCGACGCAGAGGAGGCCGCGGTAGTAGGTCTCGGCGGCCAGCGCGAGGAGGAACAGTTTCATCGCGTGCGGGACGAAGACGGCCGGCGCTGCAGCCGTCTCCCAGATCGGATAGTACGCCCGGATCGTCGGTAGCGTCGAACCGACGACGTAGAAGGGGAGGACGAACAGCGCGAGCAACGCCGTGTTTCGGACGGCGACACGGTCGACGCGCCACCCGATACGGTTCCCGTGGGACAGACCGAGCGCGAGCGGTCCGCCGATCAGGAGGACGCCGTCGACGACGACCCGCAGATCCAGCTCGCTGGGAACGAGTCGCATCCACAACAGCGTGAGCACGGCTCCGACCACGACCGACTTCTGAACCCAGGAGAGATCCAATCGACCCCGGAGCCAGCGGCCACCGTACTGATCCGGCTCGGACGCCACGGTATTACTCGTCAGCGGTCGGAATCGGCCCGGTACCGATCACGTCCCTGACGTTCGCTTCGAACTCCTGATGGCGCTGGAAGTACGTCTCGTCGACGTCCTCGAGCACGGCGGACAGCTCGCGGGGTCCGTCGGGGGTCCGGATCACGCTCTCGCCCTCGAGTCGGTCGACTTCGCTCTTCTCTTTCGGCCAGGTCAGTCGCGAACTCACGCGGGCGAGCGGCGCACCCTCGACGGGGGTCGGCTCTCCGAGTGAGACTGCCGGCTCCGCCTCCTCGTCCTCGTCACTCATGGGCGGTCGTTTGCGAGGGCGGCGATTCAAGCTTTCGCTTCCGCCGGTCGGCTCGAGCCGGGCTCCGACCTCGCTATTATCGAAAATCAGATATGTGTCTGACGTATCGTTTTGTGGTGGGGAGCCGAACGGCCGCGTATGACAAGCCTGACGGAGGTCTACGACGGGACGGCACCGGAGGTGACGAGCCGCCGGCTGTACGCGGGAATGGGGTTCGTACTGCTCGGCGCGGTGCTGGCCGTCGTTGCGGTCCTCGTGGCGACGACCGACTTCGTCGGCGGCTACGCGGTCGAGCTCTCGGGCGAGATGGCCGCCCAGTTCGCGACCGTCCGTGCCGCGGGCGTTCTGGCCGGCCTCAGCGTTCCGATCATCCTCGTCGGCGTCTTCGTCGTCTTACCGGCCGGCCGGCGCGTCCAGGCCGCCGCCGTGATCAGCGCGAGCCTCTGCCTGCTCGGCGTCGCGCTCTTCTGGCACGCCTACCCCGAACACTGGCGCTACGGCGGTGACCAGCTCACGCTCGAGGTGAGCGTCGTCTACCTGCTCGGGCTCCTGACCGCGGTCTGGTGTCTGTTCACCGCCGTCGCGACGTTCAAGCGGCGCAACGACCCCGGCGGCTCTCTCCAGATGAACGTCACCCGACACAACAAGACGGTCATCGAGTCCGACGAGGGCGGCTCGGGCGGCCTCGGTGGCATCGGGTTCTTCGGGGGCACGCCCGACGGAGACGTCGACACGCAAACCAACGTGAACGCCGACGCGCCTGAAACCGGATCTTCCCCCGGTCGGCCCGTCGGCGCTGCCACCAGCGACGGCGGCTCCGCGACCGCGGACATCTCCTCGCCGCTCGAGTCGGGCGACGGCACCGACGCGGAGATAGTCGAGTCGCCGACCGAACGGCCGGACGAACCGACGGACCGCTACTGCGGGAACTGCACGCACTTTGAGTACGTCCGCTCCGCGGATGGGATGGTCCCCTACTGCGCCCGCCACGAGACGGCGATGGACGACATGGACGCCTGCGAGGAGTGGACGCCGAACCGGCAGTAGTCGGAAACCAAGCGGTTCGGAAGCAGGTCGTGATCCCTTCTTTCACCTGTCGTTTTTTCGGCTGGAAGCGCACTGTGTGCGTGCCAGTTCGCACTCACGCAGGAACTCACAGTGAGCCGTTCGCGGTCGTGCTGAGACTGGCCGACAGCTGTCGGTGCGTTTGCAGTCCCGTCTGGAACCGCTGAACGATCTCCGAGTGGTGCTCCGGACACGCGATGGGGACGATTACCCCATCCTGAATCGGTATCGCGGGGCGGGTCGAACTGTACGGTGCGAGGCGACAGCTGGGACAGATGATACCGCCGGCCGGTCGGTGGTCCAGGAGATCGGCCGACGCTTCGGTGGTTAGCCCACAGATCGAGGTGAACCGCTCGAGGTGATCGTCACAGCTGAGAACGGGAATCGTGAGGTTGTCCAGGAGGAGAAACGAAACGGCCTGCTGCCGATCTGATCGAAGCGCAGACCGGCACTCGTCACAGCGAATTGTCGGCTGGCCATCGGTGAAATCCGACCGTGGACGCTGGCGATCTGCTGCTGGCATTCGTGTCTTCGACGGGCCGCCGGACGGGTAAGTAATGGGATACTGAATCGGTATTCGTACGCTTCTCGCTAGAACCGGCAGTCGACTACAGCCCGAGTACCTGTCGCCCCATCTCGAAGCCCCATCGGGGGACTTCGAACACGAGCGCAGTGGCGAGGGCCAGTTCGCCGACGGTGACGATCACCATCATGAGGTCCGCGCGCGTGCTGCTGACCGCGACGCCGATCGGGAGTCCAAATTCTTCCTTCCAGAGCGGGTAAAACAGCGCAATCCCGCGCTTGCTCCCGGCGATATCGAGAACGTAATGGGTCAACACGCCGATCCAGACGTACTCGAGGTTGCCGAACACGAACGGAAAGGCCACGAAGCCGATCAGGATCGGCAGGTTGTGCAGCGTCTTCCGGTGTTTGCCGAATGCGGTATCGACATCCGGGAAGAGCGCTCCGAGCGTCACGGGGACGCCGATCATCACGATCGTTCTGAACGTCTCCAGATCCCCCACCGGCTCGAGCAGATAGCCCAACCCGATGCTCAACAGAACGGCGTTCAGCACGTGGCCCTTCTTGTTCATCTATCCGCATCTGGGAAGTCGTGGAAGGAATAGTTTTTCTTTCGAAATTGTCACTGAGCCATACATGTATCGGATTCGTTACTGATTCGAGGTGCGGGCGAGCGTGTCACTGAGTCGAATCGACCGCTCGTGCGTTCCCGATCGGACCGACCGAAACGATTCACACCGATCGGACTGCCGTCGTTCGACCGGACGTGTAGCGACGGTCAGCGAGTCGTCTCCCGCGCCTCGAGTTCGGAGAGCAGGTCCGCGAGCGCCCGGTCGACGGTCTCGGCGCGAACGTCGGCGCGGTCGCCGTCGAACTCGTATCGCGAGACGGTCGCGTACGACTCCTCGCTGCCCCACGGTCCCGCGTAGGAGACGCCGATGTAGACGGTTCCGACCGGCGTGTGGTCGCTGCCGCCGGTCGGGCCGGCGAC
>NZ_JAQIVI010000196.1 GCF_028618695.1 Natrinema soli | reverse complement strand
CGGGGTTCGCGGAGTCGCTCATGGTGCGGCCGTTGGGCGGGCGCAGTCAAAAGGCGTGTGGTGTTCCGGGCGACCTGCCGAGTCGGATCGCCTACTCGTCCCGTCGGTCGTCGCTCGAGGAATCGCTGCCGGGTCCCTCCGGCAGCGAGTAGGGGTCCGCGCGATCGTCGCCGTGCGTGGCGTCGTCGCGCTCGAACAGGTAGAGCGCCGGCCCCCCGACGACGATCACGAGCAGGCCGGGGATCGGTACGTTCGGGGGAGCGAGATAGAGTGCCAGCCCGCCGCCGCAGGTGGCGAACACGATCCCCGCCCAGAGCGCGGGCCTCGAGATCTCGAGCCGAGCTGCATCTCGGTAGACGGTACCGGCACAGCCGAGGACGACCGCGAACCCGATCACCGCGACTGCGACCCCCTGCAGCGAAACCATACCTCGACCGTTACCGCCGGCCGCAAGTCAGTGTAGCGATTTATCGGTCCATTCGCGGCGAATCGAACGAGCAGTCGGTCCTCGAGGAGTCGCTTCGTGGAAGCCGTCAGCTCGAGTGATCTATCCGTTATCTCATTGGTCTATATAGGGATATGTGGACACTGATCCATATATATGGCTCATAGCATCCTATTTTTATACCCTCTCGAATCTCACACGTGATGGCAGACAACCAGTTCGGACGTTCTGCTGACGGGGTATCGCGACGGAAGTTCATTGCGGCAACCGGTGCTATCGGTGCCGTGACGGCCGCCGGCTGCCTCGGAAGCGACGACGGGAGCAGCGGCGACTCGCTTTCGGCCGACGGTTCGTCGACGGTTTACCCGATCACGAGTCGGGCCGGTTCCCTGTGGAATTCGAATCCACCGGCCGGCGACGAGGACTACTGGATGCCGAGCAACTACGATATCGATACCGATCAGAACCTCGCGGAGTACTGGGGCGGCCTCTACGGCTTCGAGTCGGACGATGACGGCCCGCCGTTCGAGACCTCGATCGGTCTGAACCACACCGGCGTCGGCCTCGAGAAACTCGAGAACGAGCAGGTGGACATCGGTGACGCGAGCGCTCCCGTTGCGGCCGAGTTCCCCGACCGAAGCGAGGACGAACTCTCGGACTTCGTCGATCACGTCGTCGGCGTCGACGCGCAACCGATCATGGTCAGCAGCGAAGTCAAAGACGACGGGCTCGAATCGATCACGCTCGAGGAGGTCAAGGGGATCTATCAGGGGGAGATCAGTGACTGGAATGAGATCGAGGATTATGGCGGCGGATCCAAGGAGATTCAGGTCATCGGTCGCGCCGAAGGCTCCGGAACCGACACGTCGTTCCGGAACAACGTGCTCGGTGATCCCAGCGCAGACATGTCAGTCGACGCCCGACACGGCGAAAACCAGCAGGTGAAGTCGGTCCTGGAGAACTCGAACAACGCGATCGGCTACGCCGGTCTCGCGTTCATCTCGGACGGCGCGCCGATGGTCAACCTCGTGATCGACGGCACGGAGTACACGCGAGAGAAGATGGCCGACGAGAGCTATCCGCTCGCACGCGACCTCCACTGTTACACTTGGGAGGACACGTCGGACAAGGAGGCCGCGTTCATTCGGATGATCCTGCACGACTACGGCCAGGAGAATTTCGTCGAAAACGCGGACTACCTCGGACTGACGGACGAGCGACAGCAAACCCAGCTGGACAACCTCCCCGAGCCGAGTAACTGAGTAGCGGGACGGCACTGCTTTCGCAACTGTACGAACTGATTCACCAATGTCGAATTCATTACGAACAAGTGACTCGTCGGGGACCGATGACCGCAACGCAAACGGTGGGCGACCGCCCGTTCTCTACGCGGGCGGCGCTGCGTTGGTGGGTGCGTTACTGAGTTTCCTCTTCGTCCCGGGGCTGACGGTATTCTTCGTCATCGCGTTTCTCGCGGTTACTGTGTACGGCTGGACCACACAGCAGGAAACGACCGCAAAGGGGCTGATGTTCCTCGCGACCGTTTCGACCGCGCTCATACTCGTGCTCATCACGGCGTATCTGTTTCTCCGCTCGTTCCCCGCGTTCGAACGGATGGGGCTCGATATCCTCTACACGGACGGAAACTACTGGAGCCGGGGTGAGGACAGATACTCGCTGTATCCCGCGATCTGGGGGACCGTTCTGACGACGATTCTGGCGACGATCGTCGCCGCTCCGCTCGGGGTCGCCGCGGCAATCTTCATCAGCGAGATCGCACCGTCGTGGGCACACGAAATCGTCAAGCCGGCCGTCGAAACGCTAGCGGGGATCCCGTCGATCGTCTACGGCTACATCGGGTTCATGATCATCAACGGCTACATGATGAATAACTTCGGGCTCACCTCGAGCGGGAGCATCGTCGTCGTCGGCGTCGTCGTCGGGCTGATGGCGCTGCCGACCGTCGCATCCGTCGCCGAGGACGCGATCTCGAGCGTTCCCAATCACATGAAAGACGGGGCCGTCGCGATCGGCGCGACGGAGTGGCAGACGATCAAGAGCGTCACCCTCCCCGCGTCCTTCTCGGGGATCTCGGCTGCAGTGTTACTCGGCGTCGGTCGCGCCGTCGGCGAGACGATGGCCGCAACGGTAATTCTGGGGAACGTGATGCGGCTACCGGAACCGCTCTACAACGTCTTCGGCAACACGGTGACGCTGACAAGCCTCATCGCCAGCCAGTACGGCAACGCTCACGGACTCCACATGCAGGTGCTGTTCGCCGCCGGTGTGGTCCTGTTCGTGACCGTGATGGCGTTGAGTATCACTGCGCAGCTGATCGAGGCGCGCGTCAAACGGAAGCTTGGAGGTGAACTATGAGCGAACGGACCCTCCGCCACCAGTCGCAAAACCCGTTGAACGTCGATCACTCGGCCACACTGGCCGGACTGTCGGCCGTTCCGGTCGTCGCGTTCCTCGGTGCCATTATCGTCGGTAGCCTCACGCTGGCCGGCCAACTCTCGCTCGAGTCGATGGTCCTCGGGATCGGCGTCGACACCGTCCTGACGATGCTCCCGGTTCTCGCAGGGGGCTGTGTCGTCGTCGCGGGCGTCGGCTCCCGGTACGGCATCATCGAGACCACGCCAGACAGATCGGCCGGCGCTGGGGTCGCGTTCGGGTTCGGGTTCGTCGCGTTCAGCGGGATCGGCCTGACGGCCTCCCAGACGTTCGGCCTCGGACGGTTCCTCTGGGCGCCACTCGCGTTGCTCGCCGGCGTCGGCGTCGCCGCCGCTATCCTGCTCGGACGGGAGGATCTCGGCGTGACGATACCGGCGGGGCTGCTGAGCATCGTCGTCGGCGCCCTGTTCCTGCTCGACGTCGTGAACGCAGCCTGGAGCTGGCAGCCGGCCGGGTTCGGCGTGACGTTCAACGGCACCGTCTTCGTTCCGGTACTGGCGATCGTCGCCTGCTTCGTCGCGGCGTGGGCGGGCGCGAACACGTTTCAGGGGTTCGGTGCGGCGGGCCGACAGGCGGGGGCGTTCTTCCTGATCGGGACAAACGCAGCGCTCATCCTGTTGTTACTGCTCCTGTTGATCGCCTTTATCGTCATAAACGGGCTCCCGTACGCGGTCGACGGCATCGAGTTCGGTCCGGGCCTGCACTTCCACTGGCCGTTCGTGATGGACGGCTATAACGTGATACTCGACCAGAAGGGTATCTATCCGGCGATCATCGGCACGTTCTGGCTCGTCATCGGTGCCGTCCTGCTCGCCGTTCCGATCGGCGTCGGTGCGGCGGTGTTCCTGACGGAGTACGCCGAAGCGGGCCGGTTCACGTCCGTAATCGACATCGCGACGAACGGACTCTGGAGTACGCCCAGCGTCGTCTTCGGTCTGTTCGGGTACGCGTTTCTCGTCCCGCGGCTCGGCAACAATACGAGCCTGCTGGCCGGGATGATCGTCCTCGGATTTATGCTCCTCCCGCTCGTGCTCATCACGAGCCGCGAGGCGATCAAGAGCGTCCCCGACGAGTATCGGGACGCCAGCGCAGCACTCGGGGTCTCCAAGTGGGAGACGATCAAGGACGTCACGATCCCGTCGGCGATGCCCGGGATCGTCACCGGCGTCATCATCGGCATCGGCCGAATCGCCGGCGAGACGGCACCGATCCTGATCGTTACCGCAGACAACCCACAGCGGAGCTCGGCACCGGCGGTCATGGGCTCGTTCGAGTTCACGGCATCGCCGCCGTTCATCGTGAACGAGGCGCTGTTGAGCGGGTCGAGTGCGCTCCCCTATCAGCTGTACGGTGCGATCACGACCGGCGTCGTCGGTAACGATCCGGGATACGGGTGGGCGACGGCGTTCGTTCTCCTGCTCGTCGTCCTCTCGTTCTACGTGGTCGGCATTACCACTCGGATGTACTTCCGGAAGAAACTACAAGCATGAGTAACAGCGTAAACGAATCACGAGAAACAGCGGAATCGAATCAGCGATCGACCACTCCCGTTACGCAGACCACGGCCGGTGAGTCCCAGGAGAAGACCCAAGCGGAGTGGACCGAGTACGAGTTCCGAGGCGAGCCGAAGCTCTCGGTCGAGGGTCTTGACGTCTACTACGGCGACGAACAGGCGCTCCAGGGCATCACGATGGATATTCCCGAAAACAGCGTAACCGCGCTGATCGGTCCCTCCGGCTGCGGGAAGTCGACCTTCCTTCGGTGTCTCAACCGGATGAACGACCGTATCAAGAGTGCTCGCGTCGATGGAACGGTCGAACTCGACGGCGCAGATATCTATCAGGACGGCATCAACCTCGTCGAGCTCCGCAAACGCGTCGGCATGGTCTTCCAGTCACCGAACCCGTTCCCGAAATCGATCCGAGACAACGTCTCCTACGGACCGCGAAAGCACGGCGAGGTCGAGACGGGGCTGCTCGCTCGACTGCTCGGCGACGACTCCACGGATCGCGAACGAGAACTCGTCGAACGCTGTCTCGAGCAGGCGGCGCTCTGGGAGGAGGTGAACGATCGACTCGACGACAATGCCCTGGGGCTGTCCGGCGGGCAACAACAGCGACTGTGCATTGCGCGGTGTCTCGCTGTCGATCCGGACGTGATTCTGATGGACGAGCCGGCCTCCGCGCTGGACCCCATCGCCACCGCGAAGATCGAGGATCTCATCGAAGAGCTCGCCGAGGAGTACACGGTCGTCGTCGTCACGCACAACATGCAGCAGGCGGCCCGCATCTCCGATCAGACGGCGGTCTTCCTGACCGGCGGCGAACTCGTCGAGTTCGACGACACGGACAAGATCTTCGAGAATCCCGAGAGCCAACGCGTCGAGGACTACGTCACCGGCAAGTTCGGGTGATGACGCGCGAGGACTACCGGAAACGCCTCGAGCGCCTCCGCGAGGCGGTCGTCGCGCTGGGCGATCTCGTCCGCGAGCAGCTCGCGGACGGACTCAGTGCGCTGTTTACCGGCGACCGGACGCTCGCACGCGAGGTGATCGCGGGTGACCGGGCCGTCAACCGTCGCTCCCGCGA
>NZ_JAQIVI010000195.1 GCF_028618695.1 Natrinema soli | reverse complement strand
TCGACGCGACCGACGAGACCGTTCTCGACGCGCTGGGGCCCGACGACTCCGACGTCGTGAGGGTAACGCCCGACGGAAGCGAGCAGGAGGTCGCCGCGACGTCGGCGACGATCGGGAGCGGCGAGGCGACGATGCAGGTCACGACCTACGGCGCCGCGGACGACGTCTTCGCGACACAGAACGTCGCGACGGCCGGCATCGCGACGGTAGTGTTCATCTTCATCGTCAACCTCGGCTTCGTCGGCATCGTCCTCGGCGGCAACCTCTCGCTGAAACTCCGCCGACTCGCGGACAAGGCCCAACAGATGGGCGATGGCGACCTCGAGGCCGACCTCGAGACGGACCGCATCGACGAGGTCGGGAGACTCTACGACTCCTTCGGGACGATGCGCGACGACCTCCGGACGACGCTGAGTGATCTCGAGGACGAACGCGAACGCGCACGGGAGGCCCAGCGTCGCACCGAGCAGCGCAACCGCGAACTCGAGGCCGAGGCCGAGCGGTT
The DNA here is from genome assembly GCF_028618695.1 of Natrinema soli. The sequence goes on along the minus strand of NZ_JAQIVI010000195.1, from coordinate 6,178 downwards.
CGGGGCGGTGATGGCCGACTGCGCCGACGGCGACCTCCAGAAGCGCCTCGACCCGCAGACCGACCACGAGGCGATGGCGGCCATCGCCGAGGCGTTCAACGAGATGATCGCCGATCTGGAGACGGCGGTCGCACAGGTCAAGGACATCTCGCGGGACGTCGCGCGGACGAGCACCGAGTTCCAGACCAGTTCGGAGGAGATCAGCCGCGCCAGCGAGGAGGTCAGCGCGTCGACTCAGGAAATCTCCGACGGGTCCGCGGAGCAGGCCGAGGACCTGAAGACAGCGACCAGAGAAGTCAAGGAGATGTCGGCGACCGTCGAGGAGGTCGCCGCCGCGACGAGCACGATCGCCGACCAGTCCGGGCAGGTCGACGAACTCGCGACGGCCGGCCAGGCGGCCGCCGAGGACACCACCGAGGAGATGCACACCGCCACCGACCAGACGGAAACCGTCGCCGAGACGATCCACGAACTCGAGCGCGAGGCCGAACAGATCCAGGAGATCGTCGAGTTGATCGACGAGATCGCCGAGCAGACGAACATGCTGGCGCTGAACGCGGCCATCGAGTCGGCCCGGTCCAAGAGTGCCTCGAGCGAGGACGGCGGCTTCCAGGCCGTCGCCGACGAGGTCAAGGAACTGGCGGAGCAGACGCAGGCGGCAGTCGACGACGTCGAAGCCATGATCGAATCGATACAGCAGCGAGCGACGGAGAGCGCAGCGGGGATCGAGGAGACCGAGGAGCGGATCGGCTCGGCCACCCATCGAGTCGACACCCTGGCGACCAAACTCGATCGGATCGCCGGCGAGATCGAGCAGGTCGCCACCGGCGTCACCCAGATCGACCAGGCGACGGACGAGCAGGCGACGTCCGCCGAGGAACTCGCGACGATCATCCAGGACGTCGCCAGCGTCGCCAACGAGACGAGTTCGCAGTCCCAGCAGGTCGCGGCGGCCGCCGAGGAGACCACCGCGACGATCACCGACGTCTCTGCGGAGGCGACGCGACTCGACCAGCGGGCGACGGATCTGGCCGACGCCGTCGACGAGTTCAGCGTCTCCGGCGATGCGGGCTCCGAGCGACCACGGTCGCCCGCCGCGAGGACCGGAGGTGAGAACCGATGATTCCCGAACTCGAGATGTACCGACTCGGCTTCTACGTGACGGCGGTGGCCACGCTGGTGTTCGTCGGCTGGGTCGCCAGCAAACCGGCGGGGACGCGCCGGTACTACCTGCCGGCCCCGATCGTCTGCGGGACGCTCTCGCTCGCGTACTTCGGGATGTCGATCGAGTTGCTCCGCCTGACGACGCCGACCGGGCAACCGCTACCGGTGACCCGGTATATCGATTACTTCGTCGCGACGACGATCATGATCCTCTTCATGGGGAAGATCGCGGGCGCGAGTCGACGCCAGTTGGCCGCACTCGTCGTCCTGACGGAGGTGTGGATCGGACTCAGCCTCGTCCGATACTTCCTCACGGGGGCGGCGGTGCCCGCGGCGAATCTGGGCACGGTCGTCGTCCTCGCGGCACTCCTCTACGTGATGATCTGGCCGGTGACGAAACAGTCCGGCCGGACCACCGGCGAGCGGGTACTCCTCTACGGAAAGCTCCGGAACCTGCTCATCCTGCTCTTGGTCGCCTACCTCGTCATCGGGGTCATCTCGCGGCAGGGGATCGGCCTCCTCGACGCGTTCGGCGGCATTTTCGTGGGTGCCTACCTCGACATCGCCACCCGAATCGGTTTCGGGTTGTTGCTCCTCCAGGCGACCGACGCGGTGGAACAGCTCATCACTGAGGAGTCGGGTGGTGCGGCGGACGACGGCGATACCGACGACAAAGTGACGTTCGCCGAGTCGTCCGGCAGTGATGGCGACCCGGACGTCGCGGCCGACTGACGGCCGGTCGCGGTCGATCGATCACCGTTTCGCTCACATCTGCCTACGCGATTCCATCGGCCGTTCCGTGCTGTGTGACTGCCATCGGAATTGACGGGAAACTGTCCATTTTATATCGTTGATCGGCGTATCGACGAATACAGCTCTTGTGCTGGCTCTCGAGGATGACGAAACAGAACGAACAACGAGTACGACATCGGACACGAATAGATCCCTTCCGCTGGAGGTTCGCCGACAGATCGTCGCCGACCGCCCCACACGTCGCCTCGATGACGTGGCGCGACGGTCTCTTCGTCCACTGGCCGGTCGATCCGGACGAGCTTCGACCGCACGTCCCCGGTCGACTGACTCTCGAGACCCGGGACGGCCGCGCCTGGCTGAGCGTGCTCCCGTTCGTGCTGACGAACGTGGGCCTCCGCGGGACGCCGTCGATCGCGCGGCTGGCGTTTCCCGAACTCAACGTTCGGACCTACGTCCGCTATCGTGGCGATCCCGGCCTCTTCTTCTTCAGTATCGATCTCGACAGTTCGCTGGTCGCGGCAACGATCGGCCGAAGGACGAGATTGCCCGTCTACGACGCGAACATTCGGGTCGGGGCCACCGAGGAGAACCACGTAGCCTTCGCGAGCGAACGTCGGCGGACAGACGGTGACGTTCCCGCTCGATTCGCCGCGACCTACCGTCCCGATGGCGAGATTCGGACCGCCGAACCGGACACGCTCGAGCACTGGCTCACCGCCCGTCGGCGGTTCTACGCGCCGACCGCCAGCGGCGTCCTGGCCGGCGAGATCGCACACGACCCCTGGCCGCTCCAGCCCGCCGAGGTGACGATCCACGAGAACACGATGCTCGAGGCTAACGGCCTGCCGACGCCGACCGACGACCCGGTCGTCCACTACGCCGACGAGCTGTCGATGACCGGCTCGATTCCGCGGCGGCTTGGAACCTGACCGCGCCCAGCGGGGACGCCCCGGCACTCAGTTCGGTTCGGAGCCGTCGATCGGCCGTAGAGAGCCGTTGATGGGCCGTGTAGTACGTAGCGCAGAGCATCGGTTGTCCAACCACTGTCGGAGCGCGTATCGTTAGGTTTGTTAACTACAATACGGAATAATATTCTTACACAGTACCAATGCCAACAACACGCACAGGAGCGACCGGCAACGAACGGAATTCGTTTATCTACATCGTCGCGGCGTTGGCCGCGCTCAACGGGTTACTGTTCGGGTTCGATACTGGCGTCATCTCCGGCGCGATGTTATACATTCGAAACACGTTCGAACTGGCGACCGTCTTCGGGTATTCGATAGATTCCTCGTTGATCGAGGGGATCATCGTCAGCGGGGCGATGATCGGCGCGATCGTCGGTGCGGCGCTCGGCGGTCGGCTCGCGGATCGGCTCGGACGACGACGCCTCATCCTCGTCGGTGCCGTCGTCTTCTTCGTCGGATCGCTCATCATGGCGATCGCGCCGACCGTCGAGATACTGATCGTCGGTCGAATCGTCGACGGGATCGGCGTGGGCTTCGCCTCGGTCGTCGGTCCGCTGTACATTTCGGAGATCTCACCGCCGGAAATCCGCGGGTCGCTGGTCTCGTTAAACCAGCTGACGATCACTAGCGGCATCCTCATCGCGTACCTCGTGAACTTCGCGTTCGCCGGCGGCGGCGAGTGGCGCTGGATGCTCGGCCTCGGCATGGTCCCCGCCGCAGTCCTCTTCGTCGGGATGCTGTTCATGCCCGAGAGCCCTCGCTGGCTCTACGAGCACGGTCGTGAGAGCGACGCTCGCACAGTACTCGCCAGTACCCGCGTCGAGAGTCAAGTCGAGGACGAGCTCCGCGAGATCGAAGAAACGGTCCGAACCGAGTCCGGAACGCTCCGCGACCTGTTCAAACCGTGGGTGCAGCCAATGTTGATCGTCGGCGTCGGGCTGGCGGTGTTCCAGCAGGTCACCGGCATCAATACGGTCATGTACTACGCGCCGACGATCCTCGAGTCGACCGGCTTCGCGGACACCGCCTCCATCCTCGCAACCGTCGGTATCGGCGTCGTCAACGTCGTCATGACCGTCGTTGCGGTGCTGTTGATCGATCGCACCGGTCGCCGACCGCTCTTGCTCACGGGGCTGGGCGGGATGAGCGTCATGCTCGCCGTCCTCGGGATCGCGTTCTACTTGCCCGGTCTCTCGGGCGCGATCGGCTGGATCGCGACCGTGAGCCTCATGTTGTACGTCGCGTTCTTCGCGATCGGGCTCGGCCCGGTCTTCTGGCTGATGATCTCCGAGATCTACCCGATGGAGGTCCGCGGCACGGCGATGGGCGTCGTTACCGTCGTCAACTGGGCCGGCAACCTGCTCGTCTCGCTGACCTTCCTCCGGTTGGTCGACGGCATCGGCCAGACGGGAACGTTCTGGCTGTACGGCGCGCTCTCCTTGCTCGCGCTGGGCTTTTGTTATCGACTCGTCCCCGAGACGAAGGGGCGCTCGCTCGAGGAGATCGAGGCGGACCTCCGCGAAACGGCGTTCGGAGGCGATGCCGGCGAGCAGCCCCGTGTGACGGAGACGGACGACTGACGGTCGAGACGCACTGCGTTTCGATCGTGAACGGACCGCTCGAGGCACGTCGTCGATTCGACGGCCGGCGAGCGGATCTCCTACTGACCGGTATTGATCATCCCGAACTCGTATCCGGCATCGGTCTCGCGAGCGGTCTCGTAGACCACCCGCGCGGCCGCAACGTCCTGAATCGCGAGCCCGGTCGAATCGAAGACCGTAATCCCCGTCTCGTCGGTCCGGCCCGCCTTCGACCCGACCACGAGTTCACCGATCTCGCCGTGGATGTCCGCGTCGGTCAGGATCCCCTCGCCGTACGGGACGTTGATCTCGCCCGAGTGGGTGCACTGCTCGTGATCGTCGATGACGATCCGCGCTGCTTGCAGTAGGTCGTCGGCCAGCTCGTGTTTCCCCTCGGCGTCGGCCCCGATCGCGTTGACGTGCGTCCGTTCGCCGACGTCTGCGAGCCCCACGATCGGGTCCTCGACGGGCGTCACGGTCGAGAGCACGTCGCAGTGGCCCGCCTCGGAAATCGAGCCGCTGTGGACGTCGAACCGGTCCTCGACGGTCTCGACGAACCGCCGGACGCGCTCGTCGTCGGGATCCGAGACGACGACCTCCTCGATCGGCCGGACCTCGCTGATCGCCTCGAGCTGGGTGTACGACTGGACGCCGGCTCCGACGATGCCGAGGCTCGAGGCGTCGTCGACGGCCAGATAGTCGGTGGCGACGGCCGCGGCCGCGCCGGTCCGCTTCATCGTGAGCGTGGTCCCGTCCATGATCGCCAGCGGAAACGCGGTCTCGGGGTCGGAGTAGATCATCGTCCCCAGGACGGTCGGCAGGTCGTGGTCCGCGGGGTTGTCCGGGTGGACGTTGACCCATTTCAGTCCGGCCGCGTCCCACTCGCCCGTGTCCAGATACGCGGGCATCGACCGGAAGTCGCCGTTGTACCGGGGCAAGTCGATGTAGGACTTGGCGGGCATCTGGGTGGTCCCGCGCTCGAAGGCCGCGAACGCCTGCTCGACGGCGTCGATGACGTCGGCGAGTCGCGCGTGCTCGTCGACGTCGTCGCTGTCCAAGAGAAGCGTGTTCATGCTGGTGAATATTGCGGGACGCTACTTAGTTCGTCAGTATCGACGCGTCGAGAACGACGCGGGGACCGTCAGACCGTCGCCCGGAACAGCGCGACGCTCGTTCGGTACGAGGTCAGGCGCTCTCCTTCGCTGTCGCCGTCGGATTCGTATTCGAACTCGAAGGGCTCCTCGAGCGCTGCCGGCGCGTCCGCCAGCAACGCTCTGATCTCCCGCCGACGGTCGGCCGGCAGTCCATCCGGTCGAGCCAGGCGTCGGCCTCGAGTCGCCGACTCGTCTCGTGGGCCGTCTCGACGGTCAACCCCGCGCCCGTGATCCAGTCGCGCCACTGCGCTCGAGAGTAGGTCTCGACGTGACTCGAGTCCCGGAGTCGTTCGATCCGATTGACGTGCGCCGCCAGGTCGGGATCGGCCGGTACGCAGAGGTCTTCAAGCGCGAGGACGCCGCCCGGCGCGAGGATGCGTTCGACCTCGGAAAGAAACGCTTCGGGGTCCGGAAAGTGGTGCGCGGCAAAGCGGCAGGTGACCACGTCGAACGAGTCCGTCGCGAAGGGGAGGCGTTCGGCGTCGGTGACGGCCCCCTCGAGGCCGTCGTACTCGCTCGTCGCCGTCGCGACCATCTCGGGCGCGAGGTCCGCCGCGAC
>NZ_JAQIVI010000194.1 GCF_028618695.1 Natrinema soli | reverse complement strand
AGACGAGTTCGATAGACTCGGGATGTACGCACCAAGGCAACGAGGTGTTGAGTCCGCGAGCACTAATCGGCCAAGCCACACATTCATACTGAACATCGCATTGGATCCGTGACGCGAGAACGGGTCCGGACGTAAACTGGACTACACATACACACGGTCAGAGACACACCACCGATATTGGCATGACAGCGGTTCGATTCCGTTGGTCGGCATTAGGGCGGCCACAGCGGCGAGGTTCCTCCCGTACCCATCCCGAACACGGAAGATAAGCTCGCCAGCGTTACGGTGAGTACTGGAGTGCGCGAGCCTCTGGGAAACTCGTTTCGCCGCCTCCACTCATACGTAGACTTTCATCCCTACAGAGCGGCTGCGTCGGCAGTTGCTATGTAGGGTTTTCTGCATATAGAGCTGACACAGCGACTCGCACGAGAATTGTGCCGTACCGCTATGCTTAAACGAACGCAGTGACAACCGTAAAACGCGCCAAGGTGGCAGAGTCCGGCCGAACGCAGCGGCCTGCAGAGCCGCCCACCGCCGGTTCAAATCCGGCCCTTGGCTTTTCCCCTTCCCAATCCTCAGAACGCAGTGGTTACTGTTATCGATCCCTCAAACACGACGTTCCGGATTCGTCTTTCGTCCACGGTTATAACTTAATAACCGATTTCAATACTGTCTTACTCGGCAATTGCTAGTACTGTCTGCTGACAGAGAGAACGGAGATCGCCTCATAATTGTCGGACTTGTCTCCCTTGCTCTCTTTCCGACCGGTGTTCGGTTCCTCAGTAAGAACGTGCTGAAGTCAGAACGAATCTGACCTGCGTTCAAATACCGATAGTTTCGTAATATCTCACTTGCGGAACTGTTCGCCGATAGATAGCGGGTCGGTCGCACTTTGAACTACACGAAGACGTTCCTGTTCATTTCGTTGCGCAGGCTGTGATCTCTCCGCTCTAACTCGCGCTGGATCCGTGAGCCGCTGCTCACAGTGTTGTTTGCAGAAAGAAAGCGGGCCGGGCGCGATTTGAATACACGGTCACACGATCGCTCGCTCCGCCCGCGCTGCGTGTTCCCTGCGATTCAAATCGCGGTCGCCGCTCTGCTCGTCATGAATTGTTCCTCGCAAAAGCGGGCCGGGCGCGATTTGAACACGCGACCGTCTGGTTAAAAGCCAGACGCTCTGCCAAACTGAGCTACCGGCCCTGTAGTTTCCTTTTTCGGGGAACAGCGGTTAAACGTTTCTTTCTCCACTGCTTCGATAGTGACCTCGCCGGTCCGATACCCGTTATTCGAAGTACTGTTCGAGCGCCTCGGTGACGAGCTGGCCGGGATCGGCACCGTCGATGGATGCACGTCGTCGAAGATCACGGTAGGTAGCGGGCGAGAGAATGAGTTCGAGTCGGCCGAGGATAATGCCGTGTTCGTTGAGGGCCTGGTCGATGGAGGCACCGTTGTTGATCGCGCTGGCGACGCTGCGGACGTCGCGGACGGTGAGGTCTCCGTCGAGGGTGGCCCACGCGAGGAGGAGCCGTGATTCGCCGCCGACCCGGGCGATGTGTTTGGCGGCTGTCGGGGCGATCTGACCGAGTGCGACCTGTTTGCGGACCGAGCGCGGGAGATCGTGGACGCGGGCCCACTTGCGGATAAAGGAGACAGTGGCGTCACCGCCGGCGCGTTCGGCGGCGGCCTTGTAGGAGCCTTCGCCGCGAACGAGGGCAGCGCAGGCGGCTGCACCGCGAAGCATGTAGAGGTGATCGTCGTTGGTCTCACCGCCGGCGAACCGGCGGACGGTTTCGGCGGCGTCTGCAAGGCTCTTGGGGTCGTCGGGATCGAACTGGACGGCTTCGCGGGCGCGGTTTCCGGCGACCGATTCATCACCCCGGATAACCGGTGAACCGACGGGCGATTCGCGGTCCGTCGGGATCGATCGATCATCGGGCCGATTGTCGGTCATGAACCTCGGTAAGAGTTCCGCCGTCAAAAAGGTCGTTATCGGGACGGAAGACTCAGTTATTCCTCTCGCTGTTCGGCGAGATGCTCCCAGATCTCCGTACAGCCGGCCCCCTCTTCGATATCGTCGAGGTGAGCGTCGTCACGCTCTTCCGCTTCCTGCTCGATCGGCTCTGGTTTGCATTCGGCTGTATCAGTCATTGCCGGCCATTCGAACCCCGTAGGCATAAGTATCGCTTCGGCTGCAAACGATACCCGTGCTCTGTCTTATGGGATCTTTCTGCCGCTATCTCTGACGAATAGAGATATCGCGACAGCTGTTCGGCACCCGTCTGATATCGAATCGCGCTCATCGGACCGGTAGTGACGACCCAGATCCGTGTGGCACTCGCGCGTATTGACTGACGAACGATCAGCGGTCGTCACTCGAGCCAGAAACACTGGATAGTTGGCCTTTCGGCTCGAACGGGAGCAAGTGTATCGATTCGACAGACCACGGTTGGAACGGGTGCTGGTGTTCGCTTCTTTCGATGTGGGTATGACAATATCGGTCGTGTCAGCACAGTTGGAGAGCTATTGAGCGAGAGGGAATGCGAACGGCCGCGTGGAATTCCCCGACACTGTCGTCAACCGGTGGCGTTGTGACGGACTGTCCACGCTTCTTGACCGAGTTCCTTGGTACGCTTCGAGTCAGTACCGAATTACCGCGAGGAAGTTGGGGCAAAAACGGCCGATAGGTGGGGCGCTGGATGGGATGAATGTCGCGAGTAATGGTGGCTCGAATCCGTTCGTATCCGCATTCGAAACTCGGACAGCGGTCGGACGCTTCGGAATCGTTTTGGTGCCGTTCTCGAGATCGTCGCTCGAGACGGCCGGCAGTATAAGTACTCGGAGACTGAGGGTCGAACCGACATGTCCGATCGACTGATGTCGGTTACCGGGTACACGACGTTGGATTACGTCGAGGGGAAAGCAGTGGGTGAGAGCTTCGAGTGGGAGTCGATCGCCGTCGTGAACGCGACCGCTGATCGCGAGGATCCCGACAGCGTTCGCCTCCAGCTGGAGCTCGATAACCTCGACGAGGAGCACCTGCCAAAGCACATGGACGAACTCGAGTTGACGCCGGAGCAGGCCCGTACGCTGGCCGCGGACCTCGAGAAACACGCGGATCGAGTTGAGGACGCGACGGAGTAGCTGCGGGTGCGCTGGCGGCGAGGACGACTCCCGAATCGTCGCCTGCCGTCGCAGGCTCCCGTCTTTTTCACTCGGGCAGCGAACGACGGAGTGGTTACACCATGAGTATGGACACTATCCAGGACCTGTTCGAGCACGGCCTCGAAGACATCTATCACGCGGAGCACCAGTTGCTCGACGCGCTCGAGGAACTCGAGGCGAACACCGAGCGCGACGAGATCTCCCAGGCGTTCTCGGAGCACCGCGAGGAGACCCGAGACCATATCGACCGGCTCGAGGAGGTCTTCGATATGTTCGGTGAGCCGCCCGAGAAGGAGGAGTGCGAGGGCATCGAAGGGCTCCTCGAGGAGTACGAGGAGTTCACGTCGATGGATCCCACGCAGGAGGTGATGGATTATCACAACATGGCGGCCGCCGAGAAGACCGAGCACTACGAAATCGCCGCCTACGGCAATCTGATCCCGCTGGCGGACCAGCTCGGAATGGATGACGCGGCCGATCTGCTCGAGGAGAACCTCCGGGAGGAGCAGGACGCCCTCGACGAGCTCAAGGGACTGACCGAGGACTTCGAGATCGACGCGATCCCGGCCGAGTGAGTCACATGACTGACGACTCCGACGCGCAAGACGACGAGGATCAGACGCAGTACGGCGGCACCGAAGACGCGGAGCCGACGACCGATCTCGACGAGGACGAAGGCGAAGCGAGCGACGACGAGTAGGGTGCGCGCGATCCGTTTTCGCGGCGGAGTCGATCGAGCCTCGAACTCGAGTGGCCCTGCCGCGACGCGTACGGCTTTTACTGTTCGGTGCGTTACCTTCGCGTGTGACGACGCCCGCCCCGGAAAGACGCGAGGAGGTGTCGATTAGACCGGCAGAGCGTGCGGATTTACTCGCGGTCGTTCGTATCGAGAACGCGTCGTTTGCACAGCCCTGGCCGTACAACGCCTTCGAGCGGTTTCTCGGCGAACCGGGGTTTCTCGTCGCGGAGGTCGACGGCGAGATCGCCGGTTACGTCGTCGCCGACGTGACACAGCAGATCGGTCGCGCGCTCGGCCACGTCAAGGACGTCGCCGTTCACCCGGAGCACCGTCGGACGGGCGTCGCCTCCACGTTGCTCTCCCGATCGCTCGGCGTGCTCGCGGCTCACGGTGCGGAGACGGTCAAACTCGAGGTTCGGCGGTCGAACGAGGGGGCGAAACGGCTGTATCGAGGCTTCGGTTTCGATTCGCTTCGACGGGTTTCCAACTATTACGGCGACGGCGAGGACGCGATCGTGATGGTTCGGAAACTGCGGTAGCGGGGTTCGGGACTGCGGTAGCGGATTGGGGCACGTTTTACCGTCCGAAACCGTACGGTCTCGTATGGGATACGCCTGTCCGGTCTGTGACGCCGAAGAGGCCGACGCGGTGCACCTCGCGAATCACCTCGCGATCACCGCGTCGCTCGGCCGCGAAAACCATCGCGAGTGGCTCGAGGAGCACGCACCCCACTGGGGCGACTGCAGTCCCGAGGAACTCGGCGAGATCGTCAGCCCGCACGCACGGGAAATCGACACGCCCGAGTTCGAGGGGTCCGGCCACGACCACGGCCATGGCCACGAGCCCGGGCGACCGGACGCGCTCGAGGAGGGGATCGCCCGCCAGAGCCGTCAGCCCGGCCGCGGTTCGCTGACCGCCGAAGCCGAGAACGTTCTGCAGGAAGCCGCAGAGTTGACTCGCGAGATGCAGACTGCAAGCGAGAGCGATGTGGACGACGAACCGAAGCCGAACGCCGACGACGTCGAGAGCGGGGACGGTGACAGCGACGCCGACGGGAACGCCACCGACGCGAACGAAAACGCGTAACTGGTTCTCTGCCGTCTCTCCCCATATGCACACGGTGGGGACGTTCACCTTCGAGTCGGCCGCGGACGCGCGCACAGAGTACGAATCGGTCGGCCCCGCGGCCCAGACGGTCGTCCGCGAGGTCGCGAAGGCCATGGAGTTCGACCGCGAGGAGTACGACGACCGCGTCACCAGCGACGTCATCGAAACCGCACGCGATGCCCTCTTCGCGAGCCTGCTCGAGGTTCGCGTCGGACCCCGCGAGGAGTTCGAGGACTGGCGCGACGACTACGATGGTGAGGTGATGATGGCGGGTCACGAGGACGTCGACCGCGTCGTCTGGCACGCGGGGCCCGACGGCCAGGCCGTCGCGGCGACGTTTCAGAACGAGGAGGAGGCGGCGATCGCGACGCTTCGCCGGCAGGCGTTCGGGCGCGTATACCGGGATATAGTGTAGGCCGTCCCGTTATACTCGAACCCGGAGCGACGACGGGAGTTCCGGGCGAGTAACTGTGTCCCGTCGCAGCCGGCGGAGCGACCACCATCTATTATCTACTCGAGCACGACTCTCCCACGATGACTGCACCCGACGAGTGGGACCTGCTCGAGGAGCGAACCGAGTACGAGACGGGCTGGTACGACGGCGGCTACGACCTGCTCGAACAGCCCGACGGGAGCCGGAAACGATACTACTGGGCCGACCTCCCTCCCGCGGTCGTCGTGGTCGCGCGGATCGACGGGAGCGTCCTCGTGGACGCGGATAGTGGTGGTGACGCTGGCGGCGACGAAGACCGCCTCCTGTGCGTCGAACAGTATCGGCCCGCGATCCGCGAGACGCACCTCGAACTCCCCGCGGGGATCGTCGAGGACGGCGAGTCGTACACGCGGGCTGCGACCCGCGAACTCGAGGAGGAAACCGGCTTTCGCCCCTCGAGCACCGCGCTCCTCCAGGAGTACGCCGTCGCGACCGGCGTTTTGCGCCACGACCGCGGCGTCGTCTACGCCGAGGGGCTCGAGCCCGGCGAGCGGGAACTCGACACCAACGAGTTCCTCGAGGTGACGACGGTGCCGGTGAGCGAGGCGCTCGAACGCGCCCGCGAGCAGCCGGCGAACGATTCGACGCTGTCGGCGCTGTTGCTCGCGAAAGAAGACGGCGTTCTGTAGCGCGATCCGATTTACTGGTCTCGTTCCACCGGATCGGCCGGACGACTGGACCCGTATTCTTATTCAGCCCGCGACCTAACGCGCCAGTAATGGACGGCGAAATCTCCACCGACGAGGTCAAGGAACTTCTCGAGGACGATGCGGACGTTCGTATCGTCGACATTCGCGACGAGCGAAGCTTCAAGGACAGTCACATTCCGGATAGCGAGAACATTCCCTTCCACGAGCTCACGGAGCGCGTCGACGAACTCGAAGACGACGATCACATCGTCACCGTCTGTCCGCACGGGAAGGCAAGCGTGCAGGCCGCAAAGCTCATCGGTTCCTACGAGGGGTCCGCCGATGCGCGCGTCGAGAGCATGGCGGGTGGACTCGATAAGTACGGCATGAAATTCGGCCTCGTTCGCGAGGAGGAAGACAGGGACGAACCGGCCGACCGCGAATCTCCGTTCTGATCGGTTCGGTCGCAGGGCCAGCGCACACTTCGTCTCCCACGGACCCTCGCGTCGTGTCTCCGTCGCTCAGTCGACAGTTCGGCTCAGCGATTCGTCTCAGCGATTCGAATCGGCCTCGAGCCGGAGCGGTGACGCGGTTAGTCGGAGTGAGCAGGCAGGGGTACGAGACGATGGCACGACCGCTCGGGACGGCGATGCGACTGGTCGATCGGTGTGAAAAAACGGATAGGAGCTTGCGATACGGTCGTGGGTTCGGAAGCCGTCTCAGCACATTGCGGGTATCAGGCGACGTTGAAACCCCGGTCCCGAAGGAACTCTTCGATGCGACCGGTGTGGTTGCCTTGGAGTTCGATGTGGTCGTCCTCGACGGTGCCGCCACAGGCGAACTTCGATTTGAGATCCGACGAGAGACTGTCCAGATCGACGTCCTTCGGATCGAATCCTTCGACGATCGTTACCTCTTTCCCGTATCTGCGCTCGTCAATGCGGATGTTGAGTTGCTGTTGTCCCTTGGCCACGTCCTCACAGACGCAGAGTTCCTCGGGCAGCCCGCACGTCGAGCAGACTTCCGACATTACGTTCGTAGCTATGAAACGGGCATATTAAACACTATCGGGACCCGCATGCTTTCGCGTGGTTCTTTTTGAGTGGGCGGGGGATTTACTGGCGACTGGCCCGGTGAACGAATCGAGTTCTCGTTCGATCGCGGTGAAATTCGGACCGCCCTCGGTCTTATCGGAGCCGACCGGCCACTGGAAGGGACTCTCGAGCGATATCGTCGACGATCTCGATCGCTTCGTCGGCGTCCGCCCGGCTGATACCGCCGCCGTAGGTCGCTCGCTCGTAGTAGTCGACGACCAGTTCGGTCCGCAGGTCGATCGGCTCCGCGTCGGCCGCGTCGTCCGCCGCTGCCGACAGCGCCGCCAGGTACGCTCGAGCCGATTCCGACCGATGCCGCGGCC
>NZ_JAQIVI010000193.1 GCF_028618695.1 Natrinema soli | reverse complement strand
CGTCGGCGGCCGACCGCCAGTCGATCGCGTCGTCACCGGACGCCCCGGCGACGGCCCGGGCGCTGCGATAGAGATTCACGACTCCGGCTAGGACGAGGACGCGCAAAAGCGTTCGGCTCGGTTCGCGTCGGTGCGAAGACCCGACGCCGTCGGCCGGAGACGGCCAGGTCGGCGATTGCGACTGCCGACCGATCGGCGATCAGTGATCAGCCGATGGCCCGCTTCGGACGCCGGCGGTCAGTTGACGATGACGTCGGGTTCCGCTTCGGTCTCGAGCTCCGATTCCTCGTCGCCGCCGTGAAACTTTTTGGCGGCGACGGCGATGCCGACCAGAACGACGAGCGCGACCAGCGCGCCGGCGGCGCTCTTCCCTTTGCTGCCCGACTCGTCTCCCGCGGCCGCGCCCTCGTCGATTTCGGTCTCCGTCTCGAGGGCCGCGTCCGATGACGATTCGGTGCTGCCGATCGGCAACGCCTCGCCGATCGATCCGAGCCCGAACTGTGCTTCGCCGTCGAAGTGCAACTCTACGAGGGTGAATTTCTTGTCTCCCATAGGTGGACGCTCAACGAGGTCGCACTTAGCCGTTGGGTTAGGTATACGTTAGTGAGGCGTGTAAGGGCTGATTACGGTATTCGCCGATCCATCAAACACGGCTGCTCCCCCCTCGAAACCGCGAAACGGGATCGGTGCGTTGTGCTGTCGTTTCCCGCGACGCACGGTAGCGTCGTTCGCCCGGGCCAAGTCGGACTCCGGACCGGTACGATTAAGTGTCCGTCACCTGCGGTGTTGCGTATGAGTGGACGACCGCTGGACGTCCTCGAGGCGTCGCTCGGCGAACGCGTGACGGTACGACTCAAGAGTGGTGACGAGTATCTCGGCGAGCTCGCCGGCTACGATCAGCACATGAATCTGGTGCTCGAGGACGTGACGATTCCCATCGAGGGCGGGGTCGAAGAGGAGCCGCCGGTCGAAGACACAACCATTATACGCGGCGATAACGTCGTTTCGATCACTCCATGACTGGTGCAGGAACCCCGAGCCAAGGAAAGAAGAACAAGACGACCCACACGAAGTGTCGTCGCTGCGGAGAGAAATCGTATCATACCAAGAAGAAAGAGTGTTCGTCGTGTGGCTTCGGCAAATCCGCCAAACGCCGCGGATACGAGTGGCAGTCGAAAACCGGCGACAACTGATCTCTCACTTCTCCCCCTCGTTTTTTGCCGTTCGCGTCGCGTCTAACTGAGCGCTCGGCAGGTTCGCGTTCGACAATCTCGGTTCCAACGGTCTCTGTCTCGACCGTCGATCACAACGCTTCCGTAGCGTTCGGCCCGCGCCGCCGATGAACAGCCCTTAGTTCGACGCCGCGAAGGATCGTCTATGAAGACGACAGCCGCCTTCGCCGGCCTCGAGTGCGTTGACTGCGGGGCCACGGTCGATGCCGCCGAATCTCACCGCTGTCCGAACTGCGGCGGCGCGCTCGATCCGACCTACGACTACGACGCGATCGACCTCGATCGCGAGACGTTCGGATCCCGGCCGTTCGACTCCCAGTGGCGCTACGCCGAACTGCTCCCGTTCGCTCGCGAGTCGGCGGTGACGACCGCGGAGGGAGCGACGCCGCTGGTTGACTGTCCCGATCTGGCCGCCGAGCTCGGGGTCGGGCGCGTGCTGATCAAGGACGACGGCCGGAATCCGACCGGCTCGAGCACGGATCG
>NZ_JAQIVI010000192.1 GCF_028618695.1 Natrinema soli | reverse complement strand
CCGGCGCGCCGGCCATCGCGTCCGCAAGTTCGGGCGCGGCGACTTTGATCCCGGACGCTGCCGAGACCTCGTCGACTTTCTCGAACCGGCTCTCGGTTCGGATCTCGGCCAGCGGGCGCGGCTGGAGCAGCGCGCGCACGTCGGTGACGATCGGCTCGTTCTGGCCACCGACGACGATCGTGTCGTCCGCCCGGATCGTCCCGTCGTACAGTACCGTGTCGATCGTCGTCCCGAACCCTTTCTCCTCTTTGACCTCGAGGACGGTGCCGACGCCGGGGCCGGCGACGTCGATCTCCATCTCCTCTTTCATGTAGCGCTGGGAGAGGCCCATCATGACGGTCAGGAGGTCCGGAACGCCCTCGCCGGTCATCGCCGAGACGGGGACGACACCGACGTTGCGCTGGAAGTTCTGGACCCGCCAGTAGAGGTCAGCGGAAAAGCCCTCGTCCGAGAGGTTGCCGATGATCTCGTAGAGGCTCTCGTCGAGGCGCTGGCGGACGCGCTCCGACTGGGACTCGTAGGTGTCGTTGATCGGCGAGTCCTCGTTGGGGTTCCAGCCGGGAACCGTGTCGATCTTGTTCGCCGCGACGATGAACGGCGTTTCGGAGCGCTTGAGGATGTCTAAGGCCTCGAGCGTCTGGGGCTGGAACCCGTCGTTGACGTCGACGACGAGGATGGCGATATCGGCCAGCGCGCCACCGCGGGATCGCAGCGTGGTAAAGGAGTGGTGACCCGGCGTGTCGATGAAGAGGAGGCCGGGGAGGTCGAAATCGTCCGGGTCGACGAGATCGCCCGCGATCGTGGAGATGATGTCCAGCGGGACGGCGGTCGCGCCGATGTGCTGGGTGATCGCGCCTGCTTCGCCCTCGATGACCGCGGAGCCGCGGATCTTGTCGAGGAGACTTGTCTTGCCGTGATCGACGTGTCCGAGGACGGCGACGATCGGCGTTCTGAGGGATGTGGGGTCGCGTGTATCCGTGTCCGACATGGTGAACCACCCGAGGAAGGTCTTATCTAAATCGTCCGTATCGCCGCAGTTAAACCCATCGTCATCGCCGTTCCGGTGATCATGGCCGCAATCGCGGCCCGTCCGACGACCGCGAACCGGTTCGGCGGGCGGGCCCAGCCCCGGCCGTTCGCACGCTCGATCGTGTTCGAACGGAGCCAATCGTGTCCGAATGGGGATCGACCGGGCGGATGTTCGGCCCTCGTCTGCCCGGCGTCAGACGCCGATCCGCGTTCACCCCATGGTTTTTAATACCGATTAGTAAGTACGGGTATGCATGAGCGATATACTCGCTGAAAACCTCTCGGGGAAGTCCGTCATGGGTTCCGACGGCACCGAGCTCGGATTGCTCTACAACATCACGATGGATCTCAAATCGGGGAAACTCAACGATCTCGTTATCGAGCCGGACGAGGAACTGTCCCGGCGCGCCGTCGATTTCGATCTCGACGACGCCGGCCATTTCCTGGTTCCCGTCAACCGCGTTCAGGCGGTAAAAGACTACATCGTCGTCCAGCGCTAACGGTATGTACGTTCTCGACTCCTCGGCTTTTATCCACGACTTCCACACGACAGAACAGACTGCGACCATCCCGCTCGTCCGCGAGGAACTGGAAGACGAGAGCGCCTATCGCTACGACGCGATGGAGGGCTCCGGGATGCACATCCACATTCCCAACGACGACACCACCGAAAAGGTCGAGCGCGCGGCCCGGGAATCCGGCGACCTCGAGGTCCTCTCCGGCACCGACGTTCGCCTCGTCGCGGCGAGTTTCGAACTCGACGCCGTCCTCGTGACCGACGACTACGCGATGCAAAACGTCGCGGAGAAACTCAACGTCGACGTCGAAGTGATCGCCCGCGAAGGGATCGACGAACAGCGCCACTGGCGGTACCAGTGTCAGGGCTGCGGTCGCGAGTTCGACGAGGAAAAAGAACGGTGCCCGATCTGCGGGTCTGAACTGGCCAGAAAGAACCCCTCGTAACGGGACGGGGCTCTGGACGTATTTTAGCCGTAGAGGGAGTAGAGGTTCGCGAACAGCAACGCGTTATAGAGCCCGTGGACCAGCGCGGGGATCACGAGGTTCTCGGTTCGCTCGTAGAGCGTCCCGAGGACGAGCGAGAGCCCGAAGACGGTGCCGAGACTGGCGATGACCGCGCCGAGACCGGCGGTGGCGTACGCGGAGACGTGGACGGCCGCGAAGATGACGCTCGCCGTGACGACGGCACCAGCCCGCGAGAACGTGTCGTAGAGCGACTTCTGGATAACGTTCCGGTACAGCAGCTCCTCGAACGGGCCGATGACCAGGATCGCGATCGGAATCATCACGAGCATCAGCTCGGGACGCTCCTGGGCTTGCTGGGTCGTCGCGTGATCCGAGCCCTCGACGCCGACCGTCTGCATGACGAAATCGATCGCGAAGACGGCCCCGAAGAGGACGATCAGTCCGGCGACGGTCCAGCCGACCTCCCGCGCCGTCGGCAATCGGAGATCGAGAAAGGAGCGGTCGCGATCGGTCAGCCGGAGATAGCCCACCGCGATGATCGCCGTCCCCAGCGCCATGCCGAGATTGCCGACGACCTGACTGACCACGAGGAGTTCGGTCTCCGAGAGCGATTCGACGAACGGGATGATCGGAATCGTGAGTACGGGCGTCGTGATTTCGGGAGCGAAGAGACCCGCGAACCCGACGCCGGTGAGGACGGCCAGCTGCTGCGTCCGGCGTTTGAATCCGACGAGTCCGATGCCCAGGGACTCCGCGACGCCCACGCCGGCGGTCAGTCCCGCGGTGACGAAGGCGACGAAAACGAGCGGGATCGACAGCGAGACCGACGGCAGCGATGTCGATGCCGTAATCCCCTGGTTCAGGGCGTAGCCGGCGAGCAAGACGACCGCGACGCTCGAGCCGGCGGCGATCGGCCCGGCGATCGTCCGCTCGATGCCGCCGTGGCGACGGACGAGAAACGCGAGGACGGCGGCGAGGGCGAACCCGACTCCCGCCCAGACGGCGAGATCGTCGACGCCCTGGCGGACGGGGACGAGCATGGCGACCATCGTAATCCCCGCGAGGGTCGTCCCGATCCCGGGAATCACGTCTGAGGTGATCGGGCCAGTGTCGTCGGCCCGTGCAGTCTCGGTCATACGTAGGTTTTCGTGCGAGGGCTGATAGGCGCACCGCAAACGGACGATGTGACGGGGAGGCTCCGGTTGCAATCCGCACCGGCACTGTGTCTCCTCTCCCCTGCGGTCAGTAAAGGGGAACTACGTCTCACTCCAGGCTGGCCAACTGGTGTGCGGTGGCGCGCGCTTGAAGCCGACCGAACGAGAGTGAGGTCGGCTGACGACATTGCGCGAGGGATGAGCGAGCGACCGCAGGGAGTGAGTGAATCGGCTGGGGAGGGCGTGGCGCTTCCGTGTTGCCACGATAGCAGAACACACCATCTCACCGGATCCTATCAGAACCCATTGTTTCATTCGTTACGGCGGGTGAGGACGCTTCACAATAAAACACTCTCGAGAACGTGATTTCAACGGCGCGACGAGGACGGGAATCAGCGGTCGGCTACCGCTCGATCCGAAGCGCCGTCTTCTCCGCGACGGCGTCGGCCTCCTCGAAGTCCCCGCCACCGAGCAGGCCGCGCGTCGCCTTCTTGGCCCACTCGACGGCCGGCTGCTCGAAGGTGTTCACGCCGTAGAGTTCGCCCGCGAGCACGCAGGCGGCTTCCATGCCGTACAGCAGCCCGCCGAGTTCGTACTCGTCGACGCGCTCGAGTTCGATGCGGACGTTCGGCCGGCCCGCGGCGGCGAGGCTGGCCTCGGTGGCCTCGAACTCCGCCTCGAGGAGTTCACCCAGCGTCGCGTCGCCGAGATACGCCAGCTCCTCGACGTCGGTGTCGGGAATCGGCCGGTCCGTGCCCGCTCGAGCGGTGACGAAGGTGACGAGCTTGTCCCGCGGGCCGGCCCGATAGAGCTGAAGTTGCGAGTGCTGGTCCGTCACCCCGAGCGCTCGCACGGGCGTCTGGCCGAGGTCGTCCTTCCCGAGGCTCTCGGCCCAGAGCTGGGCGAACCACTCGGCCGAGGTCTCGAGGGACTCCGCGTAGGGCATCATCGCGTTCACGCCCGCACCGCGCCCGTCCAGCGCGTAGGTCGTCGCGCCGTAGGCGTAGGCCGGACAGTCGAACAGCGACCCCGTCAGCGTCTCGCGTTCGGCGGC
>NZ_JAQIVI010000191.1 GCF_028618695.1 Natrinema soli | reverse complement strand
GCCGCTCGAGGCGCTCGATACCGTCGCGACCCGCGCCGACGTCGTCGTCACGGCGACCGGCAGCGAGGATCCGATACTCGAGTCCCGACATTTCGAGGGGCAGCCGACTGAACAGGTGATCGTCGATCTCGGGCAGCCTCGCGATGTCGCACCGGCGACCGCCGCACTGCCCGCGGTGCGGGTCTTCGATCTGGACGACCTCGAGTCGATCACCGCGGAGACCCGCGACCAGCGAGCCGATGCGGCTCGCCAGGTCGAATCGATGATCGACCGGGAGTTCGACCTGCTCA
Source organism: Natrinema soli (assembly GCF_028618695.1). The sequence goes on along the minus strand of NZ_JAQIVI010000191.1, from coordinate 3,560 downwards.
CGGAGCAATACAAGCGCGCCCGCGCCGACGAGGCCATCGCCGCCATGTACGAGTCCGCCGAGCGGATCAAGGAACGGGAGGTCGAGACGGCCCTCTCGCAACTCGAGGGCGACGAGGTATCCGACGAGCAACGCGAAGTCGTCGAGGCGATGGCCGACTCGCTGGTCAATCAGTTGCTCGCACCGCCGACCAAGAGCCTGCGGGAGGCGGCGGCGGAAGACGACTGGAGCACCATCCATACCGCGCTCCAACTGTTCGATCCGGAGTTCGGCACGAACGACGGGCCGATCGCGCCGCCATCGATGGCTGCCGTCGTCACCGGCGACGCGACGACCGGTGACGCACCGGCCGGCGACGCGAGTCTCGGCGCGACCGACGACGACTGACGACGCGGCGGAGTGCCATCGCTCTCGAGTCCGTTTTCCGGTTCAAAGTAGTCTTTGTCAGACTAGCGACGGTCACTCGGCAGCATCTGCGAACACCCCTACCCGGACCGTCTCCCGTCGGGAGACGAGACCCCGTTACCGATTCGGCGCGCCGTACTCGACGTGGACCGTCGGGACGCTCGCGGAGTTGGGCGCTTCGTTGCCGTTCCAATCGACGAGGTGAACGTTCGCCATCTCGCCCGAGAAACGGAACCGCTGGACGCCGACATCGATTGCTCCCTCGGCGACGCTCCCCGAGAGGACGGTTCTCTCAGCCATCGGATCGTCCGCGAGCATCTCGAGGTCACCGTCGACGGCGATCTCGTAGTTCGAGGGGACTCCGCGACCGACGATCGTGACGAGATTCGGCAGCTGGGCGTCGTTTGCGGCTGAGTGAGTTCGATTTCGTACCGGCGTGTCGCGTTCCATGCTCGATAACCCGAGTATCCCGGCATAAGCTTTCCTGTCGAAGTAATGGTAAGAATGTGTGAATGCGGGCCCGTGATTCGCCGGTTGACACACGGCCAACGTTTACGGGCAGGGGTGTGGTCGGCGTGCATAGGATGCTCGAGCTATACCAGGCGGAGGACTGTCCACACAGCGCGGACGTTCGCGAGAAACTGACGGCTCTCGGCGTCTCGTACGTGATTCACAACCCCCGCCGACCCGGCGACGACGGCGAGGTGCTCAACGAGTGGAGCCACGGGGCGATGATCGATCTGGGCGGCGAGGATGCGATTCCGTTCCTCGTCGACACCGACCGTGAGGAATCGCTCTACGAGAGCGACGAGATCGTCGACTACCTCGAGAAACACTACGGGTGAGCGACGGTGGGGCGCCGGCCGCTCGGATATCAGTCGCTCGAGGGAACGAGGTCGCGAACGAATATCTCGCCGGTGATGTCGGGAATCGTCGGACGGACGATCGATTCGCTCGAGTCGATCGCGTGTCCCGTCTCGACGTGATGCTCGATCGCCGCCTGCGAGCGGTCGTGTTGTGACGGTTCGCTAACGGCGTTCAGATGCCAGTCGCAGTCGAGGCAGTACTTCATCGTGAGTTCGTCTCTGACTGAACTGCTGAATTCTTTGTGGTCTCACTGGCACCCTCACTGCTGGTCCCGAGCGTGATCCGGCCGTCACTCTCGACGTGTACCCGGTGCCCTCGATAGGTGAACGAAACGGTGCCGGCGGTTCGGTTTCCGGAGCCGGTCGGCTCGAAGAGCGCGTCCAACGCGGTCGGATCGACCGCGTCGTGGAGCGGCGGCGAGAGCTCGAGCGGATCGACCCCGTCACGGGCTGCGACCGCTTCCACGACGCGGATCGAAACTGGGACCGCTGCATCGTCGGACGATCGCTTCGATGAGTGAGAATCCATTATCCGAGTAAGGCCGGGCAAATGCATAAGAACAGTGGTATCTCTCGTTGCCGGTATCCAGCAGGAAAGATTCGTTCTGGTTGTGTTCCACACAATAATGGCCCGTTCTCGCGCCAAGCCAGAGACGAAGGCGCTCGAGACGGTCACTCCGACGCGGATTCGTCCACCACTTCGGACCCGAAGTGGTCGAACGGGCGGCTGTACTCCGTTCTGAGACTCTCCGATCCATTGATTTCGAGGCCGAGAGCGTCCAAATCCTCCGTAACGGCTTCGATGTCTTCGGCCGTCATGCCGACGGCTTCGACGTGCAGGTTCTGCGATCCGGTCAACAACTCCCGAGTATTGACCACGTTCGGTACCTCGATCGCGTCCTTGCAGAGCGCCTTTCGCTCGACGATCGGTGCCGTACAGACGAACAGAATGTGGTGGGGTGCGCCCGCCGTTTCGTAGTCGATCACCGGATCGAACTTCTTGAGGACGCCCTCCGCTTCCAGCCTTTGAATGCGGTTATTGACGGTGCTCGAGGAGACATCGATCCGCTCGGCGATCTCGTCGTGCGTGAAATCCGCCCGACTCTCCGCCTGCAGGAGAGAGAGGATCGCGTGATCCGTGCTGTCAGTTTCCATACGACAGCTCAGACGCCCACCGGAAAGGGCGCTCGCCTTGAAACGTCAGTCGGTCGCCGATCGATGCGGGCCATCGAACCCCAGTTCGTCGAACGAGCGGACGCGGTGATCGCCGAGCACGCACCGGCCCCGCCGCTCGTGGCCGACGCGCTCGACGTGGATCGCGTCGAGTCCGGCGTTCCAGGCCGCACCGATGTCGCAAGCACCGTCGCCCGCGAGTACACCGCGGTGGCCGTTGTGGCCGACGCCGAGATCGGCCATGACGCGTTCGACGGGGCCCGGGTCGGGTTTCCAGCCGGTCTCTTCGGTACAGCACAGGCGCGCGTCGAACCAGTCACGGATCCCGACGTGCTCCAGCACCGGCTCGGCGAGGAACTCCTGACAGTGCGTGACGAGCCCGACCGGTGCCTCGAGGTCGGCGACGAACGCGGCATCCTCGTGGAGATAGGTCTGTTCGGCCCGCACCAGCGGGTCCTCCTCGTCGTGGAAGACCTCCCAGAACGCCTGCGGATCGACCCCCCACTCCTCGAGCTGGCGGTCCCGGGAGCCGGTCAGGCCGCTCCAGAGGATGTCGGCCTCCCGGTCGGTGAACTCCCGGCCCAGCCGGTCGCCGACCCGGTCGAACACCTCGCGGGTGTAGGACCACTCGACGTCGACGAGGGTCCCGTCGAGGTCCAGCAGCCAGAAGTCGTACTCGGATTGCTCGAGGGCCATTCGGACACAGATGTACGGGGTTCTCCAGTAAATGCCTGTCGACCGTCGCGGAACTGTCGATGGCGGGAACGCGGGGATCGAGGCGAAACCCGTCGACGCGATCACTCCGCCGTCGGCCGGATCCGGTCGGTGTACTCGGCGACGATCGGCTCGTCGGCGGGCCGAAACTCGTCGGTCCACACCGCGTCCGGATCGATCGCTCCCTCGAGCAGCGCCGTCTCCGAGAGCGTCTCTCCGAGTCGCCGCCACCGGGCCGGATCTTGCGCACCCCAGCCGTGATCCCGGACGTACGGCGTGAATTGCAGCTGATTTGCGGCGGTTTCGAACTTTCGCCGTTCGATCTCCCGATTGCGCTCGAGCGTGGCGTTCCGGTCGACGAGCACGTCGATCGCGCGCTCGGGGTCGCGGGTCGCGGCGGCCC
>NZ_JAQIVI010000190.1 GCF_028618695.1 Natrinema soli | reverse complement strand
AGCACCGAGACGTCGACGCCGCGTTCGACCGCATCGACGAGATCCGCGGCGATCGCGTCGGAGGTGACGGTGTAGCCGGCCAGCAGCAGTCGTTCGTCGGCGTTCCGAACCGTCTCCCGCGGGACCTCGGGGCCGTCGGGGAGGACGAACGCCGTCGCCTCGTCGACCTCGGCGCTCGAGACGGGGAGACAGGTCGCGTCTCGCGGCCACCACTGGCCATCGTTGCCGTTGTTCGTTTTGTCGGTAACTGCCGCCGTTCGGTACCATCGTTCTGCGACCGGCACACGGTCGTAGGATACCGCATCGATCGTCGTCGTCGCGTTTCTGAGTCGCAGGTCGTCGCCGTCATTCGCGAGCCGGAGGTTGCCCTCGAGCCCGAGGACCGGGAGTTCGGTCAGCGTTTTCGTGACGTTCGGGGCCGAACTCACGGCGATGCGCTCGGTGACTATCTCGTTCGGGAGTGTCGCCGTCGTGTGACCGTCCGTGAGCGTCAGGGCCTCGAGTCGGGTTCCGGGCGGGACCTCGAGGACGACGAACTCGCCCGCGTTGCCGTCGGTGGTGGGGTTCGGATAGAGGCCGACGATTTGGGGTTGCTGAGGGACATCCGTGGTCGTCGGTGGTGTGTCGTCCGCTCGAGGCGGACAGGCGAGTTCGGACGGGATCGGCGTTCCATCCGCGGCTGCTCGAGCGGCGGCCAGTTCGCGCCCCGACGTTCCGTTGGCGACCGCGAACCCAGCGAGTATCGTTGCACTGGCAACGAGACAGCAGGCGAGTACGGCGACGAGAGCGGCCCGCCGGAGATCCATCGCCCCGTCTGGCCGCCTTTCCCTACTTAAAATATCGGCGCCAACGGGTGCTGGTCGCGATTGGATCCGCCCGTAGCGGTAGGATACTGGGAGGTACTACCGCTCGTGTTTCTTTTTTGGTGTGGGCGATCGAAACCAGTCAAAAGACGCTTCTCCGAAATTTCGATCGTCAGGCCGCGGGCTCGAGGTCCACGCTCTCGGCTTCGGCCTGCACGAGGTAGGCGCGGTCGTCGTCGTAGTCGGCGACGGTCTCGAGGGCGTCCTGGGTGCCGATGCGGTTGAGCGCCCACGCGGCGCTGGCCCGGAC
>NZ_JAQIVI010000019.1 GCF_028618695.1 Natrinema soli | reverse complement strand
GCGCTCGAGGGCCCCCTCGAGCGCGACCGTCCACTCGTCGGCCGCCGGATCCAGCGTCTCGTTGCGGTGGCAGACGTAGTGGTCCTCGATCGGCGTGAGCCAGTTCGCGTACGTCGCTCGATCGGCCGCGCCGACGACCCGATACCGGTCCTCGAGATCGGTGACGGCCTCGGTGCCGGGTTTCCGATCCAGGATCGCGTCGACCTCTCGTCGTCGGTTCTCGCTACGCTCGGCGTTCGACATGGCGGACCCACACCGCCGACTGCGATAAATATGGGTGGTGGTACCGATCAGCGCAAAATCCGGTGGCGCTACCGGTACCGAGCGGAACCGCGCCGAGCGCACCTACGGCGCACTATCCACGATCACGTGCTGGACGTGGACGAACTCCGCGAACGACATCGGCGCTCGCCCCTCGATCTTCTGGTGGACCTCCTTGGCGTCCATCTCGATCTCGAGGTGACTCTCCACCGCGTCCACGTCGAGCACCGCCGTCGACATCCCCAGGAGAAGATGCTCGAGCGCCATCGTGACGATCGTCTCCGGATCCGGCGTCCCCTCGGCGAGGGACTGAATCTCGGCCGCTTCCTCGAGGGTCAGTTCGGGCGAGTCACCGGCGGTCAGCGCCTCGAGCGTCTCTGTCTCGAGGTCGGTTTCGCTCGCGACTGCCGCGGGGCCGCGGTCGTCGACGATCGCTGCGAGCTCGTCCTCGTACTCGGCCCGGAGCTCGGCGGGCGAGTCGGGGACGGTCATCCGTTGTTCGTAGAACATACCGGACACGACGGGAATACGGCAAAAAGGTGTTGTGACCTCCACTGATCGGTACGGTGGCTCCTCTCGTCTTCGCTCGGACTCGGAGCTCGGCGGTCGGTGGTCGGTGGTCGGCAGTCGGCCGCCCGCCCGTGTGAGTTGATACAATCCCCATATCGGCTCACCGGAACGTTCAACAGGACCCACTCAAATGGAAGTGATATGAAAGTTGCCCTGATCGGAGTCGGTCAGGCCGGTGGGAAGATCACCGAACGGCTCGCCCGGTTCGACGCGGACATGGGTTTCGGGGCCGTTCAGGGTGCGCTGGCCATCAACTCCGCGGACGCAGACCTCCAGTCGCTCGACATCGTCGACACGCAGCTGATCGGTGCCGACCGCGTTAACGGCCACGGCGTCGGCGGCGACAACGAACTCGGCACGGAAGTCATGCAGTCGGATATCCAGCAGGTCCTCGGCTCGCTCGACGGCCGCGTCACCTCGAAGTCGGAAGCGATCTTCGTGGTCGCCGGCCTCGGTGGCGGCACCGGAAGCGGCGGCGCGCCCGTGCTCGTCCACCACCTCCAGCAGGTCTACGACGTCCCGATCTACGCGCTCGGCGTCCTGCCCGGACGCAACGAAGGGTCGCTCTACCAGGCCAACGCCGGCCGCTCCCTGAAGACGCTCCTCCGGGAGGCCGATTCGACGCTGCTGATCGACAACGACTCGTGGCACGAACAGGGCGAGAGCGTCGAGGGGGCCTTCGAGACGATCAACGAGAAGATCGCCCAGCGGGTCGGCCTGCTGTTCGCCTCCGGCGAGGCCATCGAGGGCGTCGGAGAAAGCGTCGTCGACTCGAGCGAGGTAATCAACACCCTCCGCGCGGGCGGCGTCGCGGTGCTCGGCTACGCGACCGAAATCGCGAGCGAGGACAGCGGCGAGAACATCACCACCGCGATGAGCGTCTCGAGACAGGCGCTGTTGACGGGGACGAGTCTGCCGGACGCGACGACGGCCGACTCGGCGCTGCTCGTCATCGCTGGCCGCCCCGACGCGATCCCCCGCAAGGGCGTCGAGAAGTCCCGGCGCTGGCTCGAGGACGAGACCGGTGGCATGCAGGTCCGCGGTGGGGACTTCCCGCTGGATAGCGACCGCCTCGGCGCGCTGGTCTTACTCGGCGGCGCGGAGCGATCCGATCGGATCGAGGCGTTCATGGAGCGCGCTCGCGAGGCGACGGACGCCCAGGAAACGGAATCGACGGACCACGCCGACCAGTTCGCCGACGATCGGCTCGAGAACCTCTTCTAGACGATTCTGAACCGTCGGAAGGGCTTTTTACTTCGGGTTCCCTGACAGTCACAATGACCGAGGAGTGGACCGGCGGGATCGTCACGGACCGCGGTGGTGACGGCCCGCCGACCGTCGCGGAGTGGGAACCGGTTTCGGTCCCCGGACGACCCCCGGCGTTCGCCGGAGCGGGACCGATCGCCTACCGAACGCGGTTTCCGGACCCTCGAGACGACGAGACCGAACGCGCGATGCTCGAACTCCGCGGGGCCTACGACCGCGCGGAAATCTGGCTGAACGGCACGCGTCTGGCCACTCACGAGCCACACTTCGTGCCGGCCAGCCTCGAGTTCGATCCCCGACCCGCGAACGAACTGATCGTCGTCTGCGAGCGGCCCGAGTCGTTCGCGGGCATCTACGGGACCGACGCGGTTCCCGACCGGCTCGGAACGCCCGGTATCTGGTGGAGCCTCGAGGTCGAATCACGGCCCCGGACGCTTCTTCGGCAGTTCCAGGCGCGGCCGCGACTGGGCGCGGCCCGGGACGCGTCCGCGAGCGCGGCG
>NZ_JAQIVI010000189.1 GCF_028618695.1 Natrinema soli | reverse complement strand
CGGGCGTCCCGTTCGCCGGCGAGGGTGGCAGCGACGGTGACGGCGGGCTGCGACGGATGCTCGAGCGGCTGGGCCTCTGTGCCGTCGACTCGCCCGCGGACGAACCCGAACTCGAGAACGTCTACCTGACGAACCTGACCCGCTGTCGCGACCCCGATCGTCGGCCGACCGACGAGGAGGTCGGCAACTGCGAACCCTATCTCAACGCCGAAATCCGGATGATCAACCCCGAAATACTCGTCCCCGTCGGCGAGCGCGCGCTGGCGGAACTCGGGGTGGAGTACACGACGACCCCGGCCGACGAACTCGCGCTCCCCGACGATCACGCGACGCGGATTCGCGGTCGCGGCTTCGAACTGGTCCCGATGATCGATCCGCGCGAGCAGACCGACGAGCAGACGCAGGCGTGGCTCGAGGTTTTTGCGGAACTGATGGCTTCGGACTATCGGCAGACGAAAGGGCGGCAGGGACGATAAGCACGGAGACGGGAGCGATACGACAGGGGCGGAGAACGGTATGACAAGAACGGCAGAAACGAACCGGAAGCGCGCTATCAGCGCCGACGGCCTCAGTTACCAGTAGGGATTTTCGCGCCAGCGTCTCGAGCCGACGGCCTCAGTTACCAGTAGGGATTTTCGCGCCAGCGTCTCGAGCCGACGGCCTCAGTTACCAGTAGGGATTTTCGCGCCAGCGTCTCGAGCCGACGCCCAGGGAGATTAGCGCCCCCACGGCGAGGACGGCGACGACGAGCGCACCGATCGTCGATGCGAAGTGCTGGCCGGTAGTGTTAGTCAGGTAGCCGTTTCCGAATCCGACGAGGCCGAGGACTGCCAGCGCCGCGATCACGAGCGTCGCGAAGAGTCCGGCGATCGATCGTTCGTCCATACCGGGTCGAAAACGCTCCGACACTATAATTCGTCTCCATTGCGGAGCCGACTTCGGATGTGCGATCGACGGAAGCGCCGCGTTCAAGGACCGCGCGACCGGAGTACGTCACATGATAGTCGTCGTCCCGGTCGATCCGCCGCGAGAGGGGCTCGTCCTCTCGTCGCTCGTCGAGGAGTCGCCGCTTTCCGACGCCGAGGCGGTCTCGCTCTACGAGGCCGCCGTCGCCGATGTCTGCTGGAGCGTCACCTCGAGCGGCGGCGACCTCCTGCTCAACTACCGCGACGAAGCGACCCTTCCCGAGGCGCACGCGGGCGGCGATCCCGA
>NZ_JAQIVI010000188.1 GCF_028618695.1 Natrinema soli | reverse complement strand
AAGGGCGCGCCCCTCGTCGGTCAGGGAATAGGTCGACCGGTCGTCAGCTCCCGCGCGTTTCGCGAGGAGGCCGCGCCCGACGAGGGTCCGCAGGTTCGGCTCGAGTCTGGTTCGGGTGACGCTGGGATACGTGCACCCGAGCGTGCACATGATCCCCAGTTTGTCGCACGGCCGGTCGACGCGCTCGCGGCGGGCGACGGCCTCGAGACAGTCGCGCTGGAAGGCGGTGAGTTCGACCCAGGCGCGTCGGCCGTTCCTCGCGAGGTGACTCGGGAGCGATGCGTCTGCTCGAGCGGGATGTTGAAGGTCCCGCGAATCGTCGTCTGACATGTGTACTTATCGCTCGATCATAGTCTACTCTCTTCCCTCCGAAGCGGACTCGACAACACTCGTTATCGAGGACCCATTCTCTCCTACTGCTGAAGCAGCACCGTTGTACCATCTCAAATCGGCCAACCTACGACTACACGTGCACCGTGCGATAACGCCAACTCTGAAACATTTGGATACCTGAAAATGCCGACTGCAGCGATCGTCACGGACGGAATGTCGGTATAGATCAGCAGCCGAGAGAGACGTACCAATTGCTGTTCGACGACTATCGTTTTGAGGAATTGGCGTGCATCATCGATTTCGACGAATAGATCTTTGATCTGCTACAGTTTCTCTGTCGACTCATTGTCGCGGTTGGACAATTCAGTCTGTAGCTGCCGGATCTCATAGAACTGGGACGTATTATCGTAGTTGAGCATAACGACGAGCGTCTGCAGCATACTTGAACTGTTTGCTTCCAACTCGTCGTTCGCTCGATCCGCTTCGTTGACGACCGCTTCGGCGACTGTCTCGAGGTCATTCGGTATCTGGTCGGCTGATCGAGAGGAATTGCGTCCGCGCTGAAACGTCTTCGCAGTGTCGGAGACGGACGAGAGAAGTATTCCGAAAAAATGGATGCGTGCGGGGAACTGACTGAGGTGTCGGTTCGATTCTTGACGCGCTCTCGAAAGTCCGTGATGTCAGTCCGACGTTCGTAGAGATCCTGTATTGACCCGAATCATGGGAGAGAACAATCTGATTTACGCCGACTGAAATGGGAATCAGCGTCAACAGTCCGTTGACAGTGCCATTGAGGTGCCACATATTCCGTGACGGTGTGGTCACCGTGGCAAGCTCGAGGCCTCCAACGACGACGAACGCTGTGCCGATTCCGAATAGGATGACGATCGAAACCAAGATCCGATTTCCAGTGAGCAAGAACCATCGTACAAATCCCGTGAGAGGGCGGCCAGCCGATTCGACAGTTGTCTTGTCCATACTGTCTCCCGACGTATGGGAGTGAGATATATAACCGTCAACAGTGGGTTTGCAGTCCGCTTTGCCCTCTGATTGAGCGGAACGCGGTGATCGACTGCATCAAAATGTCTTGGATGTGCGAGTGGTGCTCTTCGTCACTATCTCGTTCTCGGTATTCGTTATCGATGTTTCCCTACATCTCGTGAATGAAGTTCGTCCTCAGCCCGCCACGTCCGTGGTCGCACAGCAATAAGAACTGCGACGAGATATAGCGCGACGATGATACCAGTTACGAGGAGGCCAGGTATCGATCCGATAGAGGCGCTGGTTGGCCATGATATCGTTGTAAATGCGGCGATATGTATCGTCCAAGCCCCTAACATAATCGTGAAAAGCAGTAGGTAGATCCGGCGGAGGCGATGCGCGATCGCTTCCTCTCTGGTGATCTTGATAACAGGTGTGCGGTAGTCTTGGCTCAACGTCTTTCTCCAGTCCGGATCCTCAAGGCCTGCTGACGGGTCTAAACCGTACGCAAAGACGTTTTTCTGGAGCGTCCGGACACGGCCACGCCAGAGATCGTAGCCGCGATACCGCTGTGCCTCCATGAATAAGAAGGCGGTCAGTGCCGCTATCCCTAATAATATGATGTAGTGCGGCCGGTTAGGGCCCGAAAAGCCCCACGTCAGGACTCCGCTCATGACTATAACGGCCCAGTTTGTCGTTCGATCGAGACGCTCACGCCAAAATTTCATTCGGTGGATCTCGCCGCGGTAGAGGTGTGCCATCGACGAACTTGGTGCCATCTCCTCCTCTAATAACCCCTCACCAACTTCGCGGTGTTCAGCGTCACTGGGATCCATATCTTTCGCTGATTTCTGAGCCATCGCGGTGAGATGCTTTCAACGGCCGGGGTAATAGAGCCAGTATTTTTGGTCACTATAACAGTAGTTGGTGATAGGGTTTCTTTATTCAAACCAAGAGATGGATCGAGACGCCCGATTCGGTAAGTACATGTATGTACTGAACGGCGCACCTTTCGTCACGGTTCTCAAAAGGCAAATACAGTGGGGGTGACGCTGCATTTGCCCTCACCGTGGACGCAGCCAACGGAACGGGGTGAATTCCCAGTGGTTCAGTGCAGGAGCATTCACGGGATGCTTGGCCGTGCCGATCCGCTGCGTGACCTGCCCTGTTCACGATGTATAACAGCTGGGGCAGATCATGATAATGTTAGGAAGTAACGTGGATAGCCATTCGGCCGTCCATTCAGCTCTGTGTTGATTATTTGGGTGACAGTCCGGGGAGAAACCAGTAGTACTTGATTTATCCTCTACATTGAACACTGGCTGAGCTACCAAATTGCGAGTTGATCGAACCCCCGCTTCGTTTGGATCAACTGGATATTTTCGCGCGGCGGTGAGGGTGGGGCGGTGTCATTTTTTGGCGCTGTCCCCTGGGGTTACCCGCCAAGAGGGCTTTCGCGCGAAGCGCGAAACGGCCCCGCGGGCGTTGCGGTGCGATCGCAGTGCCGACCCCGACCTCGAGCCACCGACTCCAACCAGAGTTGTCTAAGCAGGGATGGTATTCGAGAATACGTGTAGAAAACAACGGAACCGAGAGCGTTGTCACTATGGATACCAGTTCAGCGATCGGCGACAGCGCCGACGAATCCAGTTTTAGTGCCGCCACCGGAGTCTTCCAAGTTAGTTCGGCGCTGCGGAGTACCGTCGGATCGTTCCCCGATCGCGACCACTTCTCGAGGGCCCCGCTCGCGAGTGACTGGACGATCTCGGCCTCGAGCGCGTCACCGCTGGCCGTCGAACGCTCGAGTTCCGACGCTCGAGTACTCATAGCGGACCCTCCAGCGTGTTTCGAACGACGTGCGTACACTTCGGACAGAGACGACGAAGCGCGTCGACGCGGTCACCGCACCGTTCGCACTCGTCGGATTCGACGAGGCGGGGCATCGCGAACCATCGTCCTCGCGATCGGTGCCCGTGCATATGTGCCGGTATTTATTTACTGAGGGTGACAAAATTGCTCCTGAAAATGGTGCTCGAGCTTGTCCTTCCAGCGTTTCTCGGATTTGTGTTCGTAATGATTTCTGCCTACGCTGGCGCTCTCCGGGCGTTAGAAGTCTATTTCGATCCAGACCAAGATAGCATATTCCTCTCAGATGATTCTGAGCCACCAAATGCTCGGTAACGTGGGCTCCGCAGTGCTTACACCTCGAGTTGTCGACCGACGGCCACGGTGCGACCGTCACCCAGATCACCCCGTAGAGCGGCCGTTAAGTGTCAGGAAGTGCGGGGAAAGGGGTTGATATGCAGTGGGCCGGCGCAGATGTCGAACAGTTTCGAGACGGACGCTTTCGCTACGCTCGAGCGCTGCGACTTGCATATTCGAATCTTTGTGGGAGTAGTATAGGCCGGCGCAGGTTCGAACCACGGTCGGAGCAAAGCTCCTCCCTGATTCGAATCTGCTTGGAACCATTTCTCCCGCATCGCAGACCGTTCGCTGTTACTCACGGCTTCGCCGTTCGCGTATCCGTGGCGCTGACGCGCCACGCGTCGCTCACGGGTTTGCGATGCGGGAGAAAGTGGGCCGGCGCAGATTCGAACTGCGGTTACGGCCACCCGAAGGCCGAAGGATACCAAGCTACCCCACCGGCCCGCACATTCTGAGTGAACGGATCCGGTCGTTTAACGCTTCCGAATGCCGGCGTCGAACCGCCGGCAGGGGAGCCGATCCCTCGAGCCACCCACTACCGAAACCGGCCTCAAAACCGCTCGTACCCGCCCGTATCCAGGTAGTGGTGCGCAATCGTAATCGCCTGATCCGCGTGTAACAACTCGGGCCCGAGCCGAAGCCGCTGATCCGCGAACGCCTCGAGCAATCTGCCCTCCTCGTCAGTGAAGTCCCGATGATCCGAGAGCACGAAAATCGCATCCCCCAGCGTCTCGGCACCCACGTCACTCACCGCCTCGCCGCCCTCGTGCAACTGGACGATCGGCCCGTCATCGGCGATTTCCTCGAGCGTCCCCTCGAACCCGCGGCGATAGACCTCGCTCCCCGGACTGGGTTCGGCGGGCAGCGCGCCGATGGCGTCCTCGCGGTGCTCGAGGGCCTTTCGAACCAGCGAGGCGGTGCTCCGCTCGTCGGGGTTGAGCCGCTGGAGCGTCCCGCCGTCGAAGGTGATCGTGAGTTCGTCCCGGGCGATCAGGTGGACGCGCACGTCCTCGCGGATGCCGTGGGAGGTGACGAACGCGGCGGTGATCGACCGACAGAGCGCGTCGAGGCGACCGGCACCGCCCGCGAGGTCGTCGAGCGAGAAGTCGGGCTCCGTGGGAACGTCGTGACCGATGAGCACGAACTGGCGCATACCGGAGCGTGGACGGCCGACGGGAT
>NZ_JAQIVI010000187.1 GCF_028618695.1 Natrinema soli | reverse complement strand
CGCCTCGAGCGTTTTCGGGATCGTCAGCCCGCTCTCGCTCGAGCAAACTGCCGCGCTGGCCGCCGGAACCGTCGCCGGAGCGGTCGTGACGCCGGCCTTAGCGGCTGGGGTCGGCTCGGCGTTCCCCCGCTTCGGGAGCGTCAAGGTAACCAACAATCGCGAGGCGGTAATGCCGAGCAAGACGTCCTTCCTCGTCTACACGCTCGCGATCGCGCTCCCCGCAGTCGCCGCCGTCGTGTTGTATCTCGAGGCCCCCGAACTGATCGCCGGCTTCGTCTCGTCAGTTTCCGCGTGGACGCCGCTTCCCGACGTGTCGATCTCCGCCCGCGGAATCACCGTCGGCGCCTGGATCGTCCTGATCGCGGGGCTGATCGCGCCGGTCGTCGCCTATCGCTACGCGATCGAGCGCTTCGACTGGTACGCGCTCGAGTGAGCGAGCGGAAGCCGTGTCGACGCACCGTGCTCACCGTTCCGGCGGTGTGACCCACTCCCCCTCGATGTAGTTCTCGACCGACAGCGGTTCGGCGGTGGGTGCGTCCATCGAACGGATCGCAGTTTCGATCGCCGTCGAGTTCGTTTCGTTGCCGGTGTCGGTGCTGTTGCCGCCGCTGGTGTCGGTGCTGTTGCCGCCGCCAGCGCCGGTCTCGGAGTCCCCAACCTGACGCTCGAGGATCGTGCCGCCGTCGCCGACCGCGACGTCGTGCGACGATCCCGTCGCGACGCCGTCCAGTT
>NZ_JAQIVI010000186.1 GCF_028618695.1 Natrinema soli | reverse complement strand
GGAGCGCCGCCTCGAATCCGGCCGAGCCGTCGCGTTCGGCCGTCGTCCCGCTGTTCCCGTCGCCGTCGGCTCGTCCGCCGTCGTCGACCGCCGTCTGTTGCTGGGATGTCATCTGACTACAGCGGGATGTTGCCGTGTTTCTTGTCGGGGTTTTGCTCGCGTTTGGTCTCGAGCATCTCGAGGTCGTCGATCAGCCGCGGTCGGGTTTCGGTGGGGACGATGACGTCGTCGAGGAAGCCCTTGTCCGTCGCGGTGTAGGGGTTGGCGAACTCCTCGCGGTACTCGTCGATGAGTTCGTCGCGGAGTTCGTCCGGGTTGTCGGATTCGGCGAGTTCCTCACGGTAGAGGATGTTGACCGCGCCCTGTGGACCCATGACCGCGATCTCGGCGGTCGGCCAGGCGTAGTTGACGTCCGCGCCGAGGTTCTTCGAGGCCATGACGCAGTAGGCACCGCCGTAGGCTTTCCGGGTGATGACGGTCAACAGCGGGACGGTCGCTTCCGCGTACGCGTAAAGAAGCTTTGCACCGTGCCGGATGATTCCGCGGTGTTCCTGATCGGTGCCGGGCATGTAGCCGGGGACGTCGACGAAGGTAACGATCGGAATGTTGAACGAGTCACAGAAGCGGACGAACCGCGAGCCCTTCATCGAGGCGTCGACGGTCAGCGTTCCGGCGTTGACGCGGGGCTGGTTGGCGACGAGGCCGACCGAGCGCCCGTCCAGTCGGCCGAAGCCGACGACGAGGTTCTTCGCGAAGTTGTCTGCGACCTCGAAGAACGAGCCCTCGTCGACGATGCTGTCGATGACGTCGGTCATGTCGTAGGGCTTTTGCGGACTCGGCGGAACGATGTCTTTGAGCTGGTCGTCGCGGCGATCCGGGTCGTCCCACGGCTCGACGCGAGGCGGGTCCTCGACGTTGTTCTGCGGGAGATAGGAGAGGAGCCGCTTGATGTCGTCGAGCGCCTGCTCCTCGCTCTCGCAGGCGAACTGGGCGACGCCGGTCTTGTTGGAGTGGGTCATCGCACCGCCGAGCTCCTCATGGGAGACCTCCTCACCGGTGACGGTCTTCGTGACTCCGGGGCCGGTGATATACATGTGGCTGGTGTCCTTGACCATGAAGATGAAGTCGGTGATCGCCGGCGAGTAGACTGAGCCGCCGGCACACGGCCCCATGATCCCCGAAATCTGCGGGATGACGCCGCTGGCTTCCTGGTTCCGGCGGAAGATTTCGGTGTAGCCCGCGAGGCTCTTGACGCCCTCCTGAATGCGGGCCCCAGCGGAGTCGTTGAGTCCGATGACCGGCGCGCCGACCTCCATCGCCATGTCCATGACCTTGCAGACCTTCTCGGCGAAGACCTCGCCGAGGGAGCCGCCGAAGACGGTGAAGTCGTGGGCGAAGACGAACGTGGTCCGCCCGTTGACCTCGCCGTAGCCCGTGACGACGCCGTCGCCGGGCACCTTCTTCTCTTCCATCCCGAACTGGCTCGTCTGGTGGGTCCGGAGCTGGTCGAACTCCGTGAACGTCCCCTCGTCGAGGAAGTAGTCGATCCGCTCGCGGGCGGTCATCTTCCCCTTGTCGTGTTGCTTCTCGATCCGCGCCTCGCCACCGCCTTTGCGCGCCTCCTCGCGGAGTTCCTCGAGTTCCTCGATGCGGTCTTCCATCGTCATGCCGGGAACACCCCTGCGCGATTCATACGCCGTTGTGCGAGGACCAATTGGAAAAGGATTCCGTAACACCATCACGATTAATAACTCTCCATCTGGCAAATGATAGAACGACCACGAAAAGTTATATAGGGTTGTTTTTATAAAAGCGGGTATGGCACAACGAGAGTCATGGGCCACACGAACAGGGTTCATCCTCGCAGCGGTCGGCAGTGCGGTGGGATTAGGTAACGTCTGGAGATTTCCGTATCAAGTGGGTGAATTCGGCGGAGCGGCGTTTCTCGTCGTATACCTCGCTTTGATCGCGGTCATCGGATTCCCAGTGATCCTGGTCGAGTTCACTGTCGGCCGGTACACGGATCGGAATCCCGTCGGTGCGCTCAAACAGATCGGCACGAGTTCGTGGCAGCGAATCGGGTGGGTGTTCATCGTCGCGGGCTTCGTTATCCTCTCGTACTACAGCGTCGTCGCTGGCTGGGTTTTGCAGTACACCGTTTACGGACTACAAGGGAATTACGCCGCAGACGGTGCGGCGCAGTTCGGGGCAACAACCGGAGGAATGATGTCGATCCTCACACACGCGATTTTCATGGCGGCCGTCATCGCCGTCGTCGGATTCGGTATCCAGCGCGGTATCGAATTCTCCGTGAAGCTGATGGTTCCCGCGATCATCCTCCTCCTGGTCGGTCTGGCAGTCTATGCCGGAACGCTCCCGAGTGCCGGGGAAGCCTACGCGTACTACCTATCACCCGACCTGAATACTATTACCGCGAACTGGACTAGTATCTTACCCGCAGCAGCCGCACAGGCGTTCTTCACGCTCTCGCTCGGGATGGGTGTGATGATCACCTATGCATCCTACCTCGGAGAGGATCGTAACCTCGCCAAAGACGCCGTCATCATCGTCGGATTGGACACGGCAATCGCGTTCACCGTCGGCCTCGTCGCGTTCCCGGTCCTCTTCTCCGGCGACCTCTCTGTCGCCGACATCGTCGAAATCGGCGACGGTCCGGGTTTCATTTTCATCGCGCTTTCGCAGGCGTTTAGCAACATTCCGCTCGGCAGCGTTCTCGGGGCAATCTTCTTCGGTACCGTCACGATCGCGGCGCTCTCGAGCGCGATCAGTATCCTGGAAGTCGTCGTTTCCTACCTGATCGACGAACGAGGCGTCGATCGCGTCCCGGCGACTCTTCTCATCGGAACCGCGATATTCCTCTTCGGCGTTCCCGTCGCGTACGACGGAAGTCTCTCGTGGCTCACGGTCTACGACGAACTCGCCAACAACATCCTGCTCATCCTCGGCGCACTATTGTTATCGATCTACATCGGCTGGGTCGGGACCGACATCGGCCTCGAGGAACTCGGCAAAGGTGTTCGAAACCTCGGCGGCTGGGGAACGGCCTGGATCTGGGCCCTTCGAGTTCCCGTCGTCGTCACGCTGGTCGTGATCCTCGGACTGAACGCGATCGGTGCGTACGAGGCGATCAGCGGTATCCTCGGCTAATCGTCGGTCCGTTTTCGCCGATCAAGCCTCGCCGTACACTGGCACAGCAGCGCCGCTTGTCACCGCAGCCCCGTCGCTACAGAGGAAGGCCATCACGTCCGCGATCTCGAGCGGGTCGACCCACGAATCGTGATCCGCGTCGGGCATCATCTCCCGGTTCATCGGCGTGTCGATCACGCTCGGCATGACGCAGTTCGCCCGCACCGTCCCGCGATTCTCCTCGGCGAGCGTCTCCGTCAGCAGCCGAATGCCGGCCTTCGTGATCCGGTAGGGGCCGTCGCCCTCGCCGCCCTCGAGCGAGGACCGTGCGCTGATACTGACGATCGATCCCGCCGAGTCCTGCAGGTGGGGCAGGGCGTGTTTCGACGCGAGAAACGCCGTCTTCAGGTTGACGTCCAGCAGGAGGTCGAACTCCTCGAGATCGGTGTCCTCGACGTGATCGCCGCCGCGCCACGTCCCGGCGATATTCAGCAGGTGGTCGATTCGGTCGTGATCCGCTGCGATCGACTCCATCAGGGCCGCCACGTCGTCCTCGTCGGTCAAGTCGGCTTCGTAGAACGCGAGGTCGGATTCACCGTCGGGATCGCGCGCGAGCAAACTGTCCTCGTCGTCCGGCGCGATCACGTCGACGGCGCAGACCGTCGCGCCCGCCTCGAGGAAGCGATCGACGGCAGCGCTGCCGAGCGCGCCGCTGGCACCGGTGATCACTGCAACGGTTCCGTCGAAGTCGACGTCGAACTCGGTTTGCACGGACATACCGAACAGTGTGCGGTCCGCTCGCATCAAAGGCGGGGGCCGTCGGCGGTCGTCCGACGGCGGGTACCGGACCGCCGTTACGAACGGGTCGTCGGCAGGGCCGCTCGGCGGAACCAGAACTCGGCGATCGCTTCCGCCATCTCGGCATACTCCGCCGGCTCCGTCGGCTTCGTGAGGTACGCGTTGGCCGCGAGGTCGTAGCTCGCGCGAACGTCCGCCAGGTTCGTCGATCGCGTCAACACGAGCACGGGGAGCCGTGCGAGCTCAGGCTCGGCCGTCACCGCCTCAAGGAACTCGAGACCGTCCATCTCCGGCAGATCCAGATCCAACAGGATGAGATCCGGAACGGCCGGCGGCTCGTCGTCGCGGCCGGTGAGGACCGAGAGCGCCTCCGCGCCGTCGCCGGCGACGCGAATCGTTGGTTCGATCGCCAACTCGGCGAACGCCTCGCGGACGAGGCGAACGTCATCGTCGTCGTTCTCGACGAGGAGCACGTCGATCGGCTCGTCTCGTTGACCGCTCATAGTGGCGTTAGAGTTGACATATAAATGTCCGATTCATGCAAGGTAGTAATCATCTCCACCTTGTCATGGTATTCGGTTAAGGCTACTTGCTACACAATTTGGGACTCGTTCGGCGACGCTCGTTTCGACGCGGCGAGTGCGAGGAGTCGTCAGAGTAACGTCGTCGAGCCTCGATGGATCACCGCATGCGACTCATCGCGCATCGGGGGTTCGCAGCGACTGCCCCCGAGAACACGATCGGTGCCGTTCGAGCCGCGGCCGAACGCGCAGACGCCGTCGAGTTCGACGTGCGACGCTGTGGCTCCGGCGAACTCGTCGTCGTCCACGACGAGACGATCGACCGCGGCACCGACGGCACCGGGACCGTCGCGGACGCCTCCCTCGCGGAACTCTCCGTTCGCTCAGTGCGCGGGTCCGGCGACGGAATTCCGACCCTCGCGGCGATGCTCGAGGCCCTCCCGCCGACCGTCGAGGCCCACATCGAACTCAAGGAACCCGGCATCGCCGCGGACGTCCTCGCCGCTCTCGAGGACGCGGCCCTCGCCAATCGCGTCGTCCTCACCTCGTTTCTGGTCTCCGAACTGCGGACGATTCGCGACCGCGATCCGAGCCAGTCGATCGGGCTGCTCGTCAGTCGGCACCTCGAGACGCCGGTCACGACGGCGGTCGAACTCGACTGCACTGTCCTCGGGGCGAGCTACTGGCGCTGTCTGGCGAGCCGGGTCGTGCCGCGGGCGACGGCGGTGGGACTCGAGGTCCACGCCTGGACGATCGAGCGCCGAGCGATGGCGAGTCTGCTCGCCCGCCGCGGCGTCGAGTACGTTTCGGCGGACCGGCCGATCCGGGTGTAAAAGGGACTCGCCGTACCGTTCACTCGTGAACGCAGTCGAGAATATCCTCAGCAAGCGGCTGAGACTGGTACTGAATCGTTTCACTTCGTGTGTCATTCTCGATAAGACCGGCCGCCTCAAGTGCCGGTAACGTCTCGTGATGGAGCCGTGCCATCACGGCCTCTGGAGTCTCAGCTGTCGAACTGTGTCGAACAACGCCGTCGATAACGTCGTCGTACGATGCGACGCCAGTGTCGGTGTTTCCCACTTGTCGAAGCACTAACCGACGGTGCTGATCAGCTAATGCGTTCAGAATAACATCGGCTGAGGAAGCGTTACAAGGCATGCGCTTGCCTCCACGTTCGAGTGTCAGAAATCATCAATATTCGGCGTCACCTTGTGAAACGACACCATTTGTAGGTAGTTAGTAATTTCGCAGTTCTTCGGTCGTAAGATCGCTCTCCCGGGAAAGGAAATTGCGAATTTCTTCATTTGATCGGGATAGAACGCAATATGCATAGACATGGATGAGTACAGTTGCGAAAATAACATGGTGGTGCATCTCGTGCCCCTCGTATGGATGTCGAATTGGACGACACGGACAAGGGTATTCTCTACTTGTTACAGAAAGATGCTCGTCGAATCACGACCCAGGAGATGGGAGAGCAGGTCGGTGTTTCCGCCAGCACGGTCCGTAATCGCATCGAACGGCTCGAAAACGAGGGCATTATTCGAGGCTATTACCCCGATGTCGATTACGACAAGGCGGGACTCCAGCTCTACGTCGAAATAATCTGTAGCGCGCCGAATCCCGAACGAGAACAACTCGCGACTGACGCACGCGGTGTCAGTGGAGTTATCGCTATCAGAGAAGTGCTCAACGGAACGGAGAACATCCAGATTGACGCCGTCGGGACGAACTCGGATGACGTCGCCCGGATTACTGACGAACTGAGTGAGATCGGGTTATCGGTTGCCAATACGAAGATTATCAAGGAGACGTTCACACAACCGTTCAATCACTTTGGCCAGCAGTTCGTAGAGGATGATACGTTTGAGTGACCGATCACCGCATACGGGGGAACCTATCAGTTACGATACTGAGACGGGAATCTACCGAATGCGCTTTGACAGCGCGACCATCCGTCCAACTATCGCTATAATAAAAATGATGAGTGCCGTGTGTGACAAGGAGCCAACGCAACTCACCCCCTTGTACGACGTCGTTGATACGGAAACGCTCAATCAGCTATTCGCAAAATCCAAGCGTTGTCAGGAAGAAGATTACATCGTCGAGTTTTCCTATTACTCGCACCAGATAACCGTCGAGAGCGCCGGGATCATCGAGGCGCAACCGCTGTCTGCTGAAGGTGGCGACGACGATGATCCCTGCTGAACTCATCTCAGCAGGTCGTCGAGCGGGGAAGACGGACGACATCTTCCTCGAGTGAATCACACCTCGAAACTTCAAAACAAACGCTCGAGTCCCGGCTCGCGGGCCGGCCGTTCGACGAGCGATGCCGATTGAGCGGCTGGTCACAGAGTTCCGACCGGCGGTATCGCTCGAACGCCGACGAGACGATCGATCGGGCCAGCAACTAGTCGACGGTCGTCACGGACACCGTCCGCGTTCGCGGCCCGTCGCACTCCACGAGCAACGCCGACTGCCACGTCCCCAGCGCTAACTCCCCGTTCTCGACCGGAATCGTTACGTCCGGACCGATCAAGGCCGCCCGCAGATGCGAGTCCGCATTCCCGTCCAACTCGTCGTGTGCGTGTCCCTCGTCCGGAACGAGATCACGCAGGAACGACTCGAGGTCGCCGCGAAGCCGCGGTTCGGCCTCCTGAACGACGAGGCCGGCCGTCGTGTGCTCGACGAAGGCCGTACAGGTCCCCGACTCGAGGTCGTCGGGAACGGCCGCTGCGATACGTTCGGTCACGTCGACGGTCGTCAGCCGCGACTCGGTCTCGACGGAAAACGCCATGCGCGAGTGGACGACCGCGAGGATAGATTGCGTTTCGGTCCGCGTCGACGAACGACCGTCCCTTACGAAAGCTGTCTCGTGGCCCATGCGGCGTAGTCCCGCACGTTCGGGGCCGGATCCTCGCTCGCGAGGTCCCGCAGTCGCGGGCCGGCCGCGTCGACGCGGCCG
>NZ_JAQIVI010000185.1 GCF_028618695.1 Natrinema soli | reverse complement strand
GCGGCGACCGACAGTGCCGCCGCGGCGTCGTTTCGGAGCACGTTGATCCCGACCGGCACGTCGACTGCGTCGACCAGTGGCGTCGCGATGGCGGTCATCTCCGCGACGACGTGTTTCGGGACGTCCTCGGGATAGAACGGCGTGTCGCCGAAGTTCTCGAGGATGATCCCGTCGATTCCACCCGCCTCGAGCCGGCGGGCGTCCTCGAGCGCGCGAGTTCGAATGGCCTCGCGATCACCGTCGAACCCCGGTGCACCGGGGAGCGCCGGGAGGTGGACCATACCGATGACGGGGCGGTCGGCATCGAACAGATCCGAGACGAACGGGTTCGGGGCGGTCATATCAGCTCTGGTACCGCGATCGGGATAAGTGGCCGTGGGACCGCATCGCGGGTGTGACCTGCTACGCAGCGGCATACTAGGCGGCAATGGCCTCCCCGTCCACGGGCGTTTTCCCGCCACCGTGACTACGATCGGTCGATGACTGACGTCCTCTCTCCGTTACCGTTAGGTGATCTCGAGGCTCCGAACCGAATCGCCGTCTCCCCGATGTGCCAGTACTCCTGCGAGGCCGACGGGCTGCCGACCGAGTGGCACCGCGTCCACCTCGGGAGCCGGGCCGTTGGCGGGGCCGGTATCGTCATGACCGAAGCGACCGCCATTTCCCCAGCGGGGCGGATCACGCCCCACGACCTCGGCATCTGGAGCGACGAGCACGCGGCTGCACTCGAGCCGATCACCGAGTTCGTCCGCGAGCAGGGCGGGCTGCCGGCGATCCAGCTCGCCCACGCGGGCCACAAGGCAAGCAAGAAGCGTCCGTGGGACGGCAACCTCCCGATCGGGCCGGACGAGACCGATCCCGACGGTGCGGCGGGCTGGGAAGTTCTCTCGCCGTCGCCCGACGCCTATCCGCCGTTCGACGGCGACCGGCCGGCGATGCGGAAGGCCGACGCGGACGACATTCAGGGGGTGATCGACGCCTACCGCGCCGCGGCCGAACGCTCGCTCGAGGCCGGGTTCGAGATCGCCGAGGTTCACGCAGCACACGGCTACCTGCTCCACGAATTCCTTTCGCCGGTGACGAACCGCCGCGAGGACGACTACGGCGGCAGCTTCGAGAACCGCACGCGGCTGGTCCGCGAAGTCGTCGCGGCTGTCCGCGAGATCTGGCCCGACGAGAAGCCGGTGTTCGTCCGCATCTCCGGAACGGACTGGTTCGACGACCGCGAGTCGTGGGACATCGAGCAGTCGGTTCGGCTGGCGGACGCGCTCGCCGATCTGGGCGTCGATCTGGTCGACGTCAGTTCGGGCGGGCTCCACCCCGAACAGACACCCCCGGTGGGGCCGAACTTCCAGGTGCCGCTGGCCGAGCGGGTTCGTGCGGGTGCCGACGTCGCCGTC
>NZ_JAQIVI010000184.1 GCF_028618695.1 Natrinema soli | reverse complement strand
GACGACAGCGACCCGGCGACGGCGGTGCCGGCGAGCAGCGCGCGGTTCGTCGAGCGCGGGTTGATGCTGTCGAGCAGGAACAGGACGAGCGCCGTCCCCGCCAGGATCAGTGCCGGTGCGAGCGCCGTCCACTCGGGAAGTTCGAGGACCGCCATCAGAGATCACCTCCCTGGACGATCGGATCGATTGCGTCGGTTATCATGTCGAAGATCAGGTCGGGAGCCACGCCAAGGGCGATGATGAGCCCCAGCAACACGACCATCGAGGCGACGTCGTGGACGGGTGCGCGGCCGACCTCGTAGTCGGTCTCGAGTCGATACGGGCCGAACACCGTCCGCTGGAGGGCGAAGAGCAGGTAGCCCGCGACGAGGACGATGCCGAACATCGCGAGCGACGTGAACAGCGGCGCGTACTCGAGCAGTTCGGAGCCGAAGGCACCGAAGAAGATGAAGTACTCCGCGGCGAAGCCGCTCATCAGCGGCAGCCCCATGTAGCCGAAGGCGCCGGCGATGAGGATCCCGACCGCGATCGGCATCCGATCCGCCATCCCGGACATGTCGGTGACCATCCGGGTGTGGGTCGCGTTGTAGATGACGCCGACGGCCATGAACATCAGCCCGGAGATCAGGCCGTGGGAGACCATCTGGAACGTCGCGCCGCCGACCCCGAACTGGGTGTACGCGACCAGTCCGAGGATGACGTACCCCATCGACGAGACGGAGGAGTAGGCGACGATCCGTTTGAGGTCGGTCTGGGCGAGGGCCAACATCGCGCCGTAGATGACGCTGATGACGGCGATCGCCGCGATCGGCACCGCATAGGCCTCGACCTGCTCCGGGAACATCGTGAAGTTGAATCGGAGCAGGGCGTAGGTCCCCATCTTCAGCAGCACGCCGGCCAGCAGGATCGAGGCCGGCGTCGGCGCCTCCACGTGGGCGTCGGGCAGCCACGTGTGGAACGGGACGATCGGCACCTTCACCGCGAAGCCGAGGAACATCGCGACGAAGACGACCGAGGCGAGCGCCGTCCCGCCGAGACCGAAGAGCCCCTCGGGGCCGCCCTCGAGCATCGCCGTCGCGATCTCGGGCAGCGCGAAGGAGGTGACCGAGTCACCGAGCCCGAAGACGAGCGCGATGAAGGCGCCGAACATCACCAGCGACGCCACGTTCGTGTAGACGAAGAACTTGATCGCGGCGTACTTCCGGCGCGGGCCGCCCCAGATCCCGATCAGCAGGTACATCGGGATCAGGACCGCCTCCCAGAAGACGAACCAGAGGAAGAAGTCGAGCGCCGTAAAGACGCCGAGCAGCATCGCCTCGATGAAGAGAACGAGCCCGTAGAACTGGGACTCGCGCTCGTCGATCGGCGTCCACGAACTCACGATCGCCAGCGTACAGAGGATCGTCGTCAGGACGACCAGCGGCATGCTGATCCCGTCGACGCCGACGAACCACGAGATCGACCGCCCGCCGATCTCGAGCCACGCCGCTCGCGATTCGAACGCCAGTTCGCCGTCGAGCAGGGCGTTCCCGCTGCCGTCGAAGGCGGCAAACAGCCACAGGGACAGGGCCGCCGGCACGAGGCTGATGGCGAACGCGAGTTTGCCGGCGATGCGATTCGGCGCGACGAACGTCACCAGCGCGCCGATCAGTGCGACTGCGATCAGTGCTTCGATCATCATGCGAACCACCCTCCGAGATAGCCGAGGACGAGTAGTAAGCCGATGAACCCGCCCACCAACAGCGCCGCGTAGTTAGTCACGATACCCGTCTGGAGCCGTTTCATTCGATCGCTGCCGAACAGACTGATCGTCGAGGTTCCGTTGACGACCCCGTCGATGACGGTCTGGTCGAATCGGTCGGCCGCTCGAGCCAGCGGGAGCGTGAAGCCTTCGGCGAGCCAGACCTGGTACTCGTCCTGGTAGTAGTTGCTCTTGAGGACGCGGTACGCGCCGCCGAGCGTTTGCGTGTGACGCGACGGTTCGGGGACGTTGTACAGCGTGTGTGCCGTGAACGCGCCCGCCAGCGCGAGCCCGAGCGACAGTCCGGCGCTCAGCAGCATGGTGGTGGTCTCCGACCCGATGAAGCTCTCCTCGAAGGCCACCGTCTCGTGGTAGGCGTGATAGGTCAGTCCATCGACGTAGCCGTACTCGCCGTCGAGCCAGAACTCGAGATAGGTGATGTCCCAGTGGAGCAGTTCCGCGACGGGCGCGAGGTTCGCGAAGCCGGCGACGGCCGCGAGCGTCCCGAGCGCGAGCAGCGGGACCTTGACGGCCCAGCCGACCGCGTGAGGCTCTTCGGCCGTGTCGGAGCGGGGCTCGCCGTGGAAGGTCAGGAAGACCATCCGGAAGGTGTAGAAGCCGGTGAAGAAGACGGCGAGCAGTCCCATCGCGTAGGCCGCGAGGATGACCGGCTCTCCCAGCCCGACGGCCAGCGCGTCGAACAGCACCTCGTCTTTCGACCAGAAGCCGGAGAAGGGGACGATTCCCGCGAGCGCGAGCGCGCCCGCGAGGAACGTGTAATAGACGACGGGCGCTTTGTCCTTCAGCCCGCCCATCTCCCACATGTCCTGCTCGTGGTGCATGAGGATGATGACGGCACCGGCACCGAGGAACAGGAGCGCCTTGAAGAAGGCGTGGTTCATGAGGTGGAAGACCCCGGCGACGTAGCCGCCGACGCCCAGTCCGAGCATCATATAGCCGTACTGGCTGATCGTCGAGTACGCCAGCACCTGCTTGATGTCGTCTTTGACGACAGCCATCGTCGCGGCAAAGAGCGCGGTGAAGCCGCCGACGAAGGCGATGATCGCCAGCGCGGTCGGGGACAGCGCGTAGTAGCCGAACATGCGAGCGACCAGGTAGACGCCGGCCGCGACCATCGTCGCCGCGTGAATGAGCGCGGAGACGGTCGTCGGGCCCTCCATGGCGTCGGGCAGCCAGGTGTGGAAGGGGAACTGCGCGGACTTGCCCAGCACCCCGCCGAGCACGAGCAGCCCGGTGATCGTCACCCAGGTCTCGGCGTCGAAGCCGAAGAGGGTCGCGCCGTCGTCGATCGCCGTCTCGGCGGCGGTGACGAACGACTCCTCGCCGGCGAACTCGACCGTGCCGAACGTCGCGGCGATGGCGACGACCCCGACCAGGAAGAAGTAGTCACCGAAACGAGTGACCAGGAACGCCTTCTTCGCGGCCGAGGGGGCCGATTCCGTACGGAACCAGAACCCGATCAGCAGGTACGAGCAGAGCCCGACGAGCTCGAAGAACATGAACGCCATCAGCAGGTTGTCCGCGAAGACGAACGCGAGCATGCTGAAGGTAAAGAGGCCGAGTTCGGCGTAGTACCGCCGGAGCCCGGTCTCCCCTTCGGCGTTCATATACCCGAGACTGAAGACGTGGACGAGCAGCGCGACGAGAGAGACGATCACCAGCATGAGCGCCGAGAGCGGATCGATCAGGACGCCGAAGGAGAAGGCGATTCCCTCGGCTCCGGTTTCGCTCGCGGCCGCGCCGGCCGTCCACTCGTAGAGCGTCGTCTGGTGAACGTCGCCGCCCGCGACGGCTGCAAACATGACGAGCGAAACGACGAGCGAGCCCGCCGTCGCGATGATGCCCGCGAACGCGCCCTTCTTCGGCATGTACTTCCCGAAAACGAGCGTGACCACGAAGGCCACGAGCGGGAACACTGCGATCGCCGGTGCGAATCCGAACGGATCTGTTGCTATTGCGGCCATCTTACCACCTCATGGTCGTCGGAACCGTGACGTCGACGTCACGGAAGTTGCGGTACAGCACTAGAATGATTCCCAGTCCGACGGCCACCTCGGCGGCAGCGAGCGCCATCGTAAAGAGCGCGAACAACTGCCCCGTGAGGTTGCCGTGATAGAACGCGAACGCGATCAAATTGATATTCGCCGCGTTCAGCATGAGTTCGACGGACATCAGGAATAACAGTGCGTTGCGACGCGTCAGCACCCCGAAAAGACCGATACAGAACACTGCCATCGACAGCAGCACGTAGTACTGCACGTCGACGGTCATCGATTTCTACCTCCCGTCTCGGCCGTCCCACCGTCAGCCCCGCCATCGGCGACGGCCGGCTCTGGACCCGTCTCGCTGCTCGAGGCCTCGCCGGTGCTCGAGAGCGCGGCGACGGGTTCGCCCTCCTCTTCGCGTTTCGCGAGGACGAGCGAGGCGTCGAGCGCTGCGTCGAGTGCGATCGCCACGAGCAAGACGGCGGCGAGGAACGGCTCGGTGCCACCGATTTCCTGCAGCGAGTCGAAGCCGAACAGCGCGTAGCCGAGTTCGGCCGTGATCGAGACGTCGTCGGGGAAGCCGGCCCCTGCGGCTTGGGTCATCGGCTCGAAGGCCGTGTTCAGTGTGATGAGCGCCATCACGCCGAACAGCCCGACGGCGAGCAGCCCCGGGACCAGCGTCTTGCCGAGTCGAAGTTTCGGACCGGTCGTCATGCCTGTACCACCTCGTCTGCGTCGGCGTCGTCGCGCTCGGTCAGCATGACGGCGAACGTGATGAGGACGAGGACCCCGCCCACGTAGACGAGGACCTGCATCATGGCGACGAATTCGGCCGCCAGCATCACGTAGTGGACCGCCACGCTGAGCAACGCTACGCCAAGCAGGAGCGCCGAATGCCACGGGTCCTGCATGAGCACGACACCCACCGCGCTGGCCAGCGTCACGATGGCGAACAGCGCGAACGCGATCAGCTCGTAGTTCATGGTTGTTGATAGTGCCCGTTTACGGGACGGGCGGACCCGTTACTGGTAGTCGACCTCCCCCTCACCCTCGCCGACCCACGCGCCCCGGTCGGGTTCGCGGGCGGCGAGCGGGTCGATGTCCTTGTACCACGGTACCGCCTTCAACTGCTCTTTGTTGTAGACGAAGTCGTGTTTCGTGTCCGCGGTGAACTCGAAGTTCTCCGTCAGCAGGATGGCGTCGACGGGACAGACCTCCTCGCAGAGTCGGCAGTAGATACACTGTCCGATGTGGAGGTTGTACTGTTCGCCGTTTCGCTGGTCGTCCATCACGATCTGGATCGTATCGTTCGGACAGACGTTCTCGCACTGCCGACACCAGATACACCGCTCCTGACTGAACTTGTGAACGCCCCGAAACCGGGGCGAAACGTCGGGTGCGGTCTCCGGGTACTCCACCGTGAAGGTGGAGCCGTCCAGTGCGTGCTTCATCGTCGTTGCCATCGATTTGAGTATTCCGATCATGCTAGCAGCCCCACGATTACCGCGGTCAGGACGAGATTGGCGAACGAAAGGACCAGCAGGCCCTTCCAGCCGATCTCGATCAGTTGGTCGATCCGGACGCGTGGCACCGCCGAACGCAGCCACTGCGTCGCGAAGAACACCGCCCAGATCTTGATGAGGAACCAGACGATGCCTGGGAGTATCGGCCCGGCGGGTCCGCCGAGGAAGATCGTCGCGATAATCGCGCCGCCGAGGAAGATGTGGAGGAACTCCCCGAGGTAGATTAACACGAAGTAGACCGAGGAGTACTCGGTCTGGTAGCCGGCGACGATCTCGGTCGGTGCCTCCGGCGTGTCGAAGGGATTACGGCCGACTTCCGCGAAGTTCGCGACGAGGAACAGAACGAACGCGAAGGGATTGACCAGCGCGTACCACGACGGAATCGAGATCCCGGCGATCTCTATCAGCGTCTCGTGTTGGGCCGCGACGATCTCGCCCATCTGCAGCGTGCCGGCGAAGATCACGACGGACATCCCGGTGACAACCAGCGGGATCTCGTAGGCGATGTTCTGTGCCACCGCGCGAAGCCCCCCAATCAGGGAGTACTTGTTCGCCGACGCGTAGCCGGCCATCACCAGTCCGAGGCTCGCGATCCCCGAGACCGCGAAGACGTACGCCAGTCCGACTTCGGGGTCGGCGAGGTGGATCCCGCTTCCCATCGGAATGACGGCGAAGCCCAGCAGCGCCGACGCCGCGACGACGATCGGCGCGAGGTCGTAGGCCGGTCGATCCGCGTTCTCCGGAACGACCAGTTCCTTCGACAGGAGCCGAACGGCGTCGGCGACGATGATGAAGATCCCGGCCGGTCCGAGCCGATTGACCGCGATTCGGTCCGTGAACGCGGCGGTGATCTTCCGTTTGGCCCACGGCCCCGCGACGCCGGTCATCGCGAGCATCAGGTTCCCGATGATGAACGCCGCGAGAAAGGTCGCGAGCAGTTCGCCGCCGAGACCGAACCCGTTGAGGCCCGTTAACTCGCCGATCCGCTCCGGGAGCAAGACCGTGTCCTGCAGCGGATACGCAGCGACCGCACCGAACATACTAGCGGTCCACCTCCCCGAGCACGATATCGAGGCTGCCCAGCGACGCGATCAGATCGGGCACGTACTCCCCTTCGGACATCTCGGGCAGCGCCGAGAGGTTGTGGAAGCACGGACTCCGGATCTTGAACCGACCCGGCTTGTCCGTCCCGTCCGAGCGGATGTAAATGCCGAGTTCGCCCTTCGCCCCCTCGACGGCGCGGTAAATCTCCGTGTCCGGGTCGGGTTTCAGCGTCCGCGGGACGTTGCTCTGGACCGTCCGCTCGTCTTCGGGCCAGTCCGCGAGCAGGTCGAGACACTGCTCGATGATCTTCGCGGACTCCTCGACCTCCTGCATGCGCACCAGAACGCGGCTGAAGTTGTCGCAGCCGTCCTCGGTGACGACATCCCACTCGAGGTTCTCGTAGTAGCCGTAGGGGTCGTCGCGACGGAGGTCGTAATCGATGCCCGAGCCCCGGGCGACGGGCCCGGTACAGCCGTACTGTTTGGCGACCTCGGGCTCGAGAATCCCGGTGTCGTGACACCGGATCTGGAAGATTTCGTTGCCGGTCAGCAGGTCGTTGTACTCGTCGACCTTCGCGGGGAGCCCGTCGAGGAAGTCCCGCGTCTTCTCGATGAACTCCTCGCGGGGTTCCGGGAGGTCCCAGGCGACCCCGCCCAGCCGGAAGTAGTTGAACATGAGCCGCTGGCCGGTCAGGTCCTCGAGGATGTCCTGAATGACCTCGCGGTCGCGCATGCCGTACTGGAAGATGGCGGTGAAGTCGCCGTAGACGTCGAGCGCGAACGTGGCCAGCGCGAGCATGTGTGCAGCGATTCGGCACATCTCGGCGCTCATCGTCCGGATGACCTGGGCGTACTCGGGGACCTCGATATCCGCGAGGTCCTCGGCCGTGCGCGCGTAGGCCCACTCGTTGAGCAGGCCCGCCGAGACGTAGTCCCAGCGGTCCGGATAGGGCATGATCTGGTGACGATAGGTCCCCTGCTGGCACATCTGCTCCTCGCAGCGGTGCAGATAGCCGATATCGGGGTCGACGTCGACGACCGTCTCGCCGTCCAGCACCGTCTCGATGTGGAGCACGCCGTGGGTCGCCGGGTGGTGCGGACCGATGTTGAGGAACATCGTGTCCGACTCGTCGTCGTGGTGGTCCGGCTGGACCGGGTTGGCGTGTTCCGTCAGCGTCACGAGCTGGGGCTTCTCCTGATCGTAGCCCCGCGAGAGCGGATGGCCCTGCCAGGTTTCGGGCAGGAGGATCCGACGCGGATCGGGGTGGCCCTCGTAGTCGATACCGACGAGGTCGAAGGCTTCCCGCTCGTGCCAGTCGGCCGTCCGGAAGACCGGCTCGGCGGTCTGGCTGACCGGGTTATCGGTGGTCGTCGGGACGACGATCGAGACCTCCTGGGTCGGATCGGCGTACTTCTTGAGGTGGTAGATCGACTCGTAGCGATCGGCGTACTCCTGGGCGGTGAGACAGGAGAGGTGATCGAATCCGGCCTCGTCCCGCAGGTCGCTCAGGACGTTCTGGACGTCGTCCGGCCGGATGACGAACCCCGGCGCGTTCAGGTGATCGTCGCGTGCGAGCGCGCGATCACCGATCAGCGCCGCGAGGTCGTCTTCCGACACCTCGACCGGCGGCTGCTGTCCTCGCTCGAGTCCCGTGCTCATGGCGAATCAGCCCAGTTGTATCGCATGACGAGGTCCTCCTCGTCGATGTCGTCGGCGAGCTTCTGGACGAGTTCGTCCTGCGGCAGGTCGCCGAACTCCTCGAGTTCGTAGGGCTTGACGACGACCGGAGTCGACTCGCCGTTGCGGATCCGCTCTTGCAGTTTGGCGATACCGTAGACGAGCGCCTCCGGCCGGGGCGGGCAGCCGGGGACGTGGATGTCGATGGGGATGATCTCCTCGGCACCCTTGACGACGTTGTAGCCCTCCTGGAAGGGGCCGCCGGAGATGGTACACGAGCCCATGCCGACCACGAACTTGGGTTCGGGCATCTGATCGTAGACCCGCTTCATCCGGGGGCCGAACTTCGAGACGATCGTCCCCGGAACGATCATCACGTCGGCCTGTCGGGGCGAGGCACGCGGGACCCCGGCCCCGAAGCGGTCGAGATCGTGTTTGATCGCGTACGTGTGCATCATCTCGATGCTGCAGCACGCGATTCCGAACTGGAGCATGAACATCGAGTTGCCCCGCACCCAGTTCATGAACTTGTCGAACTTCGTGAGGATGAACGGGGTCGACCCGAAGGCCTCGCGAAGCTTGGAGTTGAAGCGGTCGTCGGCACCCTCACCGATCCGCGAGTCGCGGGTGTCCGACGACGGAGCGGTGCTGTCGTAGATTTGTTGGCGTGGTTGTTCGCTACTCATTGTCTGTCAGTTTCCAGCTGGCGAGCTGTCTGTGCCCACTGTACTGCGCCGTTGCGCCACGCCCACGCGAGTCCGACGAGCAGGATGGCGACGAACAACAGCATCGGTCCGAGCGCGCTGACGAGCGAGATTTCCTCCGCCGCGAGCGCATCCTGATAGGCGACCGCCCACGGAAACAGGAGGACGGTCTCGATATCGAAGATGACGAACAGAAGCGCAACCATGTAATACTGAATATTGAACCGGATGCGCGTTCCGCCGGTCGGAATCTCGCCACTCTCGTAGGTGGCGCGTTTGCTCGTTTCGGGCACGGTGGGTCGCAGGAGATACGATACCGCCATCATCCCGAACGGTATCAACACCCCGACGAGCGCCAGCGCCCCGATAGCGATCCAATCATTCATCTCGGTAACGTTCGAGGCTTCAAACCGCACGCACATAAGGGTTGATTCTTCGTTTTCCGGGGAAACACGGGCCAGAGAGGGAGTTCAGCGCGAATAGACCTACGTGAATAATCACATTATACTATATATAGCTGTGTGTAGAGTGAACGGATCGGTAGTACGATATTACTCGAGGCCGAAATCGACCACGACGCGCCGCGTGCGGCGGTAATTTCAGCCACGCAGACGAGTGGTCGCCCGATTGGAAGCGCGACCGGGATCACCGATCACAGTTTCAGAGACACGCGGAACATCCCCCCGGCCGTACGGGACGAGTTGCCGATCCCGGTCCCGGAACGCACCGGCCTCGGAACGCACTGATCTCGATTCCGGAATTTACCGATCTCGATTCCGGAACGTCGGCGTCCCGGAGTCGTGGAGTTCTCGAGAGACGGTTCCGACGCCCTCGCGCAGATCTTCGTGGTAGGCGACGAGTCGGTCACGAATTGACTCGTGCTGGCGGGCGAGAATCTGTGCGGCCGACAGCGCGGCGTTGAACGACTTGCCGGCGTCGACCGCGACCAGCGGCGCCCCCGTCGGCATCCCGATGACGCTGTCGACGGACTTCTCCTGGACCGGAACGCCGATGACCGGCAGCGGATACGCGATCGACGCGGTCATGTTCGGGAGATCCGCGGATTTCCCGCCCGCACCGGCGATAATTACGTCGAGGCCCCGCTCTTCGGCCGTCTCCGCGTAAGTCGTCATTAAGTCCGGCGTTCGGTGAGCCGAGGTCACGTAGGTCTCGAACGTGAACCGTTCCGCGGGCGGGTTCTCGTAGTCGGTCTGCTCGGCGAAGCCGAGTTCGTCGACGAACGCGTCGTAGGCGCCCCGGCGCGTCCCGCCGGTCATCATCGTCTCGAGGTCGGAGTCGCTGCCCATGACGATGCCGACGTCCGGGGTTTCCTCGGACGGGCGATCCTGTTCGGCCTCGCGGTGCAGGCGCTCGATCAGTTCGCTGACGCTGTCGCTCATGGCTGATGGTGGTCGGGCGAGTGACTTGAAACAGTGGTAAACGGACCAAGCGGCCGAGACGACCCGCAGTCGGCTGGCTACGTCTGGAACGTCACGCGCTCCTCGAGGTCGCGCGCGGCCTCCAGTAACGCTTCGACGTCGGCGTCCTCGGTCTCGCCCGAGACGGTGACGTGACCCATCTTGCGCAGCGGTCGGGCCTGCCGCTTGCCATACCAGTGGAGATGCGCGGCGGACGTCTCGAGAATGCGGTCGATGTCGCTCAACTCCGCGCGCCGTTCCTCGTCGACGTCACCCAGCAGGTTCGTTAGAACGGTCGGCGAACGCAGCTCAGTCGAACCGAGCGGCCAGCCCAGCACCGCCCGCGCGTGCTGTTCGAACTGCGAGGTCTGGGCGCCCTCGATCGTCCAGTGACCCGAGTTGTGCGGGCGCGGCGCGATCTCGTTGAGCAAAACGTCTCCCTCGCGCGTTTCAAACAGTTCGATCCCGTACACGCCCCGTCCGTCCATCACCTCGAGCACGTCGCGCGCGACCGCGTGAGCGCGCTCGGTGACGGCATCGCTCGAGCGCGCGGGAACGACGGTCTCCCGAAGGATTTCGTCCTCGTGGATGTTTTCCCCGATCGGGAAGGTCGCGATTTCGTCCTCGCCCTTGACCGCGATGACGGACACCTCGCGCTCGAAGTCGACGAACGACTCGACCATCGCGGGGCCGGCGACGGACTCGAGGGCGTCCGCAGCGTCGGCTTTCGACTCGACGGGGACGTTCCCGCGCCCGTCGTAACCCCCGGTGCGAGCCTTGAGCATCACCGGTGCGCCGTAGTCGTCGATCGCTCCGCGGACGTCGTCGGCGTCCTCGACCGCGCGGAAGGGCGGCACCGGAACGCCGGCGTCCTCGAGTTCGCGCTTCTGAACGAGTTTGTCGTGGATCGTCTCGAGCGTCGACGGCTTCGGGTGAACGGGCGTTCCCGTCTCCTCGCTCACACGGTCCATCACGTCCTGGTCGGCGAGTTCGATCTCGAAAGTGAGTATGTCCGCGCGCGCGGCGAGTTCGCGGATTCCCGCCTCGTCGTCGAACCCGGCGACGATCTGGTCGCGAGCCACCGGCGCGGCGGGGCAGTCCGGCGTCGGATCGAGCACGACCACCTCGACACCCAGCGGCGCGGCCGCTTCGGCGAGCATCCGCCCGAGCTGTCCCCCGCCGACTACGCCGATCGTCAGTCCCGGCGTCCGTAGCGTCGTCATGCCCGGCGGTTCTCGTCGCCCGCGCTTAAGAATTCTCAAATGGGCTGTCGCTCGAGGCGGGAGTCGGTTTCGGTCACCCGAGAACGGTACCTCTTTTACCCGCCCTCTCCACCGCTCGCCTATGACCACGCTCGGACTGGTGGTCGCGGAATTCAACCGTCCGATCACCGAGCAGATGGAGCAGGAAGCGCTCGAGGCGGCCACCGCCGCGGGCGCCGAGGTGTACGAGACGGTCCACGTTCCGGGAGTCTACGACGCGCCGCTGGCAGCCGACCGGCTCGCCCGCCGCGAGGAAGTCGACGCGGTGGCCGTCGTCGGGACGGTCATTACGGGCGACACCGATCACGATCATGTGATCACCGACGCCACCGCTCAGGGACTCACCGACGTGAGTCTCGAGCGCGATACGCCCGTGACCCTCGGCGTGACCGGGCCCGGCATGTCCGCCGCCGAGGCGCGCGAACGCGTCGCAAACGCGGCGAAAGCCGTCGACGGCGCGCTCGATCTCGTCGACGAACTTCCCGACCCCAGTCCCGCTGCCGATTCAGACTAGATCCACAATGACGATGGAATTCACCGACCGCGTCAGCCGAGTCGAACCGTCCGCAACGCTCGCCATCTCTGCACTCGCCACCGAACTCGAGGCCGAGGGCGCAGACGTCGTCGACCTGAGCGTCGGCGAACCCGACTTCCCCACGCCCGAGAACATCATCGAGGCCGGCAAGGACGCGATGGATGCCGGCCACACCGGCTACACCACCTCCGCCGGTATCCTCGAGTTGCGTGAGGCAATCGCTGACAAACTCGCCGACGACGGGCTCGAGCACGGCCCCGAGAACATCATCGTCACGCCCGGCGCGAAGCAGGCGCTCTACGAGATCATCCAGGCGCTCATCCAGGATGGCGACGAAGTCGCCCTGCTCGACCCCGCGTGGGTCTCCTACGAGGCGATGGTGAAAATGGCCGGCGGCAACCTCACCCGCGTCGACCTTTCGGACTCCGACTTCCAACTTGAGCCCGCACTCGACGACCTCGCAGCCGCGGTCTCCGACGAGACGGAACTGCTGATCGTCAACTCGCCGTCGAACCCGACCGGTGCGGTCTACTCCGACGCCGCGCTCGAGGGCGTCCGCGACCTCGCCGTCGAACACGACATCACCGTCATCTCTGACGAAATTTACAAGGAGATCACCTACGGCGTCGAACCGACGAGTCTGGGCACGCTCGAGGGGATGGCCGACCGAACGATCACGGTCAACGGCTTCTCGAAGGCCTACTCGATGACCGGCTGGCGACTGGGCTACTTCGCCGGCCCCGAGGAACTCGTCGAACAGGCCGGCAAACTCCACAGCCACTCCGTCTCCTCCGCCGTCAACTTCGTCCAGCACGCCGGTCTCGAGGCGCTCGAGACCGAGGACGCCGTCACCGAGATGACCGAGGCGTTCGAGGAGCGCCGCGATCTGGTCGTCGACTTGCTCGCCGAGTACGACGTCGACGTGGCGGTGCCGGAGGGCGCGTTCTACATGATGCTTCCCGTCGATGAGGATGACCAGACGTGGTGTGAGGGTGCGATCGAAGACGCTCACGTCGCGACCGTGCCGGGGAGTGCATTCGGCACGCCCGGCTACGCGCGGATCTCGTACGCGGCGAGCGAGGAACGGCTCGAGGAGGGGCTCGAGCGGCTGGCCGAGGAAGGCTACCTGTAACCGATTTCCGGCAGTATCCTACTTACGGTATACCGAGTTTTCGCTGCCGAAGCACGTCGTACTCCTCCCGGACAACTACGCTGGAAAAGGCGACAGAGTAACGGTACCGTGCCAGTCGTGTGGGAACGACCTCGAGGTTCGTCCGGCGAGGGTCGACGAACAGAAACGGGGCTTCTTCTGTACGCTGGACTGTTATGGTGACTGGCTATCGGAGAACGTCGTCGGCCCGGACCACCATCAGTGGGAGGGCGGGACGATCGAATACGGCCGTACGTGGTGGCGTGTTCGCCGGCGAGCACTCGAGCGGGACGAGTACACGTGTCAGTATTGTGGCGCAGAGAAGGCGGAACTCGATCGGAACCCGGATGTTCACCATCTTCAGCCCGTTCGGTCGTACGACGACCCCGAGGATGCACATGCGATGGAGAACGTACTTGCGCTCTGCCGGAGCTGTCATCGACGAGCCGAGGAGGGACAGATAGCCGTTTCTCCTCGCGCCGAAAAGTAACACTATTGTGATGCCGTCGTCTATTCCCTAGCAAGAAGTCTCGTGGTGGTGAGCAGTTCCTCTGGAACTGCGATCCTCACGGGGCTTCGAACGCAGTGAGAAGTCCCGTGGTGGTGAGCGAATCCGAGGGATTCGCGAATGACACGGGACAACGAGTGAAACGAGGAGTCCCGTGGTGTAGTGGCCAATCATATGGGCCTTTGGACGTGTTCGGTACGTTCCGTCACGGAAGCGAGCCCATGACGGCAGTTCGAATCTGCCCGGGACTATGACAAATATTTTACATGGGTTTGACCAAAGAGTCACACAGATACCTACCGAGTCTACCGCACGACTACAATATATCGGCGTCGTCGCAGGCATCGCGTCGGTAGTACCGAGAGACGGCACTGTTCAAGAACGTTCGCGGACACACGCCGTGCTCGTCTAACACCTCTATAGTAATCCCTCTTGTCTCAAGGACAGTCACTATGTTCGGAACGAGCGGTATCCGCGGAACCGTCGGTGAGGAGGTAACGGCCGAACTCGCGCTCTCGGTCGGCCGGGCCGTCGCGTCCGACGGCTACGACCGCGTCGTCGTCGGGCGAGACGCTCGAGAGAGCGGCAAGGTCCTGACCGATGCACTGACCGCTGGACTGCGCGAGTGTGGTGCGGACGTGCTCGAAGCGGGGGTCGC
>NZ_JAQIVI010000183.1 GCF_028618695.1 Natrinema soli | reverse complement strand
CGGCCGCGTCGGCCATCGCCGCCGTCTCCTCGACGCCGGCGCTACGCGCCGCGAGGGCGACGTTGGCACCCTCCTCGAGCAATCGAAGTGCGATCGTTCGGCCGATACCGCCGCTCGCGCCGGTCACGATGAACGTTCGTTCGTCGTGCATACGGGTCCGTTTTTGCGGGTGGACAATAACTCCTCCTCCCGGCCGTAGCTGCAACCGGTGACGCGGTGGCCACGACTCCGATCCTTGGTTTTTATAGCGCCCGGAAGGATAACAGATTCGTACGTATGTCCGATTCAATCGAGTACCTGAAAGAGGCGGGTAGCGCCTCGATCGAGATCGATCAGGAGGTAACGGACGCAGTCCACGATATCCTCACCGAGGTGAAATCCAGCGGTGACGAGGCCGTTTTCGAATTTACCGAGCGATTCGACGGCGTCGACATCGACGAATTCCGCATCAGCGACGAAGAGATCGAAGCGGCGGGCGAGGAACTGACCGCCGCCGAGAAGGAGACGATCGATAACACGATCGACAACGTCCGCGCGTTCCACGAGGAGCAGCGCGAGCACATCGAGGGCTTCGAGACGGAGTTCGAAGAGGGCGTCCGCCTCGGCCAGCGCATCGTTCCCGTCGAGTCCGCGGGGACGTACGTTCCCGGCGGTCGCCATCCGCTCGTGGCCGCGCCCGCGATGTCGATCGTTCCCGCTGAGGTCGCGGGCGTCGACAGGATCGTCACCTGCGCACCGCCGCAGGACGACGGGAGCATCCAGCCGGCTCAGCTGTACGCCATGGACCGCGCCGGTGCCGACGAGATCTACAGCATCGGCGGCGCGCAGGCGATCGGTGCGATGGCCTACGGCACCGAGTCCGTGCCGGGCGTCGCGAAGATCACGGGTCCCGGCAACGTGTTCACCACGGAAGCGAAGCGACAGGTCTTCGGCCACGTCGGCATCGACTTCCTCGCCGGCCCCTCGGAAGTGCTGATCCTCACCGACGAGACGGCCGACCCCGAACTGGTCGCGACCGACTTGCTCGCGCAGGCCGAACACGACCCCAACTCGCGGCCGATCCTCGTCTCGACCGATCGCGACGTCGCCGAGGCGGCCGTCGACGCACTCGACGAACAGGCCTCGAGCCTGCGTACCGAAGACGTCGCCCGCGAATGCTGGGATGAAAACGGCGAGGTCGTCGTCGCCGACACCAGAGACGACGCGATCGAGGTCACCAACGACTACGCGATCGAGCACCTGCAGGTGATGATCGACGACCCGCGGTCGATCGTCGACGATCTCACTAACTACGGCTCGCTGTTCCTCGGCGAGCACTCGCCGGTCGTCTTCGGCGACAAGGCCGTCGGGACCAACCACAGCCTGCCGACCCTCGAGGTCGCGCGCTACAGCGGCGGCATCACCGTCGGGACCTACCTCAAGACGCTGACCCACCAGGAAGCGACCGAGGAAGGGGCCGCTCGGATCGCCCCGTGGGCGGCCGAGATCTGCAAACTCGAGGGCACTCACGCCCACCAGCTCTCGGCGGAGGCGCGCCTCCGCGAGGACATCAGTTCCGACTACGGACCGCAGGAATGACGACACGTCCGCACGCCGATCGAGCCAGTCGTCCCACGTAGCTCGCACCGCGTCGGCGTCACGACCCCGCCCCGCCGGCGATAGCCGACGGTATCGGCTTCGAGAACGTACGAAACGGCGGAACACGTCCGGTGGATTTTACAGCCGTCTGGGCGAAGGGGCGATGATGATCGATCAATTCGACCCCGATCGAATCGCAGTCGTTGGTGCCGGGACGATGGGCCACGGGATCGCCGCGACGTTCGCGAGCGGGGGATTCGACGTCGGATTACACGATCAGGATGCGGATCGGCTCGAAGCGAGCCGCGACCG
Organism: Natrinema soli; assembly: GCF_028618695.1. The sequence goes on along the minus strand of NZ_JAQIVI010000183.1, from coordinate 9,319 downwards.
CGTCCGCGAGTCGATCGAACTCCTCCGCGATCACGGGCGTTCGGAGCGGACCGCCGACGAGGCGCTCGAGGCGCTCACTCGATCGACCGATCTCGAAGCGGTCGTCGCGGACGCGGACCTCGTCATCGAGGCCGTCACCGAGGAGCTCGAAGTCAAACGGGCGGTGTTCAACGAGCTCTCGGCGCTGACGGGCCCGGAGACGGTGCTCGCGTCCAACACGTCCGGGCTCTCGATCACCGAAATCGCCGCCGCAGTGGACCGCCCTGAACGGGTCCTCGGCGCGCACTGGTTCAATCCCCCGCACATCGTCCCGCTCGTCGAAGTGGTGAAAGGCGAAGAGACGAGCGACGAACTCGCGGCGGCGCTTACGGCGTTTCTCGACGATCTTGGAAAGACGGCCATCACGGTCGAGAAGGACGTACCGGGATTCATCGGCAACCGCATCCAGATGGCGATGTGCTACGAGGCCTTCTCGCTGCTGGACCGCGGGATCGCGAGCGCCGAAGATATCGACAAGGCGGTGAAGGCGGGCTTCGGGTTCCGACTGCCGTCGATGGGGATCTTCGAGAAGGTCGATCAGTCGGGACTCGACGTCCACTACGCTATCGAGTCGTATCTCATGTCCGACCTCGACCGGAGCACCGAACCGAATCCGGTCGTCACCAACCTGGTCGATGCGGGTGAGTTAGGGCTGAAAACCGGCCGCGGCGTCTACGACTGGGAAGACGCGGATCCGGATACCGTCGTCGCCAAGCGCGACGCGAAACTCCTCGAACAACTCGAGCAGTACGAATCGGCCGATTGATCGTTCGAGTCGAACCGGAACCGAAACGTGTCGGTCCGATCGAACGGCGTTGTACCTGACATCGGGAGTGGTCGCTGTCGATCGCTTCCCTGCTCGAGAGTCTCGGAGGCGGACCACGAGCGTCGACGGGAATTGTATCATAAATCAATTATAAATCAATACATACCAAAATTTAGTTATGGTAGGGCTGTCGTCCAATCAATTCGGATAGCGCGATCCACGACACCGACCGGGGTCCCGAGGCGATCGACCGGTGGACACCGTGGGTCACAAAGACATCAACGGCGTATTCGACCGTCACATCCCTGGAATCGTCGCTTCCTCGATCACCCACGAGACGGACGCCATCAGCGGACGAAGCGGGCGTTCAGGGCGCTGTACTCGGGGAGACGTATCGAAATCCTCGATACTGACCGTTTCGTGAATTACTGCGGACCGAAGCGAGCACACTGCAGTCGCCGTTATGGACGATCGGTATCGATAGGTAACGGGAGGGTCGTCTTCCGAAATAATACCAATTTGAATAGTATTATATATAGCAGATATTTTGGAGTGTTGTAGACTTGGTCCGCTCGCGCGTGAGAAGGACCATCACCCGCCAAGTCGAGATCCGTCTCTCTTCTCGGCGACCCGTCGATGGTGACGGTCGGCGTTCTATCGACGCCGAAGACGACGAATGTCGAAGGTGCAGTCAGGTGTCGAGCCGTCCCGGCGGCGGCGAGTTCGAGACGAGGGCTCCCGACGCGCGATCGACGTCTCGAGTCGCAGGGATTCGTGATTCGGCGCGTTCGAGGCTTCAGAAGCGGGAGGCTTTTGCGCGATCCGGCCCAACGGGGACACAACATGGCGCACGCAACCCAGGAATTCGGCGACTGGCCGCTCGAGCGGCTCATGACCGAGGTCGTCGGCTCCGGCCCGAAGTCGGCCGACGACATGTCCCGCGAGCAGGCTCGCGAAGCGTTTCAGCGCATTCTGGCGGGCGAACCGGACGAAACGACGCTCGGCGCGTTCTGGCTGGCCAACCGCTGGAAGCGAAACAACCCCGAGGAGCTGGCGGCCTACACCGATGTGATGCGCGAGGAGTCGGTCGTCACCGCCGAACCGGAGTGCGATCCGGTCGACTGCGGGGCGAACTACGACGGCAAGCACAGCTCCGCCGTCCTCGGCGTCGGAGCCGGCGTCGTCGCCGCGGCCGCGGGCACCCCTATCATCGTCCACTCCGGCGATCGGGTCCCGACGCAGAAGGCAACGGCGTACAAACACGTCCTCGACGAGCTCGGCGTCCGAACCGAACTCGAGCCCGGCGAAAGCGCGGACATGGTCGACGAGACCGGCTTCGGGTTCTACTACCAGCCCGCGTTCAACCCCGGAGTGCACGACCTCTACGACCGGCGCGATCAGATGGGAGTCCGAACGTTCGTCAACACGATCGAAACGATCGCGAACCCGGCGAACGCCGACGTCCACCTGGGCTCGTTCTACCACCTCGCGTTCGCGAAGAAGCTGACCGACACGATCACCGAGAGCGAGCGACTCGAGTACTCCCGCGCCATCTTCTTCCAGGGAATGGAGGGCTACGACGACATCCGTCCGGGCTACACGAAGGTCGCGGAGTGGGACCGAGACGCCGACGACGGTGCGAATTCCTTCGAGGATTACGAGGTCGAAACCGCGAACTACGGCATGGCGATGGAGGCCGAGGACCTCGAGGTCGACGACGTGACGGCCGACTCCGCGTCGATCACCGAGGCCGTCCTCGCCGGCGACCGCGAGGGACACTTCGCCGACGCTATCGCCCTCAACGGCGCGTTCCGGATGCACGCCCGTCAGGACGTCAACAGCCTCGAGGACGGACTCGAGCGGGCACGCGAGGTCATTGCCGACGGCAGCGCGGAAGCCGTGCTCGAAGACCTCCGGGCGTTCTGAGCGGGGAGTTCTGAGCCGGCGTTCTGAAGCGGGCGTTCGAAGCGGGTGTTCGAAGCGGACGAATTCGTTCGTACTGGTACTCGAGCAGCGTTCGAGCTGCACGCAGTATCGTCCGTCGTTCGTCGAAACGATTCGTCCCTTCCTACTGACTATGAGAGATATTAATCATGTTCTATATTCTAAGTTCGTGTCACTGATAACAGCGAGTGGGATTGAACGGCCGTTTGGGTCCACATGAGTGGGTTTTGGTGTCTCCGTCCCGACCACGACCGGCTCATTTCCACACTGATAGAAATCTCATAGACACCCGATTCAGACGGCTATTCGCCCGATATCGGTTTCTGGAACGGAACGGCTAGATACGTAATAAACGAAATATATTTACCATAGTGACAATATTGATATATTTCTCGCTATTCCCCACCGCCGTCACCGACGGCTCTGCGCGCGACTCGAGCACCCGATCACATCGTCGGCTCGCTCCCGATCGCTTCGTCCGACGACGAGTAATCGGTGTCCGTTTCGGGCGTCGGGAGAGCGAATTCGCGACCCCTGTGACGGCGAACAGTGTACCTTTTTGACTGTTGCCCGTGACCACCGTACATGGACCACTCACTCGAGACTGTCCTGGTGGAGTACGACGACGAGCGCGGCGTCGGCACGATCACGATGAACCGGCCGGACGCGTTGAACGCGCTGAACGGCCAGCTCAGAGACGACATTATCGCGGGGCTCGAGTCCCTCGAGGAACGGAACGAGGACGCCGACGGCGTCGCGCTGCGCGCCGTAGTTCTCGAGGGCGCCGGCGAGAAGGCCTTCTGTGCGGGGGCGGACATCGGCGGCTTTTCGTCGGATTCGGCCGGCGGAACCTCGGCCAGGACCCACTACGACTTCATCAGGGACTTCCCGGTCCCGGTCATCGCGAAGATCGACGGCTACTGTCTGGGCGGCGGCCTCGAGACCGCGCTTGCGTGTGACTTCCGGCTGGCCAGCGAGGGAAGCACGTTCGGCTTCCCCGAAGTGAATCTCGGCATCCTCCCCGGTGCCGGCGGCGTCCAGTACGTCGAGAAACTGGCCGGCCCCGCCGTCGCGAAGGAGCTCGCGATGACCGGGAAACACATCTCGGCGGAGCGAGCGGGCGCGGAAGGGATCGTCAATCACGTCTACGGCGACGACGAGTTCGAGGACGAGGTCGACGAGTTCGTCACCGAACTCGCCGGACAGGCACCGCTGGCGGTCCAGGGGATCAAGAAGTCCGCCGCCATGGCGGTTCAGACGGGGTTGGAGGAGGGCCTCGAGTACGACAGCCAGCTCTTCGCGGAACTGCTCAAGACGGAGGACCACGCGGAAGGCGCGGCGGCGTTCAGCGAGGACCGCGAGCCCGAGTTCGAAGGCAAGTAACGGAACAGGGCGGCGACCGCCGTCTCACTCCCGTCCGATTTTTCGACCTGCGGTGGCGCGCGCTGTTTCGCGGCGAACCGACGGTGAGCCGCGGATCGACGTTGCGCGAGGGATGAGCGAGTGTAACGAGTGAATCGGCTGGGGAGGATGTGGAATCCCTCGTTGCCACGATAGCAGCGCACTCTACTCTCCAGTCGAAAATAAGACGTTGAAGGTGGGTAGAACCGACAACGGAGAGCGTCCTGCTACCGTGGCGGCACGGAATTGCCACGCCCTCCCCAGCCGATTCGCTCGCTGCTCACGGTTCCCGTCGGTCACCGTTCGCTCTCGAGGAAATCACTACGTTCATCCCTCGCACCGCTCGCTCATCCCTCGCGCAGTATCGAACCGCAGTTCGCTCGCCGCTCACTGCGGTTCAGCGCGCGCCGCCGCATATCGGTTCGTCGGTCCGAAGCGGAAACGAGTCCGCACCGCTGTGGAAACAGCCCTCAGTCCCACTCCTCGCCGAGACCGGCCAGCGAGAACGGACCGACGGGGAGGTTGTAGCCGTCCTCGAGCGCCTTGTCGACCTGTTCCTCCGTGGCGATTCCCTCGTCGACGATCTTCTGGGCCTCCTCGCGCATCGCCGCGTGACAGCGGTTGGCGAGGAAGCCGTAGGAGCCGGGATCGTCGTCGATGGTGACACGCGTTTTCCCGAGTTCGTCGACCAGTTCCTCGGCGCGCTCGACGACGGCCTCGTCGGTTTCGGGCGCTCGCACGATCTCGACCATGTCCATGACCGCGACGGGATTGAAAAAGTGCGTCACCGCGACCCGCGACGGGTCGGAGACGGCGTTGGCGATCGAGGTCACCGCGAAGCCGCTCGTATTCGAGTACAGCGGCTGGTCGTCCGTGACCTCGTCCAGGTCGCGGAAGACCTGCCCCTTGATCGCCAGATCTTCCGTCACCGCCTCGATGACGAAGTCGGTCCCGTCGGTCGCCGCATCGAGGTCCGTCGTGAACGTCAGTCGCTCGAGGACCGCGTCCTTTTCGTCCTCGGAGAGATAGCCGCCCTCGACGGCGTCGTCCAGTCCGTAGTTGCCCGAGACGATCCGTTCCTCGGCCTCTTCGGCCAGTTCCTCGTTGATCTCGCGGACGGCCACGTCGTAGCCGTTCCGTGCGAGTACCTGTGCGATGCCGGCGCCCATGATGCCACCGCCGACGACGGCAGCGCTCTGTTGTGCCATGCCACCAGCCTTCACGAGTATCGACTTAGTTCTTGTCAACTGTCGTGGCAACTCGGTTCGTCGGCGCTCTCTCCGGGTGTCAGATACCCGAAGATATTTTATCATTGGCATGGTTGAGCATAACATGGCAATCGGACAGTACCGCGATGATCCGGCGGAGATGGACGACGTCGAGCGCGAGGTAGCCGCGGCGCAGTACCCCGAAGGCGGACTCGTAGTCGGTCTCGGCGTCGGGATCGTGCTCCCCGTACTGACGGTTCAGGCGCTGCTCGTCCTCACACCGTTCCTCGGCGGTATCGTCGGGTTCGTCGTCGGGCGGCGGTTCCGCGACTACGCGATTCGTCGCCGCCGCAGGGATCGTTCGGCGACGGAATGAGCACGATTACCGACGGCGACGGGAAGACTCTTTCCTCGAGCATCGGCATCGTCGGGGTACTGGCGCTCCTGGTCGGGAACGCGATTTCGGTCCCGATATTCGTCTTGCCGGGGCCGCTGGCGGGAACCGCGGGGCCGGCACTCGTACTGGCGATCACGGTCGCAGCGATCCCGGCCGGGTTCGTCGTCCTGTACAACGCCTTGCTCGGCTCGGCGATGCCGGTCGCCGGCGGCCTGTACGTCTACATCTCTCGGCTCACGGCCCCTTACTGGGGGTTTCTGGTCCCGTTCACGATCCCCCTCGTCGCGTGGGCGTCGCTGCTCATTACGGCGACCGGCTTCGCCGAGTACACCCGAATCTTCTTCGACGTGCCGTCGATGTGGCTCATCTACGTCCTGCTCGGATTCGTCTTGCTCGTCAACGTCGTCGGGCTCAGGGTCGTCGCGCAGGTACAGATCGTCTTTTTCGTCGGCCTCGTCGTCGCGCTCCTGACGTTCATCGTCCCCGGTGCGACCGCGATCGATACCGCCAATTACACCCCGTTTTTCCCGGATTACGGCGGGTTCGGGCTCGCGGTCGTGGCGCTGTTCTACCCGTTCCTCGGATTCGGGTTACTGGTCGAACTCGGGGAGGAGATAGAGGACCCCAGGCGGACGATCCCGCTCGTACTGGGGCTCGGTATCGGTATCGTCGTGCTGTTTTACGTGGGGCTGATCGCCGTCCTCGTCGGGGTCGTTCCGTACGCGGAACTGGGGAACGAGGCCGATCTCGCGCTCGCCGCCTCGAGATATCTCCCCTGGTGGGGCGAGTACGTCGTCGCCGCCGGCGCGATCTTCGCGGTCGTCACCACGGTGAATACGACGCTGCTCGTCTTCTCCCGAACGCTCATGCGCGCGAGCCGTGACGGCATTCTCCCGGCGTCGTTGTCCAAGATTCATCCCCGGTTCGACACGCCCCATTACGCCGTCGCCGTACTCGGTGTCCCCCCGTTCGCGCTCGTCCCCCTCGCGAACGAAATCGTCGGACTCTCCGTGTTCATCGGCCTGGCCAGCCTCACGGCGTACTTCTTCTGTGCCATCGGCCTCTGGAACCTGCCGCGGGAGTTCCCGGCACACTACGCCAACGCTCCGTTTCGACTCCGCCGATACCGCGGGCTCCTCCTCGCGGTGCTGGGCGGGGGCGTCGCCACCGGCGCGTTCTGGCTGGTCACGCTCCTCCAGCGACCCGTCGTGGGCGTGGTCCTCATCGGTTGGTTCGGCGTCGCGTACGTCTACTACCGATACCGACTCGCCAGGACCGACCGAATCGAAACGTACCGAACGATGACCACGCTCGACGTCCACGAGCGCGTCGAGGAGAGCGAGGCGCAACGCGCCTCGGGTGACGCGAACGGGGACACCCCGCGAGCGAACGCCGGCGAGAGCGGCGACTGACCGTTGGACCGCACCCCCGTCCCCGTGTCGGCTATCAGCCGACACGGTTCGAACGGAGTCCTCGCGGGTCGAGCATACCCGACAGCGACCGCACATTTAATAGTCGAGTCGACATATGTGGGATATGGAAACAGAGTACACGCCGACGGCGATGATGGACCGGGAGTCCAGATCGAACCGCTACTATCGAAACGCGGTCGAGCGACACTGGGACCCCGGCGAGATCGACCTCGAGCGAGACGTCGAGAACCTCCTCGAGTTCATCGAGGCCTCGGAGTCGTACGACCGGGAGTCGTGGTACGGCACCCTCAACGGCATCGCGAAGTTCGGCGCGGGCGAGGACGCGGTCACCGAGGATCTCGCGCCGCTGGGGGCGGTACTCGACGATATCGACGATCAGCTGTTCCTGACGACCCAGTTGTACGAGGAGGCCAAGCACGCGGACTTCTTCGACCGCTACTGGCGGGAGGTCGTCTGGACGGTCGAAGACGAACTGGGCTGGGAACGATCGAACCCGCGCCACGAACGGTGGTTCAACGATCCGTACATCGAACTGTTCGACCGTAACCGGAAGGCGCAGTTCCGGCTGCTCGAGGAAGACACGCCCGAAAACCGAGCCAGAGCGTACTGCCACTACCACCTCACGGTCGAGGGCATCCTCGCCCAGACCGGCTACTACGGGATGCAGACCTCCTACGGTGGCGAGTTCGACGAGCTGCCGCACCTGCCGGGGCTCGTCCGGGGCTTCACCAAGATCCGCAGCGACGAGGGCCGCCACGTCGGCTTCGGGATGAACCAGCTCAAGAAGCTCATCGCCGGGGGCGTCGACCCCGCGATCATCGAGGAGACGGTCGAGGAACTCCTCCCGCTCGTGCAGGGGATCACCGAGGATGAGCGGTTCCAGCCGGACGACCCCGACGAGCGCGTCGGCCTCGAGGACGGGAGACTGGCCGCCTACGCGGTCGACAAGCACACCGATCGGATGCAACAGATCACGGACGCCACGGCCGATATCCCGGACGTCGACGAGTTAGTGCAACTCGAGGGCGACGACTGACGGTGGAGGACGACGACTGACGGGACGGGAGCGGCGCGAACTGTGGCCGGCCACCGACAGTAGGCTTTTGAGAGATGACCGGGTCGTGGTACCATGCAGCTCGATTCCGTCCGAGTACTCGACCTGTCCCGCCTGCTTCCGGGCCCGTACGCGACGCAACTGCTCGCCGACGCGGGCGCTGACGTGATCAAAGTCGAAGATACCGACGCGGGAGACTACGCGCGGTACACACCGCCGACGACGGACCGCGGCGTCGGCGCGCTGTTCGACAGCGTCAATCGGGGCAAGCGTAGCATCGCCGTCGACCTGAAATCGGAGGCTGGTCGGGACGCCTTCTACAGACTCGTCGCGGACGCCGACGTCGTCTTCGAACAGTTCCGACCGGGCGTCGCCGAACGGCTCGAGATCGACTACGAAACGCTGCTCGAGTACAACGAGGATCTCGTCTATTGCTCGCTCTCGGGCTACGGTCAGACCGGGCCGTACGCCGAGCGCGCGGGCCACGACCTCAACTACGTCGGGCTCGCGGGGCTGCTCGATATGACTCGCGAGGACGAGGCGATGGCACCGCAGCTCCCCGGCTACCAGATCGGCGACCTCGGCGGCGGGCTGTTCGCGGCCTTCGGCATCGTCGGCGGACTCCTGTCTCGCGAACTCGGCAACGGCGGCGAGTATATCGATGTGGCCATGACCGACGTGGTCGCCTCGTTCTCGCAGGCGATTTCCCACGAGGCGCTCACCGGCGACGATCCCCGGCCCGGCGAGACCGCGCTCACCGGACGGTACCCCTGGTACGACGTGTACGAGACAGCCGACGGGCGCTACGTGACGCTCGCGGCGCTCGAGCCGAAGTTCTGGGCGGCGTTCTGCGAGGAGACCGGACGGGAGGGGTTGATCGACGTTCACGGCACCGACGACCCGGCCGAGCTCGAGGCGGTCCGCGAGGAACTCGAGTCGCTGTTCGCGAGCCGCTCGCGGGAGGACTGGCTTGAGGTGCTTTCCGACGAGACGATGGTCGGGCCGGTGTGTACGCCGGCCGAAGCCCTCGAACACCCCCAGCTCGAGGCCCGCGGGCTGATCGAACGACCGGCGGAC
>NZ_JAQIVI010000182.1 GCF_028618695.1 Natrinema soli | reverse complement strand
CCCGCGGGAGAACGCGGACGCGGGAATCGTCGTCACGGCCTCGCACAATCCCGCGCCGGATAACGGGATCAAGCTCTGGGCCGCGTCGGGCAAGGCGTTCGATTCCGGCCAGCGGGACGCGATCGCGACGCGAGTCGACGCGGACGACTACGATCTGCGGCCCTGGGACGGACACGGCTCGCTCGAGTCGCTCGAGGATTCGATCGATCGACACGCGACGGCGATGATCGAGTCCGTTTCGATCGACGACCCGCCGAGCGTCGCCGTCGACGTCGGGAACGGGACCGGGGGAATAACCGCGCGCGTGCTCTCGGAGCTGGGCTGTGACGTCGTCACGCTGAACGGACAGCGAGACGGACGCTTCCCCGGGAGACCGAGCGAGCCGACTCGAGAGACACTCGGCGACCTCTCCGCGCTCGTCGAAGCGACGGACGCCAGCGTCGGGATCGCTCACGACGGCGACGCCGATCGGATGCTGGCCGTCGACGAGACCGGCTCGTTCGTCCCGAAAGACGTGCTTCTGGCCCTGTTCGCCCGCGAGACTGCGACGGACGGCGACGTGGTCGCCGTGCCGGTCGATACGAGCATGGCGGTCGACGACGCGCTGGCG
>NZ_JAQIVI010000181.1 GCF_028618695.1 Natrinema soli | reverse complement strand
AAGAGGATCTCGTCGGCGATTTCCGAGAGGCCGCCGTCCTTGAGGACGATGCGGGGGTCGAACTCCGCGAGGAGCTCGGCCGTCGAACGACCCGCGCCGCTGGCGTCCCGGATGGAGACCACGTCGCCGCTCGCGATGCCGTACTGCTCGTCGGCCTCGCGAATCGCGCCTTTCGTGAACTTCTCGACGACCTTCACCGGAACCAGCCCCTCCTTCTTCGCGGAGACGTCGCTGAAGTTCGAGTGATCGAGCTTCCAGAGGGCCTTCATCCGCTCGACCTTGTTCTCGAGGGACTCGACCGTCTCGCGGGCGTCGTCGCGCTCGCGCTCGAGTCGGTTCGCCTTCCGCTCGAGGCGGCTCACTTCGCGGTCCTTTCGAACCTGCGTTCGTTCCTCGCGGCGAGCGAGGGTCAGTTTCGACTCGAGTTCGTCGATCCGGTCGTCGCGCTCGGCGACACGGCCCTCGAGGCGTTCGACGTGCGACTGGAGGCGCTCGACCTGCCGCTCGAGGTCCTTGATCCGCCGTTCCTCCTCGGTGAGTTCGCGGGGCTCGTGCTCGTTCTGTTCCTCTTCCTCGCCGCTGTCGTCATCGGTCAGGTCCCGCAGGACGGCCTCGACGCTCTCCTCGCCGGCGACGACGCGGGCGGTGACTTCGCCCCGATCGATCCCCGGCGGGAGCTTGTCGGCGATGCGCTCGAACTGGTCCTCGTGGGCGTCGAGAGCGAAGAGCGCGGCGGCCATCGCGTCGCGCTGGTGGTCGTCGTCGTAGGGGTGCTCGCGCGTGCGATGCTGTTTCTCGTCGACCGCCAGAACGCTCTCGGGCGTCCAGCCGAATCCGTCGAAGCTCCGGCGGAATTTCTCGACGGTTTCGGGCATCGGCGTCACGTCGGCCGCGACGATGACCGGACGGCCCCGTTCGACGATCCACTCGATGACGCCGGCGGTGTCGCTGGTGCGGGAACTCCAGACGTCGAGCACCTCGCCCTCGAGGCCGACGATGGCGACGGCGGTCGTCGTCCCGGGGTCGATGCCGACGACGACGTGATCGCGGCGCTTGACGAGGGGCTCGAACTCGATACCGTCGCGGCGCTCGCGCTCGATCTCGACGCGGACATCGCCAGAGCGGTTTCGCGAGACGGGGATATCACTCGGGCGAGCCTGGACGGTGAAGACGGCGTTCGCGAAGCCGCCGTAGGCCTCCCGAACGTCGCGCTCGTACTCGAGGTTGTGCTCCTCGAGTTCGGACTCGACCTCACGGGCTCGTTTCCTGACCGAGCCGTGGATGCGGCGGGTGTAGCGGTCCGCGCTCCAGCCGCCGCTGCCGGTCGAGCGGCCGCGGGCGACCTTCACTTCGGTCGTGTCGGTGAAGGCCGACACCTCGTGGCCGACGTTGTGAGCGGCCAGTCGGGCCGCGGCCTCGGCCTCCTGCATCGGGTCCTTCCCGTAGGGGATGTTGTGACGGTTTGCGACGCGGGAGAGCGGCTCGGGTTGTTCGGCACCCGTCACCTGTACGAGCTTGGTTCCGGCCGGTAGCGAGCCGAGGAAGTGGATTAGCTGGTCCTTGTCGGCCGCCAGCTCGTACATGTTGTCCGTCGCGACGATCGCCGGCTCCTCGTCGTCGATCAGTCGCCTGAGCTTGCGGTGGGAGACGACGTCGCGGGTGATCTCCTCTCCGTCGTAGACCGCCAGTGCGTACGATGGTGCATCGCCGCGTACGTCACCGCTCTGAATATCGACACCGAAGACGACCGCATCGAGCGCACTCGTTCGCGTACTCACAGCGGGCCGTAGGAACGAGACGGCTATAAATCCGGCGCGGGTTCGCACTCTGATAGAGTCGGGTGACAGCCGGGAGCAGGGACGCGTTCTCCAGCCGATTCGCTTATTCACCCGCAACATTTTGCTCTGCGCTCCCTCATGGTCCGAGAGACCGAAGGTCTCTCGTCATCACGAAAGGCGCGAAGCGCCTTTCGAACGCCTTCGCTCAGTTGCTCGGCAACATGTTGATTAAAAGCACTCCTCCCTCTCCGATGGGTCGGTCGTCGGCCCGCTCGCTTCCTTACTCGTGGCCGTTGGCCGCTCGTCTTTCCGCGGCGCTTCGCGCCGCGCGTTCGGTCGCTCGCGGTGAGTCACACTGCTCCGCCTGTATCGAACGGTAGCGTCGACTGACCTACTCGCCGTCGGGATACGGAATCTCGAGCTTCTGCCCATCGTCGGGAACGAACGCGTCTGCCGGGTCTCCAGCGAAGACCTCGCGAGCCTGTTCCTCGTGATCGGCGGTGTGACCGGCGTAGCGCGAGGAAAGGTGCATCAGTGCGAGCCGATCCGCGCCGGCGCGGTTCGCGATCTCGGCGGCCTGGCGGGCGGTCGAGTGGGCGGTGTCGG
>NZ_JAQIVI010000180.1 GCF_028618695.1 Natrinema soli | reverse complement strand
CGCGAGGGCGCTGCCGACCACGAGTCCGACCGAGACGGTCGTCGGGACGGTGGCAACGAGGACGCCGCTCGAGGCATTCAGGGCGACGCCGGCGACGAGCGCCGCACCGGTCAGGACCGCGGCGAGGTAGACGCCGATCCCTATCCGGAAGCCGGTGTCGGGGGAGTCGAGATCGTCGGGGAGCGAGATATCGCGGGCGGCCGTCGGAAACACGGGCCAGGGTACGGAACGAAGGACAATAAACTGTCACTATGTGCGATGAATCGAAACAACCGTATGCTCCGCCAGTGAACCGTGGTATGTATGCACAAACCACTGCTCGTCCCGGAGTTCCTCGACCGGGCGCGGACGCACTACGGCGACGACGAGGCGGTGGTCGCCACCACAGGGGAACGGTTCACGTACGACCAACTCGGCGAACGCGCCGATCGGTTCTCCGCGGCGCTACAGGAGCGCGGGATCGAGAAGGGTGATCGCGTCGCCGTGCTGGATCCGAACACCCACTACCACCTCGAGGCGGCCTACGGCATCATGCAGATTGGCGGCGTTCACACCCCGCTGAACTACCGGCTCACGCCCGACGACTTCGAGTACATCCTCTCGGACGCGGGCGTGGACGCGATCTACGCCGACTACGACTTCGCCGAGCGCATCGAGGCAGTTCGCGACGAGGTGCCGACGGAGACCTTTATCACGAACGATCCCACCGAAGTGGACGGTGACTGGGAGAGTTTCGACGGCGTGCTCGAGGAGGCGGGCACCGAGTACGACCGTCCCGAGATGGCCGAGGACGAGATCATCACGATCAACTACACCTCGGGGACGACGGGCGATCCGAAGGGGGTCTGCCGAACCCACCGCTGCGAGACGATTCACGCCTACTTGCTGGTGGCCCACCAGGAGATCACCGACGACGACACCTACCTGTGGACGTTGCCGATGTTCCACGCGAACGGCTGGGGCCACATCTTCGCGGTGACGGGAATCGGCGCGACCCACGTCTGCACGCGCGGGATCGACGCCGGAGAGATCTTCGAGACCGTCCGATCGGAGGACGTCTCCTACATGTGCGGCGCGCCGACGGTGCTGAACATGCTGGTCGACTACTACGAGGACCACGAACCCGAAACGACGGGCGAGAGGGAAGTCAGACTGGCGACCGCCGGCAGCGCGCCGCCGGAGGCGACCATCCGGACCGTCGAGGACGAGTTCGGCTGGTACCTGAAACACGTCTACGGGGCGACCGAGACGGGACCGCTGATCACCACCTCCGACGCGCGCCGGCGCTTCGACGACGACAGCGACGATCGGTTCCGGATCAAGAAGCGGCAGGGACTGGCCTACCTCGGGACCGAAATCCGCGTCGTCGACGAGGACGGAAACGACGTCCCGCGCGATGACGAGACGCTCGGCGAGGTCGTCGTCCGGGGCAACCAGATCATGGAGAAGTACTGGGAGAAGCCCGAGGCGACCGAAGAGGCCTTTACCGACCGCGTCGAGGGCTACTATCACACCGGCGACCTCGCGACGATCGACGAGAACGGGATGATCGCGATTCAGGACCGCAAGAAGGACATCATCATCTCCGGCGGGGAGAACATCTCGAGCATCGAACTCGAGGACGCGCTGTTCGACCACCCCGAGGTGTCGGACGTGGCGGTGATTCCGGCACCCAGCGACGAGTGGGGCGAGACGCCGAAGGCGTTCGTCGTCCCCGCGAGCGGCGACCCGGACGATCCGGGCGTGACGGCGGGGGATCTCGAGGCGTTTACTCGCGAGAATCTCGCGGGCTACAAAGTGGTCCACAGGGTCGAGTTCGTCGCGGAACTGCCGACGACCGCGACCGGCAAGGTCCAGAAGTACGAGCTCCGCCAGGAGGAGTGGGAAGATGAGAAGCGAATGGTCGGGCAGGGGTGAGTCAAACGCCTCGTTTCCATCCGTCGCCTCAAAACTCTCGACGGTCGTCCCGCTCGTCTTCGGCGTCGTGAGCAGCCACGGTCGACGACTGCAGGCCGTCTCGGTCGAGTCCATCGCGTCGATTGGCCCTCGAAGAGCGATCCGACCGATCGGCCGAGCGCGACGGATTTCGGCCGCCGTGCTCTTTTGCGATCCGTTCCGCTTCCGCACGATCGACCACGGTCGGGTTCGACGTTTCCCGACTGATCGCCAGCCAGAGTACGAGCGGGATCGCGAGGGAGATCAGTAGAACGATCGCGAAAGCGGCGGACATAGCTCGTCCGGTACTCGAGGATCCGAGCACAAATGTTTTGTGCAATGACAGGAAAGCCCGACTATGAAAGACGACGACCACGGCTGTCCGAAGTGCGATCACACGGAGACGGAGATTGACGAAATTTCGACGACTGGGAGCGGACTCTCGAAACTGTTCGATATCCAGAACAGGAGCTTCATGGTCGTTAGCTGTACGAACTGCGGCTACTCGGAACTCTACAAAGGCCAATCCTCGGGCGACATGGTCGATCTCTTCCTCGGATAGAAACCGACACCCGAACGGGACCGCTGTCGTCGATTTCCAGCGCCTCGAGCGCGAACGGTGCGCGGAAACTGTAAACAGTTATCCGACTGGGGGCGCTAGCCCCCCACAAGATGGCCAACGACGTCAAGCCCACCCGCAAGAACTTGATGGCGATCGAGGATCGCATCGAGCTGTCCGAGCGGGGACACGGCACGCTCGAGAAGAAACGCGACGGGCTGATCATGGAGTTCATGGACATTCTGGACAAGGCCCAGGACGTCCGCGGCGACCTCGCCGACGACTACGAGGCCGCCCAGAAGAAGATCAACATGGCCCGGGCGATGGAAGGCGACGTGGCGGTCCGCGGTGCCGCGGCGGCGCTGCAGGAACACCCCGAGATCACCACCGAATCCAAGAACATCATGGGTGTCGTCGTCCCGCAGATCGAGTCCTCAAAGGTCACCAAGAGCCTCGATCAGCGCGGGTACGGGATCATGGGCACCTCCGCCCGCATCGACGAGGCCGCCGAAGCCTACGAGGACCTGCTGGAGAGCATCATCCTCGCCGCCGAGGTCGAGACGGCGATGAAGAAGATGCTCCGGGAGATCGAGACCACCAAGCGCCGCGTCAACGCCCTCGAGTTCAAGCTCCTGCCGGAACTGTACGACAATCAGGAGTACATCGAGCAGAAACTCGAGGAGCAAGAGCGCGAGGAGACGTTCCGTCTGAAGAAGATCAAGGAGAAGAAGGAAGCCGAAGAGAAGGCAGAGCGAGAGGCCGAGGAGGCCGCCGACGCCGAGGAGGCGGCGGAGAAACAGGAGGAACTCGAGGAGATCCAGCCGGATACCGCCGCGCAGTCCCCGACGAGCACTCAGTAAAGCACGCTCGCTGTCTCGATCCGATAATTGAGGTGACTTCTTCCCGTGAGATCGATCTCGAGCGCCGACGCCACCAGCTGAGCAGCTGCGCTATTGACCGAGCCGACGCGTCGAAAAGCGGGGTGTGCTCCGTCCCGATGGGACGAGCCGATCGAGCGCGGACCCTCGATGACGGGACCGACTACTTGCCGGTCGGCCGCACGTTGTTGTTGATCGCCTGTTTTACCTGCAGTGCCGCGCTCGCGGCCAGCCCGCGGGCGACTTCGTCGCGTTCGTCCGCAGTGATGACCTCCTCGGCGGCCGCCTCCTCGAGGTCGGGCGTGAGGCCGTC
>NZ_JAQIVI010000018.1 GCF_028618695.1 Natrinema soli | reverse complement strand
GTCGCGCCGAACTGTCCGATGCTGGAGCACGTGCTCGTCGTCGACGCCGATCCGGAGCCGGCGCGCGTCGGCGAGGCCACCGTCCGGAACTTCGCGGGGGCGATCGAGGGTCGCTCAAGCCAGTACGAGCCCGTCGAGACCGACGCGGACACGCCGGCGATCGTCATGTACACGAGCGGGAGCACCGGCGAACCGAAGGGTGTGCTTCACACGCACGACGTCTGGCTCGGTCACTGTCCCGCGTTTTCGATGTACTTCGAGCGGGACGTTCGCGGCGACTCGATCTACTGGACGCCCGCCGACTGGGCGTGGATCGGGGCGCTGGGCGATCTCGTCTTCCCGGCGTGGCACTACGGTCGACCGGTCGTCGGCTACCCGATGGGGTCGTTCGATCCGGAAACCGCGTTCGAGATCGCCGAGGCGTTCGACGTGACGAACGCGTTCGTGCCACCGACGGCGATCCGCATGCTGATGACGGTCGACGACCCGACCGACCGCTACGACCTCTCGCTCGAGGCGATCTGCTCCGGCGGCGAACCGCTGACGAGCGAGATCCTCGAGTGGGCCGACGCGGAACTCGAGGGGACGGTCGTCAACGAACTGTACGGCCAGACGGAGGCGAACCTGCTCGTCACGAACTGCCGCGAGTGGGTCCCCGCGAAGCCGGGCAGCATGGGAAAACCCGTCCCCGGCCACGACGTGGCCGTCGTCGATCCGGACAGCGGCGATCCGGTAGCGACCGGCGAGGTCGGCGAGATCGCCGTCCGCCGCGACGACGATCCCGTCGTCTTCGAGGCGTATTTGAACGATCCCGAAAAGACGGCCGACGTGACCCTCGGGGAGTGGCACCTCACCGGGGACCTCGCGAAGCGCGACGCGGACGGCTACCTCTGGTTCGTCTCCCGCGACGACGACCTCATCATCACGAGCGGCTACCGCGTCGCCCCGCGGGAGGTCGAGGAAGCGATGCTCGAGCACGCGGCCGTCGAACAGGTCGGCGTCGTCGGCGTTCCGGACGACACGCGGGGCGAAATCATCAAAGCGGTCGTCAAGCCGGCCGCGGGGGAAACGGATTCGACGGACCTCCGTCGTGAACTCCGCGACCTCGTCAGGGAGCGGCTGGCGGAGTACGAGTACCCGCGCGAGATCGAGTTCGTCGACGAACTGCCGACGACCACGACCGGAAAAATTCGTCGGACCGAACTGGTCTGAGTCGGCGCTCGAGCGCCGCCGGTAGCGCCTTCACTCGCTGTCGGGGGAGTAGTTCGGCGCTTCGTCGGTGATGACGACGTCGTGAGCGTGGCTCTCGGCCTGCCCGGCCGCGGAGACGCGAACGAACTCCGAGCGCTCCTTGAATTCGGGGACGGTTTCCGCGCCGACGTAGCCCATGCCCGACTGCATGCCACCGGCGAGCTGGTGGAGTTCGGACTTGAGCGTCCCCTTGTACGGCGTCGCGGCCTCGACCCCCTCCGGAACGTACTCGTCGTCCTCGTCGGGTTCGTCCTTGAGGTATCGGTCGCTGTCGCCGGACTTCATCGCGCCGACGGATCCCATGCCGCGGTACTGCTTGTACTTCTTGCCGTTCATCGTGACGACGCGCCCCGGCGCTTCGTCGGTGCCGGCGAAGTAGGAGCCGAGCATGACGGCGTCCGCGCCGGCGGCGACCGCCTTGATGGCGTCGCCGGAGTAGCGGATGCCGCCGTCGGCGATCACCGGCACGTCCTGATCGCTCGCGACGTCTGCGACCTGTGCGACGGCCGTGATCTGTGGCATGCCGGACCCGGAGACGACGCGGGTGGTACAGATCGATCCCGGGCCGATGCCGACCTTGAGGCCGTCCGCGAAGTCGACCAGATCCTCGGCCGCCTCGCGGGTGCCGATGTTCCCCACGACGACGTCCGCGTCGACGGACTCCTTGATGTCTCGAGCGCCCTCGACGACGTTCAGGTTGTGCGCGTGCGCGGTGTCGATGAAGAGGACATCGGCACCGGCCTCGTCGGCGGCCGTCGCGCGGTCGTGCTCGAACGGGCTGACGGCGACGCCACAGCGGAGGCGACCGTCCTCGTCGCGGACGGCCTCCTTGTACTCGCGGCGCTGGAGGATCCCCTGCATCGTCACGAGGCCGACGAGGAGGTTCTCGTCGTCGACGACCGGGATCCGCTCGATCTTGTGCTCGTACATCATCTCGAACGCGTCGCGGGAGTCGATGTCCTCGGGGGCCGTGATGACCTCGTCGGTCATCGCTTCGGTGACCGGATCGTCCTCGTTGACCTCGAGGTGGGGTCGGATGTCCGTACTCGAGATGATCCCCAGGACTTCGCCGTTGGTGTTGACGACGGGCGCGCCGCCGACGCCCTGCCGGGCCATTCGCTCGTCGACCTCGCGCACGGACATCTCGGGATCGGCAGTGACGACCGAGTCGAGGGGGATGATGAGTTCGTCGGCGCTCTTGACGCGCTCGATCTCCTCGACCATCTCGTCGACGTTCATGTTGCGGTGAAGGACGCCGAGGCCGCCGTGGCGGGCCATCGCGATCGCCATGCCGCTCTCGGTCACGGTGTCCATCGCCGCCGAGAGGATCGGGACCGAGACCTCGACGTTCTTTGAGACGTTCGACGTGAGATCGGCGTCGTCGGGTTCGACGCGGCTCTCCTTCGGGCGGAGAAGGACGTCGTCGAACGTTAGCGCTTCCGGTACCTGCAGTTTCGAAGAATAGGGCTCTTGCTCTGGAACGTCGTTCGCCATGTAAACCGTCCGGACCCCCGGGCAAAAAGTATTGCGAGATATATCCGGGTGAGAACCGTTGTCGAGGCCATCCGTGGCCGATTCGTCTAGCCGCGCTGGTAGCCGCCCTGAGCACGCAGTATCTTGTCATCGTGACGCCAGTAGTTCGGCGTTTTTCCGGCGTTATTTTGTCAGCGTCCCCGCTCGAGTCATCCGTACTCGTCCTCAGGTCTTCGGGTTCTCGTCCGATCGTTTCGTCGGCGCGAGAGTCACAGTCGGTGTCACAAATCGCGGCGATCCCAGCGACGAGTGCCCATATCTATGACAGATCTGTGCGTTTCCGTACGGATCTGGCCGCTACTGCTGAAACACTACCGAATCGTGAAATGCCGTCCCACGCAACGTTTATTGACAGTCCGCTCGTGTGTTTGGGTATGTACGCTGTGAGTGCAGCCGCCGCCCGAACCGATGGCCGGACGAGTTCCGACTTCGCCGCCGCCTTCGCCTTCGGGAATTTTACACAGAAACTCACAGCACGAGGCCAGAACCCCAATGCGATCGGCCGGTGTGCGGACCGGTCGGTACGGGATCGCCCGTCATATCGCCCACTGGCCCCGGGTCACGGCCATCGACCCTGACCGATGAGTACGTCACAACACCCGGTCGCGCTCCAGATGGAGCGCATCGTCGGGGGTGACGCGAGGCTCCTCGCGCTGGTGATGATGCTGCCGTTAGTCGACGGCGTCTTCCCCGCGTTGATCCTGGCCGGCGCGCTCGACGAGCCGCTGGGCGCGATCCAGGTCGGCCTGTTGATCTTCGGCGGGAGCGCCACCGTCGCTGTGATCCTGGCGGAGATGGACGGCACGCCTCGAGAGCAAGCGACCGTCGTCTTGCTCGTCGGGATTCCGCTGATACTGCTCGCGGCGGTCCAGGCCGCGCTTGCGCCGGCGATCGAGAGCGTGCTCGACATCGTCATCTTCGAGCGGTTCGCGGCGCTGGTGATCGCCGCCATCGCGGCGAAGACCGCCAGCGCGACCATCGGGGACTACCTCCCCAACCCGATCGTCGTCATCGGGCTGGGGCTGGTCGCGAGTATCGACCCCGCCGGGGCGACGTTCGTCGTGATGACCGATCCCGTCCTCGTCGTCCACGCGACGCTGGCGGCGGCCGTCGGCGTGGCGTTCGCGCTGCTCATCGCCCTCACCGGGCCGTACCTGCGGGAGTACATGGACATCGATCGGTTCCGCTTCGGGAGCGCGGTCGCGCTCGGACTGCTGCCGCTGTCCCTGCTCGGGATGGCCTTCGGACAGGCCCCGCTG
>NZ_JAQIVI010000179.1 GCF_028618695.1 Natrinema soli | reverse complement strand
GCGGCGGTTCGGTTCGAGCGCCAGGTCGGCTCGAACCGATCTGCTCGCGTCGGCAACACCGTCACGCACCTCCTCGAGCGCGAAGGGGTCCAGAGCGTCGGGGTGCTCGAGCCGACGGTGCCGCTGGTCACTCGGACGGAGATCGACGGGGCGGCGATGTCGTTGCGACGTCACGAGGTCGTGCTCGGGCCATCGACCGAGGGAAGCACGTACTTCGCGGGCTTTTCCGAACCGATCGACTTCACCGACGCGTACGCGACGCCCGAACTGTCGACGCTGGCCCGACGCGCGGCAGACGACGGACTCGGCGTCGGCTTTGCGCCGATGCTCCCAACCGTGCCGACGGCTACCGGGCTCCGAGCGACCATTGCGGGGCTCGAGGCCCGATCCGCTGCCGAGCGGCCGGGTGCCGAGGCGACGGCGGCGCTCGTGGACGAACTGGGAATTCGAGTTGGAGACGACGGCGGGCTCGAGCGCGAATAGACCGACAACCCTTTTGGAACGTGCGGTAAAACGGAGAGCGAGGTGGGGTGGCAGAGCGGCCTAACGCGCCTGCCTTGAGAGCAGGTGGCCTCCAAGCCTCATGGGTTCAAATCCCATCCCCACCGTTTTCCGCGAGCAAATACGACGAACGTAGTGAGGAGTCTCTCGAGCGGAAAACGAAACGGAGGGATTTGAATCAGGGTTTCCGAAGGTATCGGAGCAAACTTCGCTGGGATTACTTTCAGACAGTCGTTGATAAAATATCCCGGTAACGCTAGCTGCCTGTTGAATGGCTGCGCCAGGAAATATTGTTCGAGAGGTGGGGTGCCGTTCAGGTAGACGTCAGGTCACAATTCCAGCCGGGATCGTGGCCGGTGCGGTCTATCAGGTCGGCACGACACGCTGGGCAGTAATCGGGGGTGACGGATTCGCTTCGGGGGACGTACACCGCGCTGCCGCATTTCACGCACGCATCCGCAACGATGGTCGCACAGTCCGCACAGACATTGAAGTCGTCAACTGTGAGGTCGCGCAGCGGTTCGAGTTGTTTATCCAAGAGGTACTCGTCGATGACCGCCTGACAGCTGTGGCACGGTTTCATAGCGATTCACCTAGCACCATGTTACCACTCCATAAATACCTGCGTCCGTGAGCGACGGACGTCTGCACTGTCGCCCGCGTGAATACTGTCTTTCTCGAGTTGTTGCCACTCTTCTGACCAGCGTTCTCAGAACCGTCCGAGAACCTGTCCTCGCGACGAACACTCGGCTGTAGAGAGGGTGACTACTACATCTCGAGTCGAGTATACTGGGGAGTCGTGATACCTCGTCTCTCAGAAGTGTTATCCCCGAGCCGGGACTCTGTGTGGTTGTAATGGCAAACGGTACGGTTGACTTCTTCAACGATACGGGCGGGTACGGTTTCATTTCGACTGACAACGACGAGGTAGACGACGATGAGGACGTGTTCTTCCACATGGAGGACGTCGGCGGCCCGGACCTCGAAGAAGGGCAGGAAGTCGAGTTCGACATCGAATCATCCCCCAAGGGACCCCGCGCGACGAACCTCGTCCGCAAGTAATAACGACTGTTATCTGTCGCTCACAGCGATAGATAGCGACTCCGTTCTTTCACACAGTTAGACGCCGTCGCTGGTGCTATCCGTCCGCCCCACACGTGATAGTTCGGCGATAAAACGGGAGAATCGCTCCGGATCTATGCGAACGGGAAGATCGTCGAGAGTATCAGGCTCGTGAGCAGCCCGGAGACCGATATGATCGTCGTCAGAACGGTCCACGTCCGGAGCGTCTCGCCCTGTGTTAGCCCGCCGATTTCCTTCACCAGCCAGAAGCCGGAGTCGTTGTACCACGAGAAGATGTTGGCTCCCGCACCGATCACCATCACGAGGTAAGCGGCGTGGACCTCGAGCTGGCCGGTGAGGGGTGCCATGATCCCGGCGGCCGTCAGCATCGCGGCCGTCGCCGAGCCCTGTGCGATGCGAACGATCGCGGCGATGAGCCAGGCGGTGATCAGCAGGCCGATACCGACGCCCTCGAGGGCACCTGCGAGATAGTCACCAATTCCCGAAGCCGCGAGGAGAGCACCGAATGCGCCACCGGCGGCGGTGATGGCAGCGATGTTCCCACCGCTTTTCAGCGCCTCCGTGAGTTCGTCGGCCCACTCGCTACGGGTGAGTTCGTTGTGTCGCATGAAAGTGTACGCCGCGGCGAGGGCAGCAATCGTGAGCGCGACGTTTTTGTCCCCGAGGAAGGCGGCAACCGGCCGAATCGTTTCGAGCGACGGCACGACGTCCCCAAATCCGTCGACGAAGGTCAGCGAAGCGATGAGGACGACCGCCAGAATAATCGGTGCCGCGGACTCGAGCATGCCCGGCAGGGTGCTCGTCGGTTTGTCGGCGACATCCTGAAGCTCCTCGGTCGTCGTCGACATCGTATCGCGAAGCGGGATATCGAGTCTGGCGTTGATCCACCGGCCGTAGACAAGGCCGGCGAGGATCGCCGCCGGGATCGCGGTCACGATTCCGATGGCGATCGTTGCTCCCAGGTCCGTCCCCAACTCCGCTGCGACAGCCAGCGGTCCCGGCGTCGGGGGGACGAAGACGTGCGTCGTCGCTGCACCGGCCCCGACGACGACGATGAACAGGGTATAATCTCGGCCCACACGGGCTCGCATCGAGCGTGCGAGGGGTGCCATGAGGTAGAAGACGCTGTCGAAGAAGACGGGGACGGCGAGGAAGGTACTGCTCCCCAGCAGAGAGATGTCCGAGTTGGACTCGCCGAGAACGTTCTGAAAGCTCCGAACGATCCGCTGGGCCGCCCCGCTTTCGAGCATCGATTTGCCGATGACTGCGGCCATCAGGATCGGGATACCGATCCCGGCCATGTTCTCTCCGAATGCAGTCGCAACTCGAGAGCCGGCATCGGCCGCGCCGAAGTCGGCGACGAAGACTGTATTGACGACGCCGACGGTGAACGCCGCCATAATCAATCCGATGAACGCCGGGAGGTCGAGCCACACCAGCAACGCGACGACTGCAACGAGACCGACGATAAACGTGATCAACGGGCTATGCGCGAACTCGACCGCCTGTAGCGGCACGTACGCCATAAGTGCGGGTTGTATGGAACCCACATTCATTGTTAATACTTACGAATATAGTAAATTATTATCGGAGGATTGGCAACAATAACTGGATATCGTGCGTGCACTCGATGCGCCGGGTAGACGGTCTCCCGGCGGGTCCAGCGTTCGCTGTGAGCCACTCGAGACAGACAGCGATCGAAAAATTCGAGATCGAGCGTGAGCGGCGACCGCTCAGCGGTAGGACAGCTCGAGGTCGCGCGCCCGGTCGAGCAGTGCAGCGTCGTAGTACTCCTCAGTCTGTGCGGGTCGGATGTCGTCGATCGCACGGACCTGCTGGACCGTGTTGCGGAAGTTCTTGAAGGTGGCCTCGTCGACCATCTGGCCGTCGATGGTGACCGCGCCGGTGCCCTCGCGCTTGGCCTCGTTGAAGCGCTCGATCTTGTGGACGTCGCGCTCGAGTTCGTCGGGCGTGGGCATGTGGACGGTGTTGGCCTGAATCGTCTGCTTGGGGTACAGCGACCAGGAGCCGTCGAGACCGAGCTGGGCCTCGTGTTCGACCTGATCCGCGTAGGCGTCCGCGTTGTAGTAGGTTAAGCCGGCGCGCTCTTTGAACAGGTCGTCGAAGGGGCCGCCGATCGAGAGCAGGCCCGCGGCGCTGGACTCGTTCGAGAGGGCCTCGAGCAGGCCGTTCCAGCGCGGCATGCCGTCGCCGAGGTCGCGGCCGCCGAGTTCGGCGGCGTAGTCGACGGGCCCGAAGACGAGCGCGGTGAGCCGGGAGTCCTCGCCGAATTTGGAAATCTCACGCAGATCGGAGCGAGCGCGGCCAGTCTCGATGATGATCGAGAGGCCGATCGAACCGTCGTCGTAGCCGTGTTCGGCCTCGGCTTCGGCGACGACCTCTGCGGCGCGCTTGACGTCCTCGAGGCGGCCGACCTTGGGGACGACGACGCCGTCGATCTCGTCACCGATTTCGCCGACGAGGCGGTCGATCTGGTTGCGCCCCTTGTCGCAGTACTCCTCGTCCTCGTAGCTCCACTCGACGCGGGGCCAGATCTCGCCGGGGAAGTCGTACTGGGGAACCTTCTCGATGGTGTTCTCGAGGCCCTCGGCTTTCATGTCCGGTGCCGTCCCGTCTTCCATGTCGGGGACGAGCCAGTCGGGGGCCTGGAACCCCTCCGCTTCGAGCGCGGAGACGAGGTACTTCGCCGAGTCGTCTTTCGGAACGGCGGCCGGTGCGGTCTGGAACGTGCGGCAGAGTCGGATGTCGTCAGTCATGTGTCTCTGTTTTGAATTCGCGATTGTCTGCAGTCGTCTTTGATGGTCGTTCGTGTTAGTTAGAACGCTTTCGAATCTCCGCGGTTCGGGTCCCGGAGTAGACGGGTTCGTCGTCCTGGTTGAACGCGATGTGTTCGAAAGTGACCGTCCCCGCCTCCTCGCTCGAGGCGTCCGCTTTGGCCTCGAGAACCCGCGTAAAGGCGTAGACGGTGTCGCCGACGGCGACGAACGTGTGGAACGATTCGTCGTCGAAGCCGACCTCGCGCCACGTTTCTTCGTCGGAACGAGCGTGTCCCAACGCGGTCGATCGAGTCACGTCGCCGTAGGTGACGATACTGCCCGACGGCGAGTCGGCCATCACGTCGACGTTGTGGTGCTGTTTGGCCGTGTTGAGCGTCGAAAGCGGGAGCGATGCGACGGTCACGTCGTCCTGCGTGCGGCCGCGCTCGTGGCGGTAGGCGACGGCGGCGTTCTCGTCCTCGGCTTCCTCGAGCGCGTCGACGAAGTCCTCGTAGTAGCCGCCCTCGGGCGCGATGAACTCGTCGGGGAGTTCGGGGCCGTCGTCGCCGTCCCCTTCGGCGGCCGCAGCCCCGCTCCCGTCCGTCGCAACCGGCTCGCGGCGCGGGATCATGTTCGTCCGCTCGTAGGAACAGAGCACGTCGCCGGTCTCGGCGTCTTTTCCGCGGGTGCGCCAGGAGACGATGCCGTACTCGGGTCGAGAACTCGAGGTCGCACAGTTGACGACCTCGCTCTCGACGTGGAGTTCGGTGCCCGTATAGACCGGTGCGGTGGGGAACCGGACGTCGGTGCGTCCGAGGAAGTAGCCCCCCTTCTCGCTCAAGTCCTCGACGGTGATGCCGAGGGTGGCAGCGGTGAGATAGTCGGGGTGAACCGGCGGTTCGTCGAAGCCACGTTCCGCGGCGGCGTCGTGCCGCCAGTAGGCCGGGTCGTGGTTCAGGGTCTGACTCATCCAGGACTCGTTGCCGAACTGGGTGAGCGTGAGGCCGGGGTCGTGTTCGATGACGTCCCCGTCCTCGAAGTCCTCGAAGCAGTTGCCCTTCTCCTTGGTTTCGACCTGCTCGAGCGCCTGTGCGAACGTGTCCGGATCGGTCCACTCAGTCATCTGCAGTCACCTCGTCCGTCTCCGCGTCAGTTGGTAACTGTTCTCGTTTCCGTCGGGCGACCGTCCGTCGCATCTCGTTTTCGACGATCATGAATCCCTCGTCGAAGCCCATGCCGGGCTTCGCGAGCACCTGCGCGGCGTTCGTCGCGAGCGCGACGTGAGCGCAGGCGCGTGCGGAGGTTTCCGTCTCGTTGCAGGTGCCTCCGAGGTAGGCGCGGGTCTCGGTCCCCTCGCAGTAGCGGACCGCCTGTCCGCTGCGGTGGATCCCGCCCAGGTCGGGCGTCTTGACCTGCTCGCGGTCGGCCGCGCCCGCGTCGACGAACGCCTGCACGTCCTCGAAGGTGTTACACCACTCGTCGGCCACGATATCGACGCCGACGTCGGCCTCGGCCAGCCCCTCGCGGAGTTCGACCATCGCGTCGATCTGGTCGGCCCGGTCGCCGACGTCCATCGGCCCCTCGATCTGAATCGGGGAGGGGGCCGCGGCTTCCTCGAGCGCGGCGAAGTAGTCGACCACTTCGTCGCGATCGTAGGGCGCGCCGAAAATCTCGCCGATCATGCCGTAGACGTCGATGTGGAAGCGGGGTTCGTACCCCTCGGGGCCCAGTTCCTGGGAGCGCTCGACGAGCCACTCCACGTACTCGAGGAGGACCTCGCCGTTCTCGCCGATCTTCTCGACGCTGTTGATGAGCGCGTGGGGCAGAACGGGGACGCCCTTGACGAACATCTTTTCTGTATTATTGTAGCGGTCGTCGCCGGACTGGCCGAAGACCGGCACCGGCTCCGCCGCGGGCTCGGTGCCCAGCGCGTCTGCCAGGACGTCCGTCTGCGTCGTCTTCTCGGCTTCCGCGGCCGCCGCGAGCAGCGCCTGCGAGACGCCGTAGCGGATCGCCGTGTGGAGTCGATCACCCTCGACGTGCATCTCCTCGAGCGACTCCGCGTTGTCGAGGAACTCGGCGGCGTCCCGGCCCTCGAGTTCGTCGGCGACGGGACCCTCGATGACGGGGGCGTACTCCTCGGCCTGGAACAGTGGGTCGCGCCCGCCGGCACCGGAGTACTGGACCGCGGCGCAGTCGCCCCGGACCACGGTGCCGTCGGCGAGTTCGATGTCGACGATGATCGTTTCGCCGGCCTGGCGAATCTCGTCGAAGCCGTCGGTGACCGGCTCGCCCTCGTAGGTGAAGCCGTCGTGTGCTGCTCCCTGCTTGATCGCGCGCTGGTCGTCGAAGAAGAACCCGGAGTAGCCGGGCGTTGCGTGTATTCCTGTAATATTCATGGTGAGACGTCACCCTGCGGTCGGCCGATGAGCTTGCCGTCGCTGATCGCGTCGACGTCGTCCGCGACCATCCGGAACGACTGGTCGCGCCCTTCGGTGTCCGCGCGTTGGGACAGTCGGGCGCGGTGAATCTCCTTGATGTCCTCGTCCATCTCGAGGTCGGCCCACTCGAAGATGCGGACGCGACCGTCGTCGTCCCGCGCGGGCAGGACGGCACCTGCCGCGCTGTCGCTGGGTGCGAAGGGGACGTCGAGCGCACCGGAGTCGAAGGCCTTGAGCGTTCCCTGGACGACGTCGCCGTCGCCGTGTTCGAAGATGGTATCCATCAGACAGCGGGTTTCGCGCTCGATGAGGTCCTGTTCCTCCTCGATGCCGTCGATGTCGATCTGTTGCTCGATCGCCATATCGATGACCTGGCGCGTCGTGCGCAGGCCGGCCGAGTTGGCCTCCATGGTCGGCACCCCCTGGAACTCCTGGGGCGACTTGGTGATGACCTTGTCCGGCTGTGCGATGGCGGCGGTCATGCCGCCGAAGCTGATGACGCCGTTCGCGCGGGCCTCGTCCGGCGGGAAGCCGCCCATCCACTCGTGGAAGACGGTGGTGACGACGACCTCGTCGGGCAGGTACTCGTTGCCCAGCTTCTTGAGCGCGTGCAGGGCGGCCACGTCCTGAACGATGTTGCCGACCTGGCCGTAACCGAGCGTGATCGAGCGCACGCCCTGCGTCGCCGCTAACTTCCCCTCGACGAGCATGATCGCGATCGCGATCGAGGGCGGGACGAGGGTGCCGGTGAGCGGCCCGAACGGCTCGCGGTTGATCCGCACGCCGCGTTCGGTGTACGCCCCCGCCAGCCGGTCCACGAACTGCCACTTTTCGATGGTCTCCTCGAGTCCGTGACGTTTCGTGTACGGAATGTTGTAGGAGATCGGGCCCCCCTCGAAGCTCTGGAAGCCGCCGGCGAAGGTGATCGCCGCGAGCAGCCGGGCGTCCGGGGTGCCGTGGCGCACCTCGATCGGTGCGTCGACCGCGTCGATCAGTTCCCGACAGCCGTCGACCCCGTGGTTGACGGCCGGGAAGCCGTTCAGGGTGTCGTCGCCCGTCTCGAGGGCCTTGTCGAGGCCCTGCTGGGCCTTCTCGTACTCGTTGTCGCGCGTGTACGAGTCGATCGTGGTCGGGAGGAGGTCCGCTTTCCCCTCCTCGAGAAGGTACTGTGAGAGCTCGATCTGATCGTCGAGCCGGGGCACCCCGGCTCGGGGCTGCAAGAGCGGTTTGTCCGCCGACTCGAGGACGTCGGCAAAGCGCTTGTGGTTGGGCAGCGACTCGTGGTACGCGATGGCGTCCTCGAAGCCGACGTCTTCGCCCGTGTGCCAGTCAGATCGGATCTCTTCGTCGATACGCCGTAGCTCGTCGGATGGTATGCGTTCGTCTCGTATCATCTAGACATCTACGAACTGATAGTCGCCCGTTCCGACTCCGTCGGTTTGATCTGGAGGTCTTCGCGGAGCGCGGCGATCGCGTCTTCGGGATCGGTTTCGGAATCGAAGACGCGGTCGAATCCGATCTCCCGGAACGTTTTCCGGGTCCGCTCGAACTCATCCTGTCCGACGGCGAGGTTGCCGCCGATGTAGCTGACCGCGTCGACGCCCGCGTCCTCGAGGACGCTGTGGAATCCCTGACAGTCCTGCTCGGCATGACCGTAGAGCGACGAGACCAGTACGGCCTCCGCGTCGTGTGCTACAGCGGCCTCGGCGAACTCCTCCTGGGAGGTCTGGACGCCGAGATTCACGACATCGAAGCCGGCTGCACTGAAGGCTTGCTCTAAGATTGTGATGCCAACGACGTGGGCATCGGAGCCGATCACGCCGAGGACGACCGTTTGGGACATCGTATTCGGAACCATGATGGACCGGCCTATAAACCTAATGATCTTCCATGATAATATTCCTTAAGGATCCTAACAGCGTCTCTATGGCGGATATTCACATGGGTGGTGGTACCGGGGAACAACTACATGATCGATGGTAAAGGTTTTGGTACTGGTTTGGAAAGGGGCGTACAGACATGGGAGCACTCTCGAACCTTCGCGTCGTTGATCTGACCCAGGTGCTCGCCGGGCCGTACTGTACGATGTTGCTCGCGGACCTGGGCGCGGACGTCGTCAAGATCGAACGACCCGGCGGCGACATGATCCGATCGAACCCGCCGTTCGTCGACGACCCCGAAGCGGAAGCCTACGGGGGCTACTTCCAGAGCGTCAACCGCGGCAAGAAGAGCATCGAACTGAACCTCGGCGACGACGAGGACCGCGCGGACTTCCTCTCGCTCGTCGAGGAGGCCGACGTCGTCGTCGAGAACTACCGCTCTGGCACGATGGAGAAGTACGACCTGGGCTACGAGACGCTGAAAGAGCACAACCCCGATCTCATCTACTCCTCGATTCGCGGCTTCGGTGACCCGCGGACCGGCGAGACGGAGCGGCAGGGCCAGCCCTCCTTCGACCTCATCGCGCAGGCGCTGGGCGGCGTCATGGAGACCACCGGCCAGCCCGACGGCCCGCCGACGAAGACCGGCCCCGGCGTCGGCGACCTCTTTACGGCGACGCTGAACTGCATCGGTATTCTGGCGGCGGTCAACCACCGCGAGCAGACCGGCGAGGGCCAGTACGTCGACACCGCCATGTACGACTCGATGCTCAGCTTCACCGAGCGCGCCGTCTACCAGCAGTCGTACACGGGCGAGGCCCCCACTCGTCGGGGCAACTCCCACCCCACGCTCTTCCCGTACAACGCCTTCGAGACCGACGATGGCTACGCCGTCATCGCCGCGTTCAACAACAACCACTGGGCGGAGCTCTGCGACGTGATGGACCGCGAGGATCTCGCCGAAGCGTATCCGACGACGCCGGAACGACTCGAGAACCGCGAGGCGCTCCGCGCCGAACTCGCCGACTGGGCCGCCGACCTGACCAACGACGAACTCGTCGGCAAGCTCGAGGGTCGCGTCCCCGCCGCCCCGGTTCAGACGACCGAAGAGATCTTCGACGATCCGCACGTCTACGCGCGGGACATGCTCGTCCCGGTCGAACAGCCCGGAGCCGACAGGGACGTCGAGATCGCTGGCAATCCGATCAAGATGAGTGAGACGAACCCCGAGCCCCGCGGTCGCGCGCCGCTGCTCGACGAGCACCGCGAGGAACTGCTGGGCGAGGACGCCGACGCCGAAACAGCCGACGACTGAGTAGCCGTTCTGTACGGACGGCGATCACTTGTTACAGATGCAGTTGTACAGCAGACGGACGAGTTGATCGACGGAATCGTCTACGAACTGTACGGATTGACCGACGAGGAAATCAAGATCGTCGAGGAGGCCGTTGGGGAGTAACTGATTGACGGAAAGCCGCCGCGCGGTGGCGCGTGCTGGCGACGCGCTCGAATCCTCTCTCTCGTCCTCGCTGGCGGCTACTCATCCCAATCGGGAGTTGCGTCCACTACTTCGAAGGCTGATGCTCCACATTGACAGCCATCTTTTCGGCCGATGAGTTGAATCGAGTCGTCAGACAATATCCACGCTGCATAGACCGAACCACACTCACAGCATCTGGCAGCATCTTTTCCTCGTGTAGATTCACCCATAATTCAATCAATTGTAAGGTATTCCTGGTGTTGTTCGATGTATTCAGCCTGCTCTGCAAGCGCGACTGAATCTTGCTCTTGATTGTAGCGAACGAGATCCGCCGCTTCCAATTTTGGGATATGGGTATGGTAGAGCGACATATAGATCCGCTTCACCTCGTCAGCTGGAACGTCGGTAAGTGGTGTTTCATTTTCTCGAACAGCCAATTCATCAGCTAAATCGGCGAGTTCCATCGGATTCGCGTGCCGCCGTAACTCGCGGAGGGCATATCGACGACGATGGTGAGCGAATCCCTCAAACACCGAATTGATGCTTGCCTGCGCTTGCTGTAAATTGCTCATGCCCTCTCATAGTCGCTTTACTGAAATGGGGAGACGGGTTGTATTGACCGCTCCTTTATGTATAAACGGTCCTCCGCTACTCTGACTCTTCGTCGTCTGGATGGCTGACGGTCAAGGTGCTTGCAATGAGATTTTTATGGCCTGCGTGAAAGCGTTTCGAGAGGGCCTGTTGAGAGACTCCCAGTTCATCTGTTAGTTCACTCATCGTCGTCTCCTGCGGGATATCGTAGTAGCCCGCCTTGAGTGCCGTAACGAGGGTTTCTCGTTGTTTTGTCGTGAGATCGTACTGTGCGCTCGCCATTGGTTGTTCCTGCTCTCTGAGGGTGTTGAGTACAAACGAGATATCGTTTTCGCTGCAGTACGCCTGAAATTGTGAGAGTTTATCTTGATCGTCGAACCGCATCCGTAGTTCCCAACTCTCGTTTCTCCCGATCGCTTGGAGAATGGTCGCCCCAATTTCGACGTACGCATAGACAATCGTCTCGATGTTTTCAGTCCATTCGGCTCGGTACAGTTTCCCACCATCAACCTCGTCAATAGCGGTAACATTCTGCACGGAATTGTCATCGCGGAATGCGTCTTCGAACTCCGTCTGATCACCACCACTGACCCAGAAGTATGGCATGACCTTGTCTTCAAGTGTCGCGACGACACGTTCGATTTCAACAATCATGTCTGGTGCAGCGGTCA
This sequence comes from Natrinema soli, assembly GCF_028618695.1. Next base: position 6,510 of record NZ_JAQIVI010000179.1, on the reverse strand, counting down.
ACGACTCGTGCAAGGCGAAATCGTCCGAGTCAACGGAAAACTCTGCAATAATGCTCATAAGGCCGGTTCAGTCTCACGCGGAATAAGACCGTGGCCGGACGTGAGACTGTCCCAGAAACAGGTGATGATTGCTGTCCCTGAACTGCGACCCCGGATTCCGATAGCGACATCTAATGGCACCTGGACACTCGAGCCCGAGTTACTCGTCGCGCTGGACGAGATTCGGCGGCACCGAACAGCCACAGGGACTGGCCGACGCCGTCAGGGGGCCGGTGACGGTGACGAAACCGACCGGGGCACCGCAGCGCGGGCAGTCGGGGCGCGACGACGAGTCGCTGTCGTCGTTCTCCTCGGGGCGCGGCGATGCGTCGTCGTCGCTCTTCTCGGGGTTACGACTCATCGCGACCCCTCATCGATCGCCCGTGCGGAGTCGACGCTACTCGAGTCAGGCGGTTCTGTCGTCGTGCGGGACGTTTATATCCCGGTAGAATCAACGCAATCATGGCTTTCGAAGCCTTGCGGCTTGGAAGCCACGTCTCGGGTGCTGGTTCCACCCGGGGCATTTCAATGCAGCCCCTGTTCTCTATGAGCGGCTTCCGTCTGGATTGTTGACCTGTCGTAACTTATATCTACTGTTACTCGAGCAGAATAGAGTCTGGCCTCGAGCGATCCCGAACGCCGGTCATCGGAGCTCGAGGCGGAAATCGATCGATCGAGACCCCGTTTCCGAACCGACCGCCTGACGAACGTGTCAGTAGGTGGCGTGTGACGTATTCGACGGAACCGCCGATCGACCGGCTGATCGCCGGAGCCGAACCCCGTCCGTCGCCTCGTCCGATCTGAGCGAGCGACCGAACCGGTGGCCCAAATCTATATCCTCGTCGTACGGAGAGATAAGCCATGAAGAACCGGGATAAATATCGGCACGAGAGCGTCTCGACCGAGCCGGTTCGCGTCCTCTGTGTGGACGGCGACCCGGAGCGCCTCGCCGAGACGGCCGACGCCCTCGAGCGGGCGGACGAGGCCATCGAAACGCTCTGTGCGGCCGGAGAGAGTGATGCGCTCGAGCGCCTCGCAGAGACCGACATCGACTGTATCGTCTCGGAGTACGAGCTGTCCGAGACGGACGGGCTGGCGTTGCTGGACGACATCCGGGCGGCCGACGAGGACCGCCCCTTCGTCCTGTTCACCGGCAGTGGATCGGAAGCGATCGCGAGCGAGGCCATCTCGGCCGGTGTCACGGACTACCTGCGGCGGGACGCGACCGAGTACGCGACGCTGGCGGACGGCGTCCGAACCGCCGTCGATACGTCCCGAGCCGATCTGCGACGACGCCGCCAGCTCCGCGCCATGGAAACCGCACAGGAGGGGATCGGTCTCCTGGACGGCGACGGAAGATTCGTCTCCGTGAACCGGTCGTACGCCGATTGCTACGGCTACGACCCCGTCGACCTGATCGGCGAACACTGGAAGCGACTGTATCCGGACGACGAGACCGGGCACGGCCGCAACGTGATCGTTCCGACGGTGATGGCCGAGGGGGACTGGTACGGCGAGACGACGGGGCTCCGATCGGACGGGAGCACATTCGTCGAAGCCCGCTCGCTGTCGACGACCGGCGACGGCGATCTGATCTGTCCGATTCAGGAGGTGACGGACGAAACGGAGCGCGGGCGCGATCTCGAGCGCTACGAAACGATCATCGACGCCCTCGGCGATCCCGTCTACACGGTCGATTCCGCGGGCCGATACACGTTTGTCAACGACGCCTACGCCGAAATGGCCGGCTACGAGAAGGACGAAATCATCGGTCGACACGTCACCTTCCTGCTCGACGAGGCGTCCGTCGAACGCGGCAGCGATTGCGTCCGATCGCTGCTCTCCGACGAGACCGCCGAGCACAAACGCACCTACGAGATCACCGTCGAAACGAGCGACGGCGAACCGATCAGATGCGAGGATCACCTCTCGTTGCTGCCCCTCGAGGACGGCCGGTACCGCGGCATCGCCGGTGTCGTTCGCGATATCACCGAGCGCACGGCCCGCGAACGGGAACTCGAGCGCTACGAGACGCTCCTCGAGACGATCCCCGACGAGGTGTACGCGCTCGACGACGAGGGGTACCTCACCAGGATCGTCCCGCCGATCAACGCCGAGTTGACGACGACGGGGTACCGGCCCGAGGAACTGGTCGGCGAACACGTCTCGATCATCATGGACGACGACGATATCGCCACCGCCGAGGCGGAGATTCGTGCACTGATACACTCGGACGAACGCGAACACGCCTCGTTCGAAATGGAGACGATCACGGCGGACGGCGAACGCGTGCCCAACGAGAATCACATCGCGCTCCTCCCGCGGGACGAGGACGGCCGCATCCAGGGAACCGTCGGCGTCTTGCGGGATATAACCGAGCGCAAAGCGCGCGAGCGCGAGCTGAAAGCGCAGAACGAACGGCTCGACCGCTTCGCCGGCATCGTCTCACACGACCTTCGAAACTCGCTGAACGTCGCGCAGGGGCGACTCGAGACGGCCCGCGAGACCTGTGACTGCGCCGTCGATGACCTCGAGGCCGTCGCGTGGGCGCACGACCGGATGTCGGTCCTGATCGAGAGCATCCTGACGGTCGCACGGGAACGCGATCCGTCGATGGACATCGAATCGGTCGACCTCGCGCTGCTCGCCGAGGACTGCTGGCACCACGTCGAGACGGGGGCGGTCACGTTGCGAATCGAGACGGACGCCGTCGTTCGCGCCGACCGGGCCCGACTCGCACAACTCCTCGAGAACCTGATCCGCAACGCCGTCGAACACGGTTCGACGAGCCCTGACTCGCAGGCTCGTCAGGAGCCTGTCGAACATGGTTCGACACGCAGTCAGCGCGGATCCCGCGCTGACGACGCCGTGGAGCATGGCTCCACGAGCCGCTCAGATCCTGACAGTTCTGAAGACGCGGTCGAACACGGCGGCCCGACCATTACGGTCACCGTGGGTACTCTCGGAGAGGCGGCCGGCGGCGGATTCTTTGTCGCAGACGACGGTCCCGGTATTCCGGCAGACGAACGCGACCGCGTGTTCGAGAGTGGCTACTCGAACGCCGACGGCGGGACCGGCCTCGGACTCTCGATCGTCGACCGGATCGCCGAGGCCCACGGCTGGACCGTGACCGTAACCGACGGGGACGACGGCGGGGCGCGGTTCGAACTGACCGGCGTCGAGCGGGCGGAGCGGCGGGGGCGGGGTGACGGCGACGGAGAGTAATCCTTTTGCGGGACCCCGACACACACCCAGGTATGAGCAGCAACTGGCCGGTCGATCCCGACGGCGAGGAGGGCAGCGAGGGGATGCGAAAGTTCGACATGCGGATCATCGCGGACAAGGTCGACGAGGAAGCGGACTTCCCGATGGACCGCGACGAGTTCGTCGCGGAGTACGGTGACTATCCGATCCGGATCAACTACGAGACCGTCGTCCCGATGAGCGAAATCTTCGAGTACGTCGAACCCGCGGAGTTCGAGACCCTGGTCGACATGCACAAGGCCGTCGGCGCGGCGATGCGGGCCGGCGGCTTCTGGAAGTACCACCCGCAAGGTAAAAATCCCGAGAAGAAACCCGCCTGAGGCCCGGTTTCCGAGTCGCGTCACGAATCTGGATTACGTATCACTTATACGACGGCGTTCGAAAGAATCGGTCACAGTGACTAACACGCAGGTGACGCTCGTTCAGATCGACAACTACGGGCCGTGGACCGTGACGCCGGAGCCCCGACGGGAGGCCGACCTCCAGACGATGCAGTCCCGACTGTTCGCAGACATCTCTCAGTTCGTCGGCAACCGCGGCGGCTACACCTTCTTCACTCGCTTCGACAACATGATCGCCGTCACGAACGGCTGTTCGCTCGAGGACCACGCCCTCCTCCAGGAATCGATCGGCAACCGATACCCCGTGAGTCTCAGCCTCGGCGTCGCGACCGGTACGAGCCCCGTGCAGGCGCTCTCGGACGCGACCGAACGCCTGCAGGACGCCGGCAGCGCACAGGACGAGAACCGCCGCGAGTGTCTCGAGGGGCGGGCTATCGCGGACGACTACCGGACCGGCGATGACGTCCAGATCGCGCACTTCGACGTGGTTAACGCGACCGGCAACTACACCGACGAACTCAACGCCTTCGACACGTTCATCGAGATCGAACAGGGGTACGCCGAACTGATGCGGCACATGCGCTACGCCCACGGCAGCCTCTCCTTTTTCGTCGGCGGCGACAACGTCATCGTCGTCTGTCCCGATCTCGAGCGGGCCGACTACGAGGAGGCGACCGCTCACGTCGCCGAGGCCGTCGACGTCGAGATGCAGGTCGGCGTCGGTCGCGGGAAGAGCGCCCACGAGGCGGGCTACGACGCGAAACACGCGCTCGAGACCTGCCGGGCCGACGGAACCAGAGTCGAACTCGAGTGGGAGACAGCCTGAGACGGACTGGTAGAAGTCGTTTTCGGAGCGACCGCGAACCGTCCTGCGGTTGCTCCGGGACATCGGTACGGTAGACCGTATGAATCCTGGAAGGAGAGAACTTTGCTGCCGATTTGCTTAAGTGTGGTGGAGGTAGCTTTTAGCCCGTTCGTGGGATGCATTCACACATGGAATCGGAACTGTCAGTCAGAGAAATCCTGACGAGCGACTACGTCGGTGTCAGCGAGTCCGACACCGTCCTCGACGTTGTTTCCCTCATGCGAGACGAACGGACGAGTTGCGCGCTGGTCGTCCGCGGTTCGGAGCCGGTCGGCATCGTGACCGAGTGGGACGTGCTCGGCCTCGTCGACGACGAACGCGATCCCGCCACAATGACCGTCGACGAGGCGATGACGACCCCGGTCATCACGGTCGATCCCGACCGATCGCTCACCGACGTCGCTACCACGATGGCTCGACAGAACATTCGCAACGTCATCGTCGAAGACGACGACGGGATCGTCGGTCTGGTCACCCAGCGCGACGTTATCGCCGCTGCGAGTTCGTTCCAGGCGACGATGACCTCCACCCGCTCGAGCGAGCCGCCGGTCGATCGGGATCGCGAACTCGCGGATCCAGTGACCGCCCGCGCGAACTCGGCGGGCGACGCCGGACCGCTCCCCAACGGCGGCGACGAGTACACCACCCAGGGAATCTGTGAGGCCTGCGGCTCGCTCGCGGACGCGCTGTGGGACGCCAACGGCCAGCTCGTCTGTGCGGACTGTCGGTCGGTGTGACCGGAACCCGTCCGGACGACGGCGTGATCGGCCACCGGGCCCCTATCGCTCCGATAGAAAGACCTTTCGGGGGCCGCGGTGCACGGATCGATAATGATCGCGACCCTCGACGAGCTGGACGTCGAAGGGACTACCGTCGGTGTTCGCGTCGACGTCAATAGTCCGATCGGCGACGATGACACGCTCGCGGACGACGCCCGACTGCGCGCTCACGTCGACACGCTCTCGGAACTCCTCGAGCGTGGCGGTCGGGTCGCCGTCCTCGCCCATCAGGGCCGGCCCGGCGGCGACGATTTCGTCTCCCTCGAGTCCCACGCAGACCGCCTCTCGGAACTGCTCGGCCATCCGGTCGGCTACGTGGACGCGACCTTCACCGACGCCGCCCGCGAGGCCGTCAGGGGCCTCTCGAACGGCGATTGCCTCGTCCTCGAGAACACCCGCTTTTACAGCGAGGAATACATGGAGTTCGATCCCGAACGGGCCGCCCGAACGCACCTTGTCGACGGACTCGAGTCGGTGCTGGACGCCTACGTCAACGATGCCTTCGCCGCGGCGCACCGCTCGCAGCCCTCGCTGGTCGGACTGCCGACCGTCCTGCCGAGCTACGCCGGCCGCGTCATGGAATCCGAACTCGACGTGCTGGGCTCCATCGGGGAGACGCCCGAACCCCGCGTCTACGTCCTCGGCGGCGCGAAGGTGCCCGACTCGATCGACGTCGCCTGGTCCGTCCTCGAGAAGGGGCTGGCCGATCACGTTCTCACCGCGGGCGTCGTCGGCAACGTCTTTCTCATCGCGGACGGCGTCGATCTCGGCGACGCCAGTTCCGACTTCATCTACGATCAGGGTTACTGGGACGAGATCGACCGCGCCGTCGATCTGCTCGACGCGTACGGCGACCGGATCGCGCTTCCGCGAGACGTCGCCGTGGCCCGCAACGGCGAGCGCCACGAACTCGGCGTCAACGCCCTCCCGCCCGGCGACGGCGAGTCCGCAATGGACATCGGCGAGTCGACGCTGGATTACTACCGGCGGATCCTCGCGGACGCGGAGACGGTCATCCTCAACGGTCCCGCCGGCGTCTTCGAAGACGAGCGCTTCCGAGCGGGCACCCGACAGCTCTACGACGCCGCGACGGACAGTCCGATGAGCATCGTCGGCGGCGGCGACACCGCCTCCGCGCTGCGCAAACTCGGCGTCGACGGGTTCTCCCACATCAGCACCGGCGGCGGTGCCGCGTTGCGGATGCTCACCGCCGAATCGCTCC
>NZ_JAQIVI010000178.1 GCF_028618695.1 Natrinema soli | reverse complement strand
TGAGCTCAATCACCGAACCAAACATCTGGCCGTATCTTACTGGCAAAGATTCGTCTTAATCACTATCAGTCGTCGTCATATCTCTGGGTACGGCTACTCGGCGGAAACATCCTTTGCCTACCGAACTTTTGGGTGACGCTGGAACACTGTTACATCCCGTCTTAAATAGATGAAAGTGAATCTGAGGCGTATAGCTGATAGATAGAAATGGTGGCGATGATTAGTCCGCTTACAGTGGTGCTCCATAATATTGTCGAAGGTACGTCACTAATAGCTGAACTCAAAATAAGAAACAAACTCAGTATTAAGGTAAAACCTGCTGCACCAGAATGAACTGGGATTTGCATCCGGATTCGTTGATGATTATACCCTGAAGCAATAATTATCAATGCCCCTATAAGGACATCGCCTGTTACTCCCTTCTCTATGGGGCTAAGAAAGAGAGGGGCTGCTATTATCCACGTTCCGACAACCCCTTCGATTATCGCGGATAACTTTATAAGTGTATGACTATTAGCAAACAGAGAGTTTTCTTCTTCCATAGGCCCTGTAGTGATTTGTTGCTTTACTATACTGGAGGTTATCATAGAAGCATTATGGTAGTCTAAACAGAGATATCAGGCGTTGTTGTGCGTCGAAGTGCGGCTACTTAAAGCGAATTTGTTCCCACATCTACAGAAATGTATTGTGGGTTAAGAATCGTCGCTCTTATTCAAAGCTGAGGAACGACCTCATAGTTGCGGTGAGGTGCGTAATATCAGCCAAGTATGTCTTCGTCGGAGTCGGCGTTTGGACGGATGCTGCGCCAGCTTGTCGATCTCGGAGTGATCAAACTGGAGACAGAGCCGCTCGATGCTCGCATCGAGCGGCGACTCAAGCAGTTTTGGGAACAAACTACCTGTCCGAACTGTGACCATCCGACCATCCAAACGTGGGATTCGTCCGACCGCGTAATTTGTCGAAGCTGTGGTTTCAAGCCGGTGTACACCTACGGAACGCCGTTTCATGAGAAGCACCTCTCCAGCGGAGAGATGCTTCTCACGTTCGTTCTCTACGCGAACACGTTGCTGAGTATCTCCCAGATTGCGGTGTTGTTCGATCGAGCGTACGGAACCGTCTATTACGCGATTCGAGAGGTAGAAACCGCCGTGCAGAGCGGCTTCCCGACCGTCTGGGAACAATTTCAGCACAGGATCGACGGACCAACCCAAGTCGATGAATCGAGCACGGTTTGCTCAGGCTACAAAGGTCAAGATCCGCCGCGTGACAGTCGTCACTGCGGCGGATCGAGCCGTTCGGGTCGCTCACGCTGGAAAGGACGCCACGGAGACCAAGTGACGCTCGTCGCGGCCTGCCGCGACGTGCTGCGAGTCATTCGCGGCCAGCTTGGTATTCAGTATGAGACGGACCTAGAACCGGTTATGCGGGAGGCGGAAGACCTCTCCCAGCCGCTGGGAGAGGTCTGGACTGACGGTCTCCAAGCCTACCGACGAATGGAGTTTGACCACAAAATCGTTGTCCACGACGAAACGTATGTTTCGCCCGAGGGCATCCACATTAACCAGGTCGAGTGTCTGTTTTCGTTGGTCAAACCGTGGCTACGGAAGTTTCGCGGCCTGTCCAAGCACGGCTTGGAGCAGGCCGCTCACACCTTCGGCATCGTCCGCTCGTTGAACCTTGTCGGCGCATCTCTCGAAATCCTTGTTGACTGCCTCGCTCTGGGGTCATTCCCGAGCTTTGAATAAGAGCGAGACAGTGATGTCAGTTCCCCATCCGCTATCTGTAACACTACTCGTAATTTCTTTATAAACCAGTTTTCTACTATGTTACACCGTGCTCTGGCGCATCGAACTCCTTCGCTTCCTCGACGGTCGCTTGCGAATGTGCCGGTGTCTCGCCGGTCAACACGTTCACTGGGGTCTGGCTCTATCGCGAACAATGAGACATCTCCACCAGCAGCCGTAGCTTCTCTAAAGTACGGAAACATCGCACCCGTCCCCGCACCAAGGTCCAGAACTGCCCCGGAGATTTCGTCCGCGAGATACCGGCGGTGTTCGGTGAGAAGGGTTCGCTCTGCTGGTCGCATCACCGGGTCGTACAGTCGTGCGAAAATCGGATGGTCAGGCTCAGTCATCTGTATTGCTCGTCTCAGAGGAATTGTACGTCCTATCGCTGGACCTGGGGGCGTACGTCGCGTCGACGCTCTGGTTCAGTCGTGCGAGGAGTAATCGGAGCGCTGTCAATCCCGAGATGAGGGTCGCTCTTGTCTCGTGGTTTTGGTCCCAGAATTCAGCAGACGTGTACCGACTCGTGTCGTCTTGGAGGGTGTCGATCATCCGGGTTAGTTCGTCGGTCAACAATTTCTCTTTGACGTCACCCGCGTCATCGACCGCGATCAGGGGCACAGAGTCGGGTTCGCTCTCGGTGTCGCTGCGTTCTTCGAGACGTGCCAGTTCCGTCGCGAACGTCCGGAGTAACCCGAGCGCCGTTTCGAGGAGAACGTAATGCTCCGGGTGGTCACGCCAGTACTCTACAGACGTGTACTCGGGTATGTCATCCTGAATGTCTTGCAGCAACGAATCGATGTCGTCCGTCCAGACATCAGCGAGCGCTTGAATTGCTTCCCTGCGGAACGCCGTCTCTTCCGGTGCAGTTGCCGATGGAGCCTCCCCACCAACTCCGCCCTGCCCGAGGAGGATCCAGTCGACGAGTTCGCCCCACGCGCGATCCATCGCAGCCTGGGGCGTCGCTTCCTTTGCTAGCTCTTCCGCGACGATGGGGCGGATCTCTTCACTGAATCGGTAGTCAGGGGCAAGCACGAGCGTCAGCGATTCGGCTGTCACGACGGCTTTTGCCTGTAGGACCATCTCTGAGGGAAAGACGACGCCGTGTTCGGCGCCGGCGTAGACGATCTCCAGATAGGTCTGTGCGAGACTGCGCTCTGAGAGATCCTTGTCGTAGAAGCGGTCGAGGAGTACGTCGTATTGGTCGCGGTAGGCGGCGATATCGGCCCGCTCGGTCGACTCGGCCATCTCGACGAGGTGGTTAAACGCCCGGTCGCGCTGTCGGCGCGTGATGGCGATCCAGTACGCGAGGAAGCGATCTCGTTGAGCCGTCGTCATTCGGCCGACCATCCCGACATCGAGGATCGCGATACTGCCGGCCCGCTGGAAGAAGATGTTTCCCGGATGGAGGTCGGCGTGGAAGAAGCCGTCAGAGACGAACATTTTGATGAGCAGTTCCGAGAGTCGCTGGGCGAGCGTATGCCGACGCTGTTCACTCACGGCGTCTGGAACCGCTCCAAGCCGCATCCCCGAGACCTTCTCCATCGTCAGGACCCGCTTCGTCGTGTGGCTCCAGTAGACCGCGGGGAACGTCACGTCGTCCCAGTCCGCGAAATTCCGGCCGAACTCTTCGAGGTTGTGCCCTTCGACCTCGAAGTCGAGTTCCTTCAGCGTCCACGAGGCGAATTCGTCGACGATCTGGGTGACGGGGAGCTGCCGTGGCGTCAATCGGAGTGCGGAACCCAGCCGGGCGAGAGTCCGGACGATTCGGAGATCCCGCTCCATGCGTGGTCGGATACCCGGCCGCTGGACTTTCACCGCGACGTCTGTCCCGTCGTCTAGCGTCGCGAAGTACACTTGACTCAACGATGCCGATGCGATGGGCTCGGTGGGGAACTCTCGAAATAGCTCCTCCGGTGGGTCACCGAGTTCGGATTCGATTATTGCCTGGGCGTCTCGGTATGGGAATTGTGGGACGTTCTCCTGGAGTTCCTCTAGCCGTTCGGAGACATCAGGTGGTACAAGGTCCGGGCGTGTTGAGGCAATCTGACCGAGTTTGATGAACGTCGGCCCTAGCTGGACGACGAGGTGATGGACATGTCCAGGGAGCGGTTCCGAATTGAATTTGTACCGGATCGCCGCTGCGAGGGTATAGCGGAGAATCTCGATGAAGCGCGCGATGGTTCGCACTGCTTCGCGGATTCGCCCGATCATTCTTCGCCCTCCTGGTCGGCGTGGGTCCAGAGTCGCTTCAGGTCGCGATACTCCCGGGTGAACTTTGGCGACGGGAGGGCGTCGGCGAATACCTCGGAGAGCTCAACGAGCAGTTCCTCGTAGGAGATCGTTCGGTCTGGTTCGAGCGTGAGCGCTCGATCGGGCCACGGACGTCCCTCTTGCATGGGCCAGTCGTGAGCGATCTGGTCGTCTTCGTCGAACAGGTACGAAGTGTCCTCCTCGGTGAACTCGTCGTTCTCCATGAGTCGTTGGAATCCGTCGGCCTCCTCGTAGATGTGGAACGTCTCGAACTCGATATCGAACCCGGGGAGTGTGCCGAAGCCACCGAAGACCGGGAGATATTCGACCGGGAGGTCGACGTAGAGCACGTGGTAGGCGGTCGTCTCGCCGTCGGCACGTGGCGTGAGTCGGAGTGACGTTCCGAGGAAGACTTTCCCCCACTCCGCGAACGGTGCCCGCCACGTGAACCGTCGATTCCGCTCGCACTCGGTCACCACCCCGTAGTGCATGACGTGGCGGTCGCCGGGTTTCTCCCAGATGAGGAACCGCGATCCGACGCCGCCTTCCTTCACGTCGAGCCACTCGCAGCCGACGTGGATATCGCGCGTCCAGTCAGCGTAGCGTGCGAACCGGGAGAAGGCATTGAACACCTCGTCGGCGGGAGCGTCAAAGTCAACCTCACCGTCGGCATAGAGCACGCGAACCCACTCGCCGCCTGAAATTCGCCCGGCCCAATCTGTGGCCACAGTCCGCTCTTCCGTGAAGAGGAACGACCGTTCGTCGTCTGGGATGTCGTCCTCTTTGAGAAGTGCGTCGAGGCCCCTGAGACGCGTCTCGAGGAACGTTTCGATGCGCTCCTCTTGGAGACTGGCCGTGCTGGTGAACCCCGCAAGGACGGGAAGGTGCTCCTCTCTGACGTCGAAATATAACGTCTCCGTGACGGATGTCGTCTCTTGGTCCATCTCTTCGCACTCGAGTTCCGTCCCGAGGTATGCTCGTTGCCACTCGCTGAACGGCGCTCGCCACTCGAAGTGGGTCGGTCGCTCTACGTCGACCACTTCGCCGTAGTGGGCAAGATGAGTCGTCCCTGGTTTGTCGTACGCGATGAATCTCGACCCGACGCCACCCTCTTCAACGGTCAACCAGTGAGCGGATCCCTGAACGTCGGGTGCCCACCGATCGTACTGCGCAAATCGCGTGAATGCATCGAAGAACGTCTCCGCCCCTATCTGTAGCTCGACGGTCGTTTCCGCGTGTTCGATCCGGAGGAAGGATGGGTCAACTGGACATTCGCCGTCGTAGGCGAATTCGGTCGTTTGATCCCCTCCGCCGGGAAGGTCAACGGTGATCGTGCGTCGTGTCATGAGTTCTCTCCCTTCGATCGGTCGGTCTTTCCCTGCCGCGACGGTTCACGGTGTGTTCGGCCGAGGAACCGCGGCACCGATCTGCGATACTCCTCGTAGGCGTCTCCGTACTGCTCGCTGAGCCACGGTTCTTCGGCGAGTGGGGCGAGCAGAAACCAGACGATGCCGACGAGAGCGAGGACAGCTGCCATCCACGACCCGGCGAGGACAGCACCCCCTCCGAGCATGGCGACGTATCCGACGTACTGCGGATTGCGCGAATACCGGTACGGTCCCTCGGTATTCAGGTGCCCCTCGAGACCGCTACTTTCCCAAAACCCGAGTCGCCACAGGGCCCAGGTGGCGAACACGGCCCCAGCGAGCACTAGCAGGAGACTGACCCCCTGGACGAGCGTCGGTGGCTGGTACCAACTCCACCAGTCGAGATATGTCACGCCGAGGAGACTCCCGAAGTAGACCAACCAGGCCGTCCAACTGACCCAGAACGTCCAGTCACGCTTGCCATGCGGCCAGAAACGTCGCGTCGGACTGCGAATGCTGACGAGGAGCCCCACGACGAGGGTCACACCGGCCAGTAGTCCCACGCCGAAGAGAAGCGCTGTCACTCCCGAAGTCGTCGCGGCCATTGTCGATCACACCCGTTCTGTTACGACCCGAAAACACCGCCGGAAAGGCGGCTCGTGGTCGGTGTAACTCTCCTCGGTAGGTCTAACCATACTGTTACAGTGGCGCCGAGTTCGCTTAGTTACTTCGCGCGGCCACCGGACGATTCCCCGCTTCTACTCTCGGGAGTCCCTATCTTCCTCGGAAGATTCCCTAGATGGCTTCTCACACCGGGAAGGGCCATTAGAAGAGGAGTCGTATATCCGATTATGCGAGTGACACAGCCAGTATCTAGATCGAGTCCGCTCGATCGCCGCCAAGGGCCGATATACGTCGGCGAGCTGGGAATTAAGATTCCGCTGAGGCCATGGCCTCGTAGACGGTCGCACTGTCTATCTCGTCCTATATATTTCGACGATACCGCGAAACGTCTTCACGCGTGCTCATTATCCAGATTTTCATGTGGAGAGTCTTAGTGATACTAGGGGCGAAATAGTACAGCCTTCAGAAGTGATTGTGAAGGCGCTACTCAGCCCGACCTCAAGCCTGAAAAGTGGGTAGACTACTCCGTATATATTGTTGGCTGTTTCTCGAACCGCTCTCGGCACTCGTCGCTACAGAAATAGTACGTCTTCCCGCCGCGCTGGACCGTTGCGACGGCGTCATCAGACGTGAGTTCCATTCCACAGACCGGATCAGTAGGCATTCATCAGAATGTTTCGGCGCCCATCCGAATGGTGATTTCGGAACGCTTCCAACACGTATCTATTAGGGAACAACGGGAGAATTCGGTGTTGACACTGATGGTGAGATTTTCTCTTCGACTCTTCCGGATTCTGGGCAACCTCGTCCCGTTTGTGATACTCTTCCTTCGTGATCGACGTCGATTTTTGCTTTTCGGACGCTCCCGTTCGGTCTCTCAAGAGACGCACGCACAGCGTGCTCGCCGGCTTCGCGAGGTAATGCTTGATCTCGGGCCGACGTTCGTGAAAATCGGGCAGGTTCTCTCAACTCGTCCCGATGTCGTCCCACAGGTGTACGCCGAGGAGTTCGTCACGCTGCAGGATGCGGTCCCGACGGGGCCGTATCGAGAGATGATTCCCGCGCTTGCAGACGATGTCGGCTATCACTCCTACGACGACTTCGACCCGGAACCGATTGCAGGTGGGTCACTGGCGCAGGTTTATCGAGCCACGTATCAGGGCGAACCGGTGGTCGTGAAGGTTCGACGGCCTGGAATCAAGAACCTTATCGAGACAGATCTTCGCACCATCCGTCGATTCATTCCGCTAGTGATGCTGCTTGCCCCGGCGCGCCTCCAGTTTTCGCTCCGTAACATGGTTGACGACTTCGAGCGCATCATTCTGGAGGAACTCGACTTCGAGCGTGAAGCCCGAATGATGGCGGAGATCCGGTCGAACTTCGAACGCGACGGAAACGAGACGGTCGTCATCCCACGTGTCTACCAAGATGCTTCCTCAGAACGTGTGCTCACTATGGCCTACGTTGAGGGGACGAAGATCACTGACGTCGACAAACTCGAATGGGAGGGCCACGACCCAAAACGGGTTGCGAGGGATGTTGCGAACGCGTACTTCACCATGGGACTCGAACACGGTGTGTACCACGGGGACCCCCATCCGGGCAACCTCGCTGTCGATGACGACGGGCGTATCGTCTTCTACGATTTCGGGATGAGTGGCCGATTCACACCGGCCATGCAGAACAGCGTCGTAAACCTCTATCTCGCTGCTGTCAACCGGAACGTGGATGGAATCATAGACGAACTCATCGCCCTCGGTGCGCTCGATCCTGACGCTGATCGAGCCGCCGTTGGGCATGTCCTCGGGTTAGTCATCGAAGACCTGGAGGGCAGTGAGACAGTGAACTGGCAGCAGATCATCAGCGAAGTGACCGGGATGCTCCACGAGTTCCCGTTTCGCATTCCGCCCGATATCATGCTCGTTCTCCGTGTGGGATCGATCAGCGAGGGTGTTCTCAGACAGCTTGATCCGGAGTTCGATTTCCTCGCTGCGGCACAGACGTTTCTCCGCGAACACGGGTTCATGGAGCGTGCTGTTCGGATGAAGATCGCGGCGATGCGGAGCGAACTGGAAACCTCACTTTGGGCACTCCTTCGACTCCCCATGAAGCTCGAACGAGAGTTGGATGCACGGGAGGATGAGCGGACACAAGCCGTGGCCCCAACTCAGCAACAAGGATCGCGCTCACTCGGGTATGCGATTCTTGCAGCGGCGTCGCTCATCGGAAGCGCACTACTTGTCTCAGTGGACCCTACGTATTCGTTACTTGGGATGGTTGTCGTATTCGTCTTCCTCTTTTTGTTCGTCCGTTCATCGTACGACGGCAGACAATGATTGGTTGGTTATCCTCACGCCTGCTGACCCAGCCAATGCCCTACCTATCCGAGGACGTCGAAAGTGCGATCATCCGATCGAGTCGTGGTAGGCTGTTCGTCCCCCCCGGTAGACGATGAGTGCGGCGATGCCGAGCGCAGTTCCGAAGAGGAGCGTGAGACTGAGATAGTGGAGGATTCGAATATCGTACGTGTGGCTAATAGTCTTGCTCGCTATTGCGACGCTGTCGATGAGTAGCATCACCGCAAAGTAGCTCATCAGCGTGCTCTCGTCGACGATATCTGTCAGCCGTGACCCGACATAAGAGCCGAAGACACTCCCTCCGAGCAGTGGGAGTACAACCGTGAAATGGACGGCTCCTTCCTGGAAGTAGCGAACAGATCCGAACGCACTCGATCCCGCAATTTGAAAGATATCAGTACCAACCGCTACCGATTTCGAGATTCCCATTCCATAGACGAGACTTGGAACCATCAGAAAGCCACCACCGACCCCGAGAAAGCCAGAGAGCGTTCCGATAGCGATGGCGACAACGAAGACGATCCACACGGAAACCTGCACGGTTGACCGTAACTCGATCAGTGGTGGGAGTCGGTTGAGAGCATACTTCTCGAACACTGGTGGAGTACGTCGTTCGACGGAGTCAGCGAGTCGTTCATTGTGAACTTGCCGGAGAATGATCACGCCGACCACTGCCAGCAATACGACGTAGGCGATGCTGATGACGACATCTGCAAGCCCTCTCTCGACGAGCCAGAAGAGTATCCGCCTGCCGACCTCGATGCCAACTGCCATCCCGAGGACAAGGAGGCCACCGAGCTTGTAATCGATGTGTCCAGCAGACCGGTGGGTGACGGCAGCAGCGAGCGATGTTCCAAAGACGAACACGAGACCGGATCCCACAGCAGCTTCGGCGGGATGGCCGAGCACGAGGAGCGCCGGGGTGACAAAGAAGCTCCCGCCCAGCCCGAAGAATCCGAAGAGAATCCCCACAAGGAATCCGAATCCAACGAAGAACAGGGCTTCTGATTCTACGAGTACCATTGGCCTCCAACCTCTGCTAGTTTATCTGAAATCGGTGTCTGGAGCATTCATTATAAACGACGAAAGACACACCAGAAGGTCCCGTCATGAGCGAGAGTACGGCTGGGAACCTGAAAAAGGATACAGCGCCCAACGAGTCCTTGACGATACGATGGACGTCTAGTTTAGACCGTAACTATGAACATCCACAGTTCCTTGGTCAACTGGACTTTTGGATACGGTACTCCCAGTCATTCGTGTAGGCGTCGTATACGCGTTGAAGTATCGACGGGGTTGAGAGCAACCGAGCGAACACAATTGGATGGCGAAGTAGTCGAAAAAGGACGTGCTTCGGTGCTCGGTCTGCATCCTCAACATCGAGGCCAGAAACCGCAGCCAATATCTCGCCAAGCAGGTATGGTCGGTTCGATTCAAGAACCCCCCGAACCACATGCGCAAGCAAGTACTCAGGGCGCATCGTCTTGTGTAACGCCGCAGGATATTCTGCTAATCGACCGTTAGCGGCATACTCAGCCATGATGTATGCCGAGTGGACGGCCTGTGAGATTCCTTTCCCGGAAAACCGGTTCGCAATTCCAGCTGCGTCGCCAACTCTGACAACATTGAACTCGGGCACATACATCCGCGAGGGGTTTAGACTCGGCCCCTGTGGAATGATAGCAATATTCGTTTGTTCTCGGGAAGGAACGGGCCAGCCGTTTCGTTCACACGCTTGTTTAAACGCCTCCATGTGATCTGTGGGGGGATCCAGCTGTGCCCACCCAATTCCGACGTTTGCCCGGCCTGGCGATTTTGGGAACACCCAGGCGTAGCCGGCATAATTCTCGAGGATCATCCGTGTGTTCGGAAATATGTCGGAAAAGTCGCCCTGTACGTCGGTATTGAGTGCGGTCATATATCCCGAGTATTCGTCGGTGCTGCCGGCCACTTTGCTCGTGAGTGACGGCTGCCCGGTCGCGTCGACGACCAGATCGTGGCGGTCGATGAGCGACTTAAACTTCGATTTTGTAACTGGGGAACCCGAACGCACAGTTACCCCATCGGCCTCGAGGGTAGCCGCCCATCGACGCTCGACGACGTTACGGTCGGTTACATACCCATCCTCGGACGAAAATACCCCGGTTCCCGCTAGCTCTCGGTCCGGATTCGTTCCTGTGTACACATCCACCTCAAATTCTGGAACATCGTTGACGAACCCATTCTCTGGCGTCTTCTCCAGCGGAATCATCGAGGCCGCAGTCATCGCCTCTCCACAATTTACTCGCTTCGCATCGTACGACTGCCGTTCGAATAGGTCGACTGTGTATCCTAGGCTGTTCAACGCATGAGCCGCTGCTAACCCACCTATCGCCCCACCAATGACAGCTACCGATTGCCCACGATAGTCGATCGCGTGGGATACACCCGGAAAGTGACCTGCCCCATCGAGAAACGGGTCCGTATCCCCCAAATGCTCCGATACGTGGTCTACATCGCTCGGAGAAATTCTACGAGAAATCATTCTACACACACCGTGTTCACTCGCGTGACGTAACGGCTGACATAGCCCGCTACCGTCAGTTTATTTCCTCTCGTCATTTCTACCACCTCGTTCGGAATCAGATTCGCGTTCGTGTTCCGTGTACCAGCGCGGTTCGGGCCACTGGAAGCCGCCTTCACGGTAGACGTCGAACACACCCCGCTCGATGTCGTTGCGAATGACGTCGGTGGTTTCCTCGTCGACGCTCACGAAGTGACACAGCGGGTGCCCCGGGTACGCCACTGCGTTTTCGAGGACGCCGACAACAAGGCCGGTCGATGGAGCGCGAATGACCTCTACGTCGTTCTTAAAGTGATCTGAAATCGTGAACAGCGGTTCTCCATCCTCGACGAGTGGGTGCGGGCCCCACTCCATCTCCACGAGACCCCCGGTTTCGGCGCGGACCCACGTCTTCTCGCCGTCGCGGGCGACCACTCGCGTCCAGCCGGGCCAGGAAACCGGTCGATCTGGCAGGACCTCATGTTCCGCGAGGACGCTCGCGACACAGTGGAGCGCCCGGTCGAGGTGTGCCGTCTGGAATCGGTGGGCCCGCCCCATCTCGACCGTGACCGTTGGAATACCGTCCCGACAGGCCACGCTTCGGAGTGTCCCTCGTGACCCTTCGCCGTCAAGAATGACGCTCGTTCCGAACGCCCGAGCGAGCCGTTCGACGTCCGGGTCCCGCATGTCGGCGCGGACGTGGTACATCGTTGTCCGATTGCGTGTCGACGTGTGGAAGTCGAGGCCGAGATCGCACTTCGAGATGAACTCCTCGTAAATCGTGTTCGCGAGCCGTTTGGCCATTGTACCCCGGGTGTTTCCGGGGAATGACCGATTGAGGTCCTCGTCGTAGATAGGGATGTAGCGCTGCTGGGCGAGAAACCCCGGAACGTTCAACACGTGGAGGCACACGAGCGCTCCGTGGAGGTCCTCGGGCTCGTAGTGATCTGCGACCTCTTGGATGATTTTGACGCCGTTGAGTTCGTCACCGTGGACGGCAGCGGTCAGGAAGACGCATGGTCCCTCAGACTCGCCGTTAATGACTGTGACCGGGATTTCAAGCGTGTCGTCGTGATATGTCTCGCTACAGGCGAAGCGAAACGTTTGCTTCTTTCCCGCATCGATTGTCTGTCCACCGACGGAAACTTGCTGTGTCGTCATCAGTGCCTCCTCATGACATTAGGGTGACCGGATTGCTCGTCTCCCGGACCTGTTCACTGTTCGTGAGCCGGTACCCCCGTTCCCGCAGGACGTCGAGAATCGATTCGGAATCGAGAATCTCGTGAACGTGGTAGACGCCGCTAGGGACCGACGTACCGTGGATGGCCATCGACACGTTTGCCGCCACGAGTCCCGTCACCCGACTCTGTTCTTCTCCATCGATTGCCCTCAGCAGCGTCTTCGCGTTCGAATCTTGCTGCCCATCGACCTCGACCGACACGGCAAAGCCCTCCCCGCCAACTGAGAGTGTCGAAACGAGTCCCGTCAGCCGGTCAAGTCCGATTGCCTCGGCGGTAGGGCGGTACACCTCGAATCGTGAGAGGCCATAGACTGCCGCAGTGACGGCCCGGGAGTCGAAGCACAGGTACGTCTTTGCTGGCACATCGAGTGTCCGGTGGAGGACGTGTTGGTCCGCAAAGTCGAAGCTGTAGGCCCGACGACGACCGTACCGGGGGAACTCTATCGGTTCTGGCGTCACAAAGCCACGGACCGGCCGTGAACGTCCCGCGTCGAAAACCGTGAACTCTCGACCGATTCGTTCGAGCGTCCACCGACTCGCCGCAGGACCGAACGCCTCGCCGAGGCCGAGGAGCACGCCAATCCGAATTTCCGAGACCGTCGACAGCTGGTCAGTCATGCGTTTCGCCAGCAGATTCGTGACGCCGGGCGCAAGCCCAACGCTCAGTACCGCTGTCGCACCGTGGTCTCGCGCAACATCGTCAAGACGTTCGACCCGGCGGAAGAACTCGTCGGAGGCCGTCACATCGAGGTAGTCGATTCCCCGTTCGAGGCACGCCTCGACGAATGCTGTTCCGGCCTGGTCCACGCACATCACTACGTGGTCGATATCTTCGAGTACACGAGCGTACAAGTCAGTTCTCTGGAGATCGAACGCAATGCCAGAGACATTCTCACCGAGTTCGGCTGCGACGGTGGCCGCCTTCGTCTCGTCGCGACCAGCGACGACCACCGAGCTCGGTCCATCGGACGCCGTGGCCAGTTCTCCGGCTATCGTCCGACCCACGGACCCGTAGCCACCAACGATCAGCGTCGTCATACCGAGAGATCGATTCCCTCGAGGCGGCGAGCGTTAATCGCAACGATGATCGTCGACAGCGACATGAACACGGCGCCGATCGCCGGCGACAGCAGGATGCCGATAGGCGCGAGGATCCCTGCCGCGAGCGGGAGGGCGAAGACGTTGTAGCCGGTCGCCCAGACAAGGTTCTCCTGCATCTTCCGGTAGCTTGCCTTCGAGAGCTTGATGAGGCGTACCACGTCCAGCGGATTATTGTCGACGAGGATGATATCGCCCGACTCGATGGCGACGTCCGTCCCTGAGCCGATGGCGATACCGACGTCGGCTCGCGTGAGCGCGGGCGCGTCGTTGACGCCGTCGCCGACCATCGCGACGAATCTCCCTTCGGACTGGAGTTGTTCGACCTTCGTGTCCTTCTCCTCGGGCAGGACCTCCGCGAAGTACTGGTCGATACCGAGTTCCTCCGAGACAGCCCGTGCGACGTCCTCGGAGTCGCCGGTCAGCATCGCCACCTCAATATCCATCGCGTGTAGCGCCTCGATGGCCTGCCGGCTTTCTTCCCGGATAACGTCCGCCAGCGCGAATGCTGCGACGACTTCGGATTCGTCCTGAACCAGGTAGATGACCGTCTCTGCGTTCGACCCGGCTTCCTCAGCGAAGGCAGCGATGCCGTCGGAGCGTTCGATACCGAGTTTCTCAATCAGGTTTGGTCCACCGATATGAACCGTCTCACCGTCCACAGTGGCTCTTACGCCGAGACCGCGGAAGTTCTCGAAGTTCGAAACGCTCACTCGCTGGACGTCCCGTTCCTCGGCGGCGTCCCGGATGGCGCGAGCGATCATGTGCTCTGAGTCACCCTCGACACCAGCGGCGACTTCGAACGCTCGATCTTCACTCCAGTCGCCTGCCGTCTCTACGCCAACAACGCCCTGCTCGCCCTTCGTGAGCGTCCCGGTCTTGTCAAACATCACCGTATCGAGGTTTCGGGATTCCTCCATGGCAATCCGGTCGCGGATGAGCATCCCGTTCTGGGCAGCCGTCGAGGTGTTGATCGCGACCACGAGCGGAACCGCGAGTCCGAGTGCGTGGGGACACGCGATGACGAGAACCGTAACCACGCGTTCGAGAACGCCGATGTTGAACCCGATTGCGACGACCCATGCGATGGCTGTAATCGCCGCGACGCCGAGTGCCACGTAGAACAGCCAGCCAGCTGCGCGGTCGGCGAGCAACTGGGTTCGAGACTTCGATTTCTGGGCTTCATCAACGAGCCGCATGATACCCGCCAACGTCGTCTCCTCGCCCGTCTTCGTGATTTTGATGCGGAGGCTCCCGTCCTGGTTGACCGTCCCGGCGACCACTTCTGATCCGGGTTCCTTGCCTACGGGTCGGGACTCGCCTGTGATCATCGACTCGTCGACCGACGACTCGCCTTCAACAACTTCGCCGTCGGCCGGCACAGATGCACCCGGACGGACGAGTACGACATCGTCCTCGCCGAGTTCGGAAACGGGTACTTCCTCGGTATCCCCACTCTCGGTGATACGCTCGGCGGTGTCAGGCATGAGTTTCGCCAGTTCGTCGAGCGCCCCCGAGGCCGCGCGGACCGACCGCATCTCCATCCAGTGGCCCAGCAGCATGATGTCGATCAGCGTGACGAGTTCCCAGAAGAACGGCGTCGTCCCCTCGAGGAACAGACTCCCAATCGAGTAGACGAACGCAACGGTGATCGCGAGCGAGATGAGCATCATCATCCCCGGCTCGCGGTTTTCCAATTCCGTCCGGGCCATCGAGAGGAACGGCACGCCACCGTACGCGAAGATCACAACTGAGAGGACGGGTGTGATCCAGACGCTTCCGGGGAACGTTGGCGCCGTGTAGCCGAAGACATCCTGAATAAATTCGCTGAAGAAGAGGACCGGCACCGAGAGCGCGAGCGATACCCAGAATCGCCGCCGGAACATCCGCTCGTGACCCGAGTGATCGGTGTGGGCCCCGTGATCTTCGTGCTCTCCCTCGTGGACATCCGCGCCGTGGTCGTGTGCGTCGTGATCTTGTTCGTGTTCGTCTCCACCAGGATGGGCGTGGTTACCCTCGGCGTGGCTGTGTCCGGACTCGCCTTCGTGATCGTGGTGGGCGTGTTCGTCGGTGCTTCTGGGTTCCGTGGTGGTATCGCCCGTCCGGTCGTGGTTCGTGTGCTCGGAGGAGTGGGGAGGCTCCGTGGTGGATGAGGAATCCGTCGCTCGCCTCCCTCCATCTGCTTCTAACTGGCAGATACGGCAGCAGTAGACGGGTCCCTCGGAATCAGTTTCCGCCGAAGCGTCCCGTGTACGCTCGTGGTCTAGGTGGTTGTTCATGGGTTGGGTATTGGTGCCATACCCCATTATTCTGTCCGGGGCCTGATACTGTGCGGGACGATCAGGCAGGCGGACTCGGAAGAGAACGACGGGGCGGTCGTCCGCGAACGTTCTGGGTGCTCTCAGGCGTGGGCTGTGTATCCAGCGTCTTCGACGGCTTGCACGAGGGCCGTGACGTCGGCGTCACCATCGACGCTCGCCTGTTCGGCCTCACGATCGGCGGTGGCGTCAGTCACACCAGACACGTCTTGAAGTGCCTCTTCGACTGTCTGTTCGCAGTGGCCGCAGGTCATTCCTTCGACGGTGATCGTTTGACTCATTCCAGTGATAGATACGGACGGCTCCTCTTTGTCGTTTGCTGCTTCGATACTGCTGTTCGAACGGCCGTGAAACGACGTATTCCAAAGTATCTGCTGGGGAATCGTATTGTATCCTGGGTCCCTATCGCCTCGTATGCGTGACTTGGACGAAACCGACATGGAGATTCTCTCACTGTTAGCCGAGAACGCCCGTCGCCCATTCAGCGCGATCGGCGAGGAAGTCGGCCTCTCGGGGCCAGCCGTCTCAGATCGCGTCACACGACTCCAAGAGGCCGGGGTCATCAACCACTTCACTATCGATGTTGACCGTAGCCAACTCAGAGCTGGTGTACCGGTACTCGTCCAGCTAGATATCCCATCTGAGTCGTTCGACGCGGTTCGTGAGCGGGTCAGAAACGACAACGCCGTCGAACACGTGTTCATTACGTCGGAGGGTGACCTCTGGTTCTATGGACGTGCAGAAGCACAGAACGTCCGGGCGTGGGTGAACACGCTTCTCGATGGCGCTGACTCGGTTGAGTACACAGTCACGTTAGTCGACGACGTCGAGTGGACGCCATCGATCGACGGCGTCGAGTTTGCGCTCACGTGTGCCGAGTGCAGTAATACTGTGGATTCTGAGGGGGAGACGAGTCGTATTGGCGGAGAGATCTACCATTTCTGTTGTCCATCGTGTCAGAGTCGATTCGAAGATCGACACCAGCGTCTCGAAGAGGGTGTGTAGCGCTGACTTCGGTTTGGAACCGAAAGTAAACGCCGTTGATTACCCCCACTCTCGAAGTAGAAACTCACCTAACGGAGTAGCCCCTATAGTATGACAATGGAAACACGCACCGCACATCTCGACATCACAGGGATGACCTGTGCCAACTGCTCGGGGACAGTTGGCGACGCCCTGGAGTCACTCGACGGCGTCGTCGAGGCGAACGCCAATTTCGCCACGGACGAGGGCTCCGTCGAGTACGACCCCGACGAAGTATCGCTTGCAGAGATTTACGAGACGATCGAGGACGCCGGCTACGGTGCGGTGTCTGACACGGTGACCATCGGCATCTCCGATATGACCTGTGCCAACTGTGTGCAGACCAACGAGACCGCACTCGAGAACACCCCGGGTGTCATCGCGGCCGAGGCGAACTTCGCCACCGACGAAGCGCAGGTCAGGTACAACCCCGCGGACACCTCACTCGACGCGCTCTACGACGCTATCGAAGACGCCGGGTACTCGCCGGTCCGTGAAGACAGCGACAGCGGTGAATCGGGTGACGATGCTCGGGACGCTGCACGACAGGGCGAGATTCAAAAACAGCTTCGACTGACACTGTTCGGAGCCGCGCTCTCGGCCCCCATGCTGTTTTTCCTCGCAGAGAAGTTTCTGCTCGGCGGGGGAATTCTCCCGGAGACGGTCTTCGGCGTCGAATTCGGGTGGGTCGAGTTCCTGCTGGCGACACCCGTTCAGGCCGTGCTCGGCTGGCCGTTCTACAAGAACTCGTACAACGCGCTGGTCAACAACAGGCGCGCCAACATGGACGTTCTCATCGCACTGGGGTCGTCCACTGCGTATTTCTACTCGGTCGCGGTACTCGCCGGACTGATCGCGGGGAGCCTGTACTTCGATACTGCCGCGCTCATCCTGGTGTTCATCACCCTCGGGAACTATCTCGAAGCGCGCTCGAAAGGGCAGGCGGGCGACGCCCTTCGGAAGCTCCTCGAAATGGAGGCCGAGACGGCCACTCTCGTCGACGAGGACGGCAACGAGACGGAAGTGGCACTCGAAGATGTCACCGTCGGCGACCGTATGAAGGTCCGTCCCGGCGAGCAGATTCCGACCGACGGCGTCGTCGTCGACGGGCAGAGCGCCGTCGACGAGTCGATGGTCACCGGCGAGTCGGTCCCTGTCGAGAAAGGTGAAGGGGACGAAGTCGTTGGCTCAACGATCAACGAGAACGGTGTGCTCGTCGTCGAGGCGACGAAGGTCGGAAAGGACACCGCCCTCCAGCAGATCGTCCAGACAGTCAAGGAGGCCCAGTCGCGCCAGCCCGACATCCAGAACCTTGCCGACCGTATCTCGGCGTACTTCGTCCCGGCAGTCATCGCGAACGCATTGCTGTGGGGGACTGTGTGGTTCCTGTTCCCCGAAGCACTCGCCGGATTCGTCGACTGGCTCCCGCTCTGGGGAGCGGTTGCTGGCGGACCAGCCGTGGCTGGTGGCACTGTCTCAGTCTTCGAGTTCGCGCTCATCGTCTTCGCATCGTCCGTGTTGATCGCCTGTCCCTGTGCGCTCGGGTTAGCGACGCCTGCTGCAACGATGGTTGGGACGACCATCGGTGCACAGAACGGCGTCCTATTCAAGGGTGGTGACATCCTCGAACGCGCCAAGGACGTCGACACAGTCGTCTTCGACAAGACTGGGACGCTCACGAAAGGTGAGATGGAACTGACCGACGTCGTCGTGTTCGACGGTGACGGACAGCCTCTCACGGATGGCGGCGACACCGCTGCCGATGGCGGCCGACTGAGCGCTCGCGAACACCTCGGTGAGGAGGACGTCCTGCGGCTCGCGGCCACGGCCGAACATGCGAGCGAACACCCGCTTGCCCGTGCCATTGTCGACGGCGCCGAAGAGCGGGGGATCGACGTGACCGACCCGGACGACTTCGAGAACGTCCCCGGCCACGGCATCCAAGCGACCGTCGGTGACAGCGAGGTCCTGGTCGGGAATCGGAAGCTCCTCCGTGACAACGGGATCGACCCGTCGCCCGCGCAAGACACGATGGAACGCCTCGAGAACGAGGGGAAGACGGCGATGCTCGTCGCCTACGAGGGCGATCTCGTGGGTGTGGTCGCCGACGCCGACACGATCAAAGAGAGCGCGAAAGACGCGGTGAGTCAGCTCCAGGAGCGCGGCGTCGACGTGATGATGATCACCGGCGACAACGAGCGTACCGCCCGCGCCGTCGCCGAACAGGTCGGCATCGACCCCGAGAACGTCCGCGCGGAGGTCCTCCCCGAGGATAAGTCCGATGCCGTCGAGTCCATCCAAGACGAGGGCCGCAAGGCGATGATGGTTGGTGACGGCGTCAACGACGCGCCCGCCCTTGCCGTCGCGTATGTTGGAACGGCCATCGGCTCGGGAACTGACGTCGCCATCGAGGCCGCGGACGTCACGCTGATGCGCGACGACCCAGTCGACGTCGTGAAAGCGATCCGCATCTCGGACGCGACGCTCGCGAAGATCAAGCAGAACCTCGTCTGGGCGCTCGGGTACAACACGGCGATGATCCCGCTCGCGTCGCTGGGCCTACTCCAACCCGTGCTCGCCGCGGGCGCGATGGCGTTCTCCAGCGTGTCGGTGCTGTCGAACAGCCTGCTGTTCCGGCGCTACACCCCCGACCACGACTACGAACTGCTCGGAAAGCTACGCTGACTACACACCGCTTGATTCACCATGTCTAACGTATCCCGCCGCACGGTGCGTGCGTATCTGGTCAACAGAGCTGGCACCGAGCCAACGTACCTACGCGCTCGTGAGATAGCCAGCGATCTCGACGGATCGCCCAAAGCCGTCGCACAGTATCTGAGCCAGCTCCAAGACGACCTCACCGACGTGTCGCTCGAACAGTGGGGGCGCTCGAAGAGCACAACGTGGCGAATCGAGGTGAGCGAATCGTGAGTACCGTTGCGCGGCGGGTCGAAACCGTCCTCCCCAACACTGGAACCCGAGAATGGTGGGCGCTGTATCTGCTTGTCCCGCTCATCCTCGTCGGTGTCGCACTCCTCGCGTTCCCATCGCTTGTCTACGACCGGTTCGTCTGGCAGTATCTCTGGGGTCCGGTCGTCGCCGACGCTGCCGGCCAGCCAGTCACACACGGGGGAATACAGGCCGTCCGCGGATACAACACCGTAAACACGGTGACCTATCTCGCGGCCGTCGTGTACAGTCTCCCAGGACTCCGGGCATATCTCGACTACCTCGATGTCACGTTCGATGCGCGGCTCGCGTACGGGTTCGCGCCAATCATCGTCGCCGGCGGAGCGATGCGCGCCCTCGAGGATATCGGACTGCTCGGCGACTACGCAGTGTGGTTCATCACGCCCTCGATCTACTTCGTCGTTACCGCCGTCACCGTCCTCGCGCTCGGCGTCGGCGCCGTCGCTCGTGGCCGGAATATCGGGTCCATTCCGTCAATAGTCGGTCTCGTTGGATCGGTCTGGGTGATTGGAGCCGTCGGGTGGGCACTCTGGTATGGACTCTCGACGGCAGCGACATTCCGCCTGTGGGTTCCTGTTGCGACGACGGGGATCGCCCTCGGCGTGACCGCGCTCTACTACTGGGGTGCGGGTCTCGTCGATATCGCACATCTCCGACATCCGCTGTTCTTGCTGGCCGTCTTCGGACAAATGTGGGACGCGTCGCAGAATCTCATCGGTGTGACGTTCCTCGGCTACTCCCCGAAGCTGGTCATCACGAATCTCGTGTATCAAGCGACTGGATTTTCGGGGTCAACATTCGTCCTCAAACTCCTCGTAACCGGTGGCATCGTGTGGTACCTCGCAGACGCGAAAGATGAGATGAATCACACTTGGTGGTGGCTCATGACGTTCTTCATCGGGGCGATCGGACTCCCGATGGGCGTTCGCGGATCACTTCGGATGCTGCTGGGGGCCTAATAATGGCCTCAATACTTGGTACCTAACCGATGACTCGAACATCCAGAATTGCGATAATAGGAGGTGGGATGGCCGGACTTGCAGCAGCTGCAGGATTCGACAACGCTGGATTCGACGTCGAACTGTATGAGCGTCAGTCCTACGACAGCAAACGCGTTAATTGCGGAGAAGCGATGACAGCGGTATCGAAGATCCCACTCGAGCCGACTGTAGAGAACGGCTTTCTCAATCCGCTGCCAGCGATGGAAGTGGAGGTGTATGACGGAATCGACGCCGATCGCCACCGCACTGGAGCCGGTACCTTTCCTGCTGCGGATACATATATAACGGACCGAAATATCGTTGAGCAGTCTTGGGCAGAACAACTCTCAGAGAAGGGTGTTGACATCCACGAAAAACAGTCTATCACACGGACAGATTTCCACGAACTCACTAAAGAGTACGATCTCGTCGTTGATGCAACTGGTCAGCCATCACTCTCTAGCAAAGCACTCGGAACAACTAACGAGTATTCAGGGTATATGATAGCGCTCAACAGTGACGTTGAAGGAGATTTCACCGAGTTGTATCCGAACAGCCGGATTGTTCTAGAGAATTATACTGGATACTCATGGGCATTCCCGAAGACACCGCAACGAGCCAACGTTGGTATCGGCTGGACGGTCAGTGATCGGCCTAGTGATTATATGAAGGCATTGAGGGAAGCCTGTAAGCGGAATGGGTGGCCAGTCCCGTCGCAGCAACGGACGAACGTCGCAATCATTCCTGAGGGACCAAGCCTCGATCCTGACAGAACCTATCTACCGGAGCACTCTGTCGTACGGGTTGGTGATGCTGCAGGTATCGCAAATCGACTCACCGGGAAGGGGATTTCACAGGCCGTTGAATCAGGATTTTTGGCCGCAGAGCTAGCTAAAGGCAATCAATTACACAGATACCCCGATAAATTATATCAGAGGATGAAAATGGAGTATATATTCGCAACAGTTGTGAGATATTTCCTTGAAACTCGTGAGCCACAGATTTTGGGAGCAGCAATTCATGCCGCCGCCGGGATCGATATTGAACACGTTGATCGGTCTCCGAGCACAGTTCTACTGCGTCTCCTCCGCCACCCTGTCTTGTTCGCCCGAATTTTCTCGAGACGGCGAGTTTTAAAGCGTGTCTATGGAGGAATGACCAACCAGTGGGAGTTAATTGATTGACCTCCTTTGCTGGCTAGTCTGTCGAAGAAAAGTGTACGGGTCCTTTTTCGATTCAGCTATTGTGTGATTGGTCGTTAGAACGGGTGATCGAGGAAGCAGATCACCCGAGTCGCAACACTCCCCTGTAACAGTCGGCGATGCCAGTCCATCCTCATATATCCATTGTAACAAGATCCATATCATTCACCTCAGAGCTTAAGGCTTCGAAGCCTATTACACGAGAAGATTAATCATGTGTCTTCAGAATCATCACCGCCGCTACGAGACTCTGCCACGAGACTGCGCCACTGCTCCCAGCGGGGGATAAACATCGGTACCCTACGCTGATACGTTCGGTAGCCCTCACCGAATTGGTCGATCATATCAAGCTCTTCTCTCCGTGCAAGCCACGTGAAGACCACGACAACGAGCGGAAATAGACCGACAGAAAAGATCGTCGGCCAGTGAATAATCCCCTCGCCGAACAGCGCGATGAATAGACCGGTGTACTGTGGATGACGGACGTACCTGTAAAGCCCATCTGTGACCAGTTGATCGTCCTGTCGAGCTCGATAGACCTGTCGCCACCCCTGTGCAAACAGGCCAATGCCGACAAACGCTACTGCATAGCCGAGCAGCATTGATACGAACATACCCGTCTCGCCGAACCCGACAAGTGTAGACCAGAGATTGGTACTGACGTACTCGCGATCCAGGCCGAAAAACCGGACCAGCAAATAGATCGTGAGTGGAAAGCCGTACATCTCCGCATAAAGTGCGATGATGAACGCCTGTACAACTCCTGCGCCAACCCACTCCCGCCAGCTATCAGGAGCGAAGTACCGATAGAAGAACCAGGAAACAACGACGATGACGATAAGCGCGAGACCCCAAGCTGCAGGGTTCGTGAGAGAGGCGTCTATTGTTGACGTGGCATAGATGCTTCGAGGCATGCTGTAGTGATTCACGTCACCAACCTACCCGAGAAGATACCGAGTCCAGGGATACCGTTCAACGAGCGGCACACCATCGACCTCGTACTGTTCGATATACGCATCGAGGCCGAGTATCCGTCCAGCGCCGAACGCGGCGACAGAGAGGAACACGAGCATGTACGCGAAATCCCCGTTGATGTAGCCGTGTGCGACGTCCCAGTTGCCGAAATAGAACATGATCATCATAAACGCCCCCCAGAACGCAGCGAGCCGAGTGAGCACACCGAATAACAACCCGAGGCCGATCAGCACCTCACCCCACGGCACTGCGACGTTCACGAAGTCGACGAACCACGGCGTGTTCCCCATCGAGACGAACAAATCTGCAAGCGGACTCCCGCTGTTCGGCACGGCCCCGGTGAGATATCCACCGGCACTAAAACTCCCCGAGAGGACCTTATCAAGTCCACTCTGGAAGAACGCAATCCCCATCATCAGCCTGAGCGCAAAGATAAACCAGACGCTTAAGGGATGGAGCTTCCCGCTCGCCGTGAAGCCGCCAATTGTGCTTTCTAGCGTGACTTCCTGTGGTGACATACTACAGAGTGATTCGTCAACGTCGTATAAAGCTACGCGCCTCTTACCGATTATAGTAGGCCGTACAAGCTCTGCGGGAACCAGTAGTTAGCTGCGAACCACACTCTCCCAGAAGCGACGAACCCGACCACCGTTGAAGTGAGAGAAATAGAACGTCGCAGCTACTCTTGGGTGAGTAGGCGACGAAGAACGAGATGGAGAATACCGCCGTTTTCGACGTATCGAACAGCAGCCGGTGTACTAATCTGGGCAGTGGCTGGGAATTCAACGGTCGATCCGTCAGATCGTTCAGCGACGACAGTAAGTTCGTCGTTCACGCTCAGGCCGTCGTCGAGGCCGTGGATCGCGATATTCTCCGATCCATCGAGATCGAGTGACTCCCAGGAGTCGCCGTCGGCAAACTGGAGCGGGAGGACGCCCATGCCGACGAGGTTGTCGCGGAAGATGCGCTCGTAGCTCTCAGCGATGGTTGCACGAACGCCCAAGAGGTCGGTCCCCTTCGCGGCCCAGTCGCGGCTCGACCCCGTTCCAAGTTCTTCACCCGCAAACACGACCAGCGGCGTATCGTCCTCTCGATAGCGCTGACTCGCTTCGAAGACGGTCGTCTGTTCGCCCGTCGGCTGATGAACCGTGTAGCCCCCCTCGACATCGTCGAGCATCTCGTTCTCGATGCGGACGTTGGCGAAGGTGCCGCGCATCATCACCTCGTGGTTGCCCCGGCGAGCGCCGTACGTGTTGAACTCGTGGGGCTCGACGCCCTGTTCGACGAGCCACTCACCAGCAGGTTGCTCACGAGAGAACGGGCCCGCTGGGCTGATGTGGTCAGTCGTGACCGTATCACCGAGCAGCATCAACGTGCGAGCGTCCTGGATGTCTGCGACGCCGGGCTCGTCCAGCGGGAAGTCCTCGAAGAAGGGCGGTTCGCGGATGTACGTCGAAGAGTCGTCCCACTCGTAGACGTCGCCGGTTGGCGCGTCGAGCGCGTCCCAGCGCTCGTCACCTTCGAACACTTCGGCGTACTTCTCCTCGAACATCGAGGAATCGACACTGTCGTGGACTGCCGTGTGGATCTCGTCGGCGTCGGGCCAGATGTCAGAGAGGTAGACCGGATTGCCGTCGTCGTCAGTGCCGAGTGGATCGTGTTCGAGATCGATATCCATGCGTCCGGCGAGTCCGTAGGCGACCACGAGCGGCGGACTGGCGAGGTAGTTCGCCCGGATCTTCGGGTGGATGCGTGCCTCGAAGTTCCGGTTGCCAGAGAGGACACTCGTCGTCCAGAGATCCTCGGCGTCGATCGCGCGTTCAATGGGTTCGGGAAGCGGTCCAGCGTTTCCGATACAGGTCGTACAGCCGTAGCCGACGACGTTGTAGCCGAGATCTTCGAGATAGGGAAGCAGTCCCGATTCTTCGAGATACTCAGTGACGACACGACTGCCCGGTGCAAGGCTCGTTTTGACGTGGTCCGGGATATCGAGACCGCGCTCGACGGCGTTACGGGCGAGCAGTCCCGCCGCGAGCATCACCGACGGGTTCGACGTGTTCGTACAACTGGTGATGGCGCTGACGACGACACTGCCGTGCCCGATCTCGGCCGTCTCACCGTTCACGTCGACTTCGACTCGGTCGTTAAGTTCGCCGACGTCCGGTTCCGGAAGATCGGGGTCGGGTCGGTCGTCGTCGGTACCGCTGCTCTCGCTGATCCATCGCGTGATCGCGTCTTCGTCGACGTCGTCGAGTTCGTCCGCGAATTCGCCGTGAACCAGTCCCCGGAAGTGTGACTTCATGTCGCCCATTGCGACCCGGTCCTGGGGCTTCTTCGGTCCGGCGAGGCTGGGCGTGATCGTCGAAAGATCGAACTCGACCGTTTCGGTGTACTCAGGGTTCTGTTCACCGAATAGCCCCTGTGCGTCGAGATATTCGCGGACGAGTTCGATGTGCTGCTCGTCGCGGCCCGTGAGTTCGAGATAGTCGAGGGTCGCCTCGTCGACGGGGAACATACTGATGGTCGAACCCTGTTCGGGCGCCATATTCGCGATGGTCGCCCTGTCTGGAACGGTGAGATTCGCCACACCAGGGCCGAAGAATTCGACGAATCGATCGACAACGCCGACCTCCCGAAGCTGTTCAGTAACGTGAAGGACGAGGTCGGTTGCGGTCGCCCCCTCGGGAAGTTCGCCGGTGAGCCGGACCCCGACCACCTCGGGGAGCTTCATCGTGATTGGCTGGCCGAGCATCGCGGCTTCAGCTTCGATGCCGCCGACACCCCAGCCGACGACGCCGATGCCGCCGATCATCGGCGTGTGGCTGTCCGTCCCCACGAGCGTGTCCGGCAGGAGCCACTCGTCCCCATTCCGCTCACGGGCGTGGACAACCTGCCCGAGGTACTCGAGATTAACTTGGTGGACGATTCCAGTTCCCGGCGGGACGACGCGGAAGTCGTCGAACGCCTGCTGGGCCCACTTAAGAGAACGGTACCGCTCGCCGTTGCGCTCGTACTCCAGTTCGACGTTCTTCTCGTAGGCCTCCTCGGAGCCGAAGTAATCGACCTGCACGCTGTGGTCGATCACGAGGTCGCACGGGACGTCCGGCTCGACGATGGTTGGATCCGCCCCCTTACGATCGACCGCTGAGCGGAGTGCTGCGAGGTCGACCACCGCAGGGACACCGGTGAGGTCCTGGAGGACGACTCGGGAGGGCGTGAACGGGAGTTCGACGTCTGGGACGTCGGGTTCCCACGACGCAGCATTGCGAACGTCCTCGGCGGTTATCGTCTCCCCGTCGACGTTGCGGAGAACGGACTCGAGGAGAACGCGGATACTGACGGGGAGCTGATCGAGTTCGCAGAGCCCCTCGTCTTCGAGGACTGTGAGGTCGGCCATCTTGTAGGAGGTGCCGTCGAACTCGAATTCGCGGATTGCGTCGAACGGGGACGATTCGTCCATACCTCGTGCTACGGTGACCTGGCTATTGAATTATCTCCCCTATGCACGGGGTGACGTTGTGGACGGTCACAATATACGATCAAGTGCATCCCTGATCGACGCGACCTCGACGACACGAATCCCCTGAATCGTCACGTCAGACGGATTGCCCTCAGGAACGATCAGTTCCGCCGCTCCGAATGCTCGCGCTGCACGGGCCTTTGCTTCGATTTCACCGACGGGAAGCAACACTCCTTCGTCGTTCACAATGCCCGTGATTTGCTTCGTTCGTGGAGGGGACTGTCTCCGGAGGCTAGCGACTAGTGCGACCGTGAGGCCCGCTTCCCAGCTTTTGCCGCCGAGAGCGAGTACGTCTGAATCAGGAGGATCGAACGTGACTCGTATCGCCGTTCCCGCGAGCGAACGGCCAGTGAGACGCGTCGCCGTCTCCGTCGCCTCCCGGAGTGCGAGCTGTAAATCGTGACGGACCTCAACGTCGCCCACATCGACAAACAACTCACCATCACCCTCCGAAAACGCAAACTTGACCGGGAGTATGAGGCCCTCGCCAGACGAATCGACTGCTGGAAGATAATACTGTACCATGGCGGGAAGCGTCGCCCCACCGGCAAGCGTCGCCAGCGATTGAAACCCCTCGTCGGAGCGTGTGAGACCGAGAACTGCTCCAGCACCTCCGACACCACCGGTGGCGAGTCCGACAAGGAATCCGCGCCGTGACAGAATCTCATCTTCGATCCGACCAATGACATCGCTTTCCGAATCAGAAGGGAGCTGGGTCGCGGTGGAGTCGTCGGAAGCCATGATACTGTACTATGGGCCTATCGAACGTCGTGGTATTGACTAACAGTCACACAGTAATAAAGCCTCTTCGAGGGACGATGTCCCGCTGGAACGGGTACGCCTATGCCGATCGTTCTCCGAGTATCAGAATACGCCCCTCGTGAAATATGACGCATCGATATCGGTCACTCGTTGGCATCACAGTCGTGAGCGCTATCGTGACCGGTGTCGGTGTCTGGGTCGCCTATTTGCTCGAAATCGCTCTGTTTCAGGCGACGCCGAACATGACGTGGACACTACTGGTCGGACTCGTCGAGGAAGCACTCGTTCGCTTCCTCCCACTGATTCTCACGTTCTACGGCTGGAGTTACTGGCGGGGACGACTCCTCTCGAAAACCGAAGGGCTGTTCGCTACCGTGACGTCCGGATTCACCGTCGCTGGACTCGAGGTACTGCTCAAACTCGAGTACTTGGCGCAATTGGAGGCGACGGTCCGGTTCGATTCGCTGTTGCTGCCGCTGGTGTTCGTACATATCCCGTTTGCGCTGCTCGCCGGGCGGTTCGTGTACGCGATCGGAGAACGGATTCACGGAAACGAACCGATCGGAATCCCGTCGCTCTCTCGGCGAACCGTGACGCTGCTCGTACTCGGCTATCTCGGCCTCGCACTTGCACACGTCGGATACAATATACTCGTCTAGTCGCACAAACAGAAACATGAGGAGGATTTAGCGGGCAAAAATCGCGTTTCAGCTACCGATTACCCATCGACGCAACGACGCGTGTTCACTCGTGGTCGTCGCCGAGAGCTGTGCTGACCATCCCGTTCAATTCTTCGAGCTTCTCGCGAACGCGCTCGGGCTTGTCAGCCGGCGGGTCTTCCAAGGCGACCTGCTCGTGGGGATCCGGTTCGCCGACGATGACGCTCCCGATCATGCCGAGGCTCTCGTGAGGCGTGCAGTAGTAGTGATAGACGCCCTCGGTCTCGAACGTGTGTTCGAACGTTGCGCCCTGTTCGGAGACGATACCGCTGTCCCAGGCCGCAGCCCCGTCGGGGACGAGCTGGGGCTGGTCGTTGTCGGAGTGGTATGCGGTCGTCGAGTGGCTCCCGCTCTCGTTGTGCCAGGTCACGGTCCCACCGACGTTCACCCGCACGACGTGTGGCTCGAAGTGGTAGCCACCGTCCTCGGTAATCATGTTCACTTCGGCCGCATCGGACGGCGCTCCGACCGCTTCGTCGTGACCGCCCTCGTCATCGTGGCCATCCTCCTCGTCGCTGTGGCCGGACTCCGTGTCGGTGTCGTCGTGGCCACTCTCGGTCGGCGTTCCGCCGTCGTTGTTCTGCGTTCCAGTGCATCCGGCAAGCCCAACGACTGCCGCACCGGCAGTCAGCTGAACCATCCGTCGACGCGTGAGTGAGTCGGTCATGGCATCGGTCACCTTACACGTAATCCTACACACTCGGAGGATATAGACCGGCAAGCAGATTTGCTGGGTCAGCAAATCGGCGTTTCTTTATATACTCTTTACCAACAACACGGACTGTGAGTGAAGAGCGGGACATCTCGGGGATCCTCGAAATTCTGGAAGACGACTACGCACGCGCGATCCTCGAGGCGACTCGCCGAAAACAGATGTCTGCTAAGGAACTCAGCGAAGAGTGTGACATGTCAGTCTCGACAGTTTCCAGACGGGTCAATACGTTGCTAGAGTACGACTTGCTCATCGAGCGAACACACGTGGATCCCGACGGCCACCACTACAGCGAATACGAAGCCCAGCTCGACCGTGTTGAGGTACAGCTCCTCGAATCGGGATTCGACGTCCGTATCGAACTCCGTGAAGACGCTCCCGACAGATTCGCTCGGTTGTGGAACACAATGAGGAACGAATAACTATGCACCCCGGACTCATCGTCGCAAAGCTCGTTACAATGGTTCTGGGATTCCTGATCGCCTTTCAGGCCTATCGAGGGTATCGGCGTAGTGATAGCCAATCGATGCTGTACCTTGCGGTTGGTTTCGCCATCATCAGCTTCGGTGCGATCGTCGAAGGAATCTTGTTCGACGTGGTTGGCCTGACCTTCCATAATGCGGGAACGGTGGCAACAACCATCGTCGCGATTGGTATGCTCACGATCCTGTACGCTCTGTACGGACGTGACTCGAAGAAATTGGAGGAGTGAGTGAATGGTGGATACAACAACAGCAGTTCTCTTGGTCGTCCGCACGCTCGTACTCGCACTCGGTATCCTGATCACGTATTACAGTTTCGAGGCATATCGACGAACGGGGACGTACTATATGCGAAACGCTGCAATTGGCTTTGGAATCATCACTCTCGGTGTGTTCATCGAAGGAATACTGTTTGAGTTCGGAGGGCTCGATCTCGCTCTTGTCCACATCATCGAATCGGTCGCCATCGGTCTCGGATTCATTGTCCTTCTCATCTCGCTTCGCCGGTAGCTCAAACCGCGTCTACACTCCTCGAATGGTCAACACTGGCTCATCCGAGTTCCGGAGAACCCGTTCGGTCACACTTCCGATGAGCCGTCGTGAAATGCCGGACCGTCCGTGTGTTCCCATCACGATGAGGTCGATTCCGTGTTGATCGCAGTACTCCCCTATTGCCTGATGAGGAACGCCGTGGGTGATCTCAGCAGCGACTGAAACACCGTCGGCAGCTGCCCGGGATTGGACATCTTCTACGACAGTATCCCCGTTTTGCTCCAGTACTTGCTGCAGTTCGTCCCATGTCCATCCCGGACGAGACGCGTAGGCACCTCTATCGACAACGTAGAGGGCATGAAGTGTCGCATCGTACGTCCGAGCCAAATCAAGAGCGTGAGTGACGGCCTCCCGTGCGGGTTTACTCCCGTCCGTTGGAGCGAGGATATTCTCGAAGCCCCCTCGCAGTTCGGATTCCGACGTCGCCGCCACCGGCTTCGATTTGACGCTGAGGACAGGAATGTCGGTAGTGCGGACGATTCGGGTCGTTACACTTCCGAGCAGGAAGCGGTCGAGACCAGTATGTCCCCGGGTTCCCATACACACGAGGTCGATCTCATTATCGGTGACGTAGGACGCAATCTCGTGCGCTGGGATACCACGACGAACCTCAGTTGCCGCATCGAGGCCGTGTTCTGCGGCTCGAGTTGCGATCTGCTGGGTGGCGGCATCACCAGCGTCATACCACGTGTCCGGGAGCGTCTCCAGGTCGATTTCCAGCGCGGTCAGTTCCAGCTTCCGTTCGATCGGTGAACTGTCGACGACGTGGAGAGCGTGGACGGTTGCGTCGTATCGGCGAGCGAGGTCAAGTCCGTACTGGACTGCGGGCTCGACGTTATCGCTGCCATCGGTTGGAATGAGGATGTCGGTGTACATGATTGGATGTGTGCGTTGATTTTGCTACGGACTCTCATCCGTCGGTTTGGGCGACTCATGGGCTGTCGACTCGATGCGTTCCTTGAAGAAGACGAGTTCCTTGTTCGTGTGGTCGTAGAGTTTCGCCTTTCCATTGAGAGCGGTCGTGAACACCCATTTCAGCGCCCGTCCCCGTCGGTTGTTCGGGAAGTCCATCCAGACGGCGTGTGACATGCGAGTCCCGTCTTCAGTCTCTTCGAGTCGAATGGTACCTCCTTCGGGGATCCGAACGGTGACGAGTCCGCGAAGGAGCGGATAGTACGCCGTCCCCGCCCAGACCGCCACGTTGGGATGGTCGATATACTGGAATCGGCCATGCAGGTCGGCGTACATCCCGGCGACCTCTTCGGCCTGGTGGAACGTTGCGCCCTCCCGGGGACGGTTATCGGGCGTGTCGTATTCGAGCCCATAGTGTTCTTCGGGGTTCGACGCCGTCCAATGGGCTGGGTCGGTTACGTACTCCCAGATCTCCTCGGACGATGCGTCGATGACGATTTCGGCTTTGTCAGTGACGTACATTGGTGTCTCCGGCGCCTCCTACCGCGTGAAGACGTTGTACAGCCACGCGAAGGCGTACACGAGGACGAAGCTGATCACCGCTGCCTCGACCATCCCCGCCACAGTCCCGACGACGGTCGGTTCGAAGAACAGGTGCCACTGCTCCATCGCTTCGACTGCCCCCTCGTAGACGCCGATCGCTCCGAACACACCGAGCAGGAGCATCGCGATGGCAGAGACGACTGCTGCTGCGCCCGCCAGTGCCAACGAATCGAGCTGCATCACGTTGGTCGTGGAGTCCATTTCGTACGCGTCTTGGTTTGTGGTACTAGTGCTCATGACTAGAGATACGCTCTACTCCTTCAATCGGGTTTCTCTTACAATTCGAAAGGGAACGATCCCTTGGTAACACGGCGCAAGAATATCGTGTGGGAAACAGCGCTACAACCCCCATATCTGTATGGCCGGTCCGTCGGAAGACCACGGAGCAACCACCGACTGGAATCAGTAACACGCAAAAACTGATGAGCGCGAACGCAGACCTCGAACGGTTGACCACAGCTGATAGCATGAGTCACCTTTGAATGCAAGATTTACTCCGCCCACTGCCCCGATTTCTTAAGAACAAATAATAAAACAGATGGCTGCGATAGTCTAGATATGCAAGCCGCCCTCATCGACGGAATCCTCGAGTCGTTGCGGATCGGCGTCGGCTTCCTCTGGACGGCGGCGTGGGCGATCATCATGGGGCTCGTCATCACGAGCCTCGTCCAGGTCTACGTCTCGAAAGAGCGAATGGCCAACGTACTCGGAGAGGGGAACCTGAGTGGTCTCACGAAGGCGACGGTGTTCGGCGCGGCGAGTAGTGGTTGTAGCTTCGGCGCGGTCGCCATCGGGAAGGGACTGTTCAAGAAGGGAGCGCATACGGTGAACTTCTTCGCGTTCATGTTTGCCTCGACGAACCTCATCGTCGAACTCGGACTGATGATCCTGATCCTCCTCGGGTGGGAATTTCTGGTTGCAGAACTCCTTGGCGGCGTCATTCTCATCGCCGTGATGGCGGTCCTCGTTCATCTGACCCTCCCAGAGAACCTCTTCGAGCAAGTACGAAAGGAACTGAATCAACGCGACCACGACCAAGGGATCACTGAGGACCCAACTTGCGGGATGGAAGGCAAAGACGAGTACTCGCTGGTGACTGACGGCGGCGAGACGCTGAAGTTCTGTTCAGAAGGTTGCATGGAAACCTACCAGCAGGAAGCCGCAAGTAGCGGCGGTTGGCGCGACGAACTCCTCTCGTGGGGCGGGTGGTACAAAGTCGGGAACCAGTACCGCAAGGAGTGGTCGATGATCTGGACGGACGTCATCGCAGGCTTTCTCATTTCGGGGTTCGTCATCGTCTTCGTCCCCCAGCGAGTGTGGAACACCCTGTTCCTCCAGGGCGACGGACTACTCGTCAGCGCCGAGAACGCCATCATGGGTGTGGCGATCGCCGTTATCAGCTTCGTCGGGAGCATCGGCAACGTCCCGTTCGCCGTCGCATTGTGGGGCGGCGGTGTCAGCTTCGCCGGTGTCATCGCGTTCGTCTACGCCGATCTCATCACGATTCCAGTCCTGAACGTCTACCGGAAGTACTACGGCTGGAAAGTGATGCTGTACATCCTTGGCGTCTTCTTCGTCACGATGGCCTTTACCGGCTTCCTCATGGAGCAACTGTTCGCGGCGCTCGACATAATCCCGAACCTCGCTGGCGGGCAGACGGCGTCCGAACAGACGTACTTCGAGCTCAACTACACCTTCTACCTCAACATAATCGCGTTCGCACTCTCTGGCTTCCTCCTCTACGTCTACCGCCGAGGATTGGGTGCCCCCGGCCAGTATCGTGACCCGGTCTGTGGGATGCGGACCGATGATAGCGGGCCGAGTCTCACCCACGACGGCGAGACGTACTACTTCTGTTCGAACCGGTGCAAGCAATCGTTCGAGAAGCACCCATCCGAATTTGCACATCAGCACCCACAGGTTTCTGGGACGGGAGCTTCCCAGAACCATGAGGATCACTAACCGTCATGTCTCGATACCAAGTATCGTGGCCAGGTAGCCCAGAGTATTGCTTCGGCCAATCAAAACAGGTACAGCGATGTCTCGAGAACTCTTATGCATGAGCAGGTATCTCGGCGGATCGAGGTGGGGGACATGAATTGGCGGCGAGCCGATACAGTGGTCGGTGGCTTGGTCGCCGCCGTCCTCGTCGTCGGCGGTGTGCTCAGCTGGCAAGCATATCAGCAACAGCAAGCCTTCGACCAGATGGGATCGATGATGGGCACGTCGATGGGGTCCGTTCACGGAACGAATCCACTCTGGTACGTCCTCGGAACCTTCCTCGTCTCGGCTGTCATCGGTGGGGGGTATCTCGTGATTCGGGATGAGGTCACCAGCAGAGACGTAACTGACCGCTCACAGAATGAAATGGCGAATCCGACCGATCCGGAGGGTGACGAATCGCCAGAGGGAACCACCCAACCAGACGGGGCTATCAATCCAGAGTCTCAGCCACAGGCTCGTGTGTTGGACCTCTTGCCGGATGATGAACGCCGTATCCTCGAACCAGTCATCTCCTCGCCCGGTATCACACAGATCGAATTACGAGATCGCTCGGACTTCTCGAAGAGCAAGGTCAGTCAGACGGTCAGTGCCCTCGAGAAGCGTGGACTGTTATACCGCGAGCGTCAGGGGCGAACGTATCGTATCTATCCGAGTGACGACCTGCGGCAGAGTCAGAGCTAGCATTTGCTAGCGCCTGTCGATCAGTTTTGTAGTTAGGCGTCGTATCTACCCCCATATGTAATCGCCACGTCCCCTACTTGATAACGGACTACGAAGCGGCGAGGCTCAAAGCGGATGAAGAGGGGACCGAAGAACCGGATACCCGAGACACGGAACAGACAGCGAGGGATCAGCCCGGATTACTGGCGACTCTCAGGAGCCGACTCGCTCGATAATTCCCGGTCCAGGTCACCCCACTTGCTGTCTCGAAGGTCGGCTCGTGAATCCACACCTTTCGACGACGCTGGCTTCTGATGTCAGCGCTATATCGTCTTCTTCCAGCTACCGTCCATCGATCAGCGTATCGTCAATCAGGCAGCACTCTTCTCCAGTATGGCCAATCCTCGGACCAGGATGAATGAGTGGCTCGAAGACAATCAGGAACTCTACTGGAAGATTGTCATTCCCGCCAAGCGCAAACGGGAGTTCCGCGACAAACTGGACCAGGCGAATATCAATCACCGAACGTTGTTCCCCGGCCTCGATGGAATCGCGACGTGGCTCAAGGAGTATTACAGACCGAGCGCTTCGCAGTGACTGCACGGAAAAGGGGAGATGGAACTGCTGGCCAACTACTCAGTGTCGTCCGTGTTGGTGCTTCCCACGGCGATGGCACTTCTGGTGGTGATGGGGACTCCGTTTCGTGGGTTCCTCCTCAGCCCGTGCGGCCTCGCTCGCCGTTTCGGAATCGACGTCGATTCGGTTTTCGACGTCCGCTATCGAATCGTTCTCCAGCAGTGTCTCCAGTCGGCGTTCGAACTCCGTGTCGTCGATTTCGCCAACTGCGTACTGCCGTTTGAGAGTATCTAGAGCCACCGATTCGTCCGTCGAACCGCTCGAGGTATCACCGTACGCCTCGGGGGGGTCGTTCGATTCACTGTCGGCCAGTGCCCACACTGCCCCGGCCCCGACGACGAACGCGGGGAGAAGCCAGAACCAGGCGCTGTTTGACCCCGCAGCCGCGAGACCACCACCGAGCGCCAGGAGGCCATCCGTTCTAGTTTAGCGACTGGCTGAAACGGAGATCACGCCGAAATTGCGTCGAGTCTGACCG
>NZ_JAQIVI010000177.1 GCF_028618695.1 Natrinema soli | reverse complement strand
GTCGCGCGAGACGCCGCCCGTCGGAACGATGTCGACGTCGCCGAGCGGCCCCGCGAGCGCGCCGATGTGGTCCGGGCCGACCGTCGATGCGGGGAACAGTTTGAGAAGATCCGCGCCGGCTTCCATCGCCGTCACGGCCTCGGTGGGCGTCATCACGCCGGGTGCGACGAGGACGCCGTGTCGGTTGCAGGTTCGGACCACGTCTGCATCGGTGTGGGGCGAGACGACGAACGACGCGCCCGCGTCAATCACCGACTGAGCGGTCGGCGCGTCGAGGACGGTTCCCGCGCCGACGACCGCGTCGGTGTCCGAGAGTTCCCGGTCGACGGCCGCGATCTGCTCGGCCGCGCGAGTCCCGTCCGCCGTGATCTCGAGCGCGTCCACCCCCGCGTCGTGAATCGCACGAGCGACCGGGACGATTTGGTTCTCATCGATACCGCGGAGGACCGCGATGACGCCGCTGTCGACGATTCGGTTCCTGACGACTCGTTTCTCGGTCATCCGTGCAACCCTCCCACAGTGGCCGCCGTTCGATACCCGATCGCGATCCCGCCGCTGCTGAGACGATCCATCATAGGTGAAAGTTCACCCCTGGTCCACATAAATTCACTCATAGTCGAAATAATCTGAATATCGGTATCGCTCACTCCTCGAGCGGGCGAATCGTGACCGACTCGGCCTCGTAGTCCTCGAGGAACGCGCCGGTGCCGCCGATCGTGTACCGGTCGCCGTCGACCTCGAGTTCGAACGCGTTCTCGATCGGAAGGGTCGAGGTGACGGGCCGGACGAGGCTCTGTCGGACGTCGACGACCTCGCCGGAGAGCGACGACGGGAGGTCCCGATCCCCGACCGGCGAGCCGGTAACGGCGGCCTCGATTCGCGTGTCCGTCGCGCGGTGGAGCGAGATCTGGAAGACGGCGTTCCGGAATCCCTCGTAGGTCCGGGGGAGTTCGTTCGGCGTGGTGACGTATCGCTCTTCCGCGGTCGGCCAGTAGTTCGCCAGGAACGAGCCGGCGAGGACGGGGGCGAGTTGCTCCTGCGTGATGGAGATCGCCCGCGTCTCGCTCGCGGACGTCGTCAGTATCTGACTCGGTGCGAGTAGTCCGTGTCGCCCGTCAACCGTCAACATCGTCGGCACGAGCGCGTCCCAGGTGCGGACGGTGCTGGCCGTGCCGGCCAGCGACGCGATGTCCTGGTCCCCCTCGGTCGCACCGAGCAAGAGGAGGACGAGGACCCCTCGGTCGACCGTCGCCTCGAGCGTCGAGCGGACGCGCGGGAGTATTTCCACGGGCAAGGAGAGCGTCACTTCCGTTTCGGCGTTAGCCAGCAGGCTCTCGATTCGCTTGAGCACCGTCTGTCTGGACTTGATGACCTCGAACTGTTCGTCCGAGCGCTCCGTCGTCGTGTACCGCGCTTGTAGCTCCGGTTCGATCTCTTCGACGCTGTGCGTGAGTCGCTCGACGACCGTTTCGGGCTCGATAGGACGGATCACCGTCGGCACCGAGTGGTCGTCGACCTCGACGAACCCTCGCTCCTCGAGTTCCTCGCTGATGCTGTAGACGTAGCGCTTAGACACGTCGGCGGCGTCGGCGATCGCGC
Organism: Natrinema soli; assembly: GCF_028618695.1. The sequence goes on along the minus strand of NZ_JAQIVI010000177.1, from coordinate 20,555 downwards.
TGGCCTTCGACTCCCCGTGGTCGAGAATCGCGAGGTAGGTGTCAGTCTCCTTCTCCGAGAGGCCGAATCGCTCGAGCAGATCGGCGAGCTCGTCATCATCCATGTGTATTCGTTACGTCACAGATTGAGCAGTCGATGTGAAATATGCTCGGTCCAACCACCCCGCCGAATTGGTTCCGATCGATGCGATGACCGCCCGGACCGTTGACCGGAACGCACTGCGATCGCACGATTGGAAAAGTAAGAATGCATTTTTCAACAAATTTTATTGCATCGGAAGTGAACTGAGAACGTCACGATCGGCCGACTCCACGTGACCCACTTCGCGCTCGAGGAGGACAGCGACATCGCTACCGACGCCACCCTCCGCGTGTGCGTCGGGTTCGTCCCGGAAGGGAGAGTGGACGAGTCGGACAGCTCCGGCACGGTGACGTCGAAATCCACCACGACACCGAGTACGACTTCCTCACGGCCTCGACGACATTGTCCGTGACCGGGCAGGTCCCCGAGCGATTCGCGGAGTTGCTCGCGGCGGAGCCGGCCGACTTCCCGCGCTCACCGACCGACGACCGCTACGAGGAGGCGGCGATCGTCGACGGCGCGGGGCGGTGGGACGTCATCCGCGAGGAGATCCTGCCGCTCTCGAAACCCGGCATCGCCGTCGTGCTGGTCTTTACCTTCCTGGCCGGATGGAACGAGTTCATCGTCGCCCGGACGCTGCTCCGGCCCGAGAACTACACGCTCTCGGTCGAACTCTACTCGCTCGCGACGGCCGGGCGCTACGAGACGCCGTGGACCGAGTTCTCGGCGTTCGCGCTCCTGTTCGCGCTGCCGGTCGCGATCATCTACTTCTTCGCACAGAGTTACGTCGAGAGCGACCTCTCCTTCGGCGGGATGGACGGCTGAACCCTCTCACTACCGTTTTTACCGTTTCGCCACATCCCGACCGGTGTCCCTGTGCCCGCAGTGTCGCTCTCGAGCACGACGGCAGTGTCCACGGCGAGCGCGTGCGTCCACGAGTCGGTTCCGTCACCCTCGTCGCCGTCGTCGCCGTCATCACAGTTGCGCCTCCCGTCCGTACTCGGTGAGATAGCGATCGGTGTCGTGGTTCTCAACGTACAGCAACCACTGGGAGGCGGGGTGGGAACCCCTGTGCTGCCGTTCGTCGATCGCTCCGCGAACTCCCGAAACTCACGCCTCGTCGAACAACTCCTCCCCGTCGACCATGTGTTCCTCGACGACGTTCATATCGAGTGTGACACCCAGGCCGGGTTCCTCCGGGACTTCGATGTAGCCGTCCTCGATGACGTCCTCCTCGACGAGATCCGACCACCAATCGAGTTCGTATGAGTGGTACTCCACCGCGAGCGAGTTCGAGATGGCCGCGCCGACGTGGGCGCTGGCGACGGTCGCGACCGGCGAGGAGACGTTGTGCATCGCGACCGGCACGTAGTACAGATCCGCGAGATCGGCGATCTTCTGCGTCTCGCGCATGCCGCCGATCTTGGGCATGTCCGGCGCGACGATATCGACCGCCTGCTCCTCGAGCAGGCGACGCTGGCCGTGTTTCCGATAGACGTTCTCGCCGACCGTGATCGGCGTCGTCGTCGACTGGGTGACCTCCCGCTGGACGTCGTGGTTCTCCGGCGGGACGGGGTCCTCGAGCCACCAGATATCGTACTCGTCTAAGCGCTTCGCGAGTCGTTTCGCACTGCCGCCCGAGAAGCTCCAGTGGCAGTCGAAGGCGACGTCGGCCCGCGAGCCGACGCGCTCCGTGACTTTCTCGACGATTTCCGCCTTGTGTTCGATCTCGGGGTCGCGGAGGTGCCGGTTCGCGCGGTCCTTCTCGTGACCGCTGGGCACGTCGAGGTCGAACTTCAGGGCGTCGTACCCCAGTTCCTCGACGACGCGCTCGGCTTCATCGGCGCAGGCGTCTGGATCGGCTTCCTCCTCGGTGTGACAGTCGCAGTAGACTCGGACCTCGTCGCGGTACTTGCCACCCAGCAGCTGATAGGCCGGGACGTCGAGGATCTTCCCGGCAAGATCGTGCAGCGCGACCTCGATGCCCGAGATCGCGGTGACCGTGACGCCGCCGATCGAGCCCTCGCCGGACATCTTCTGGACGAGATGCTCGGTCAGCCGGTCGATGTCCAGCGGGTTCTCGCCCTGCAGGAAGGGCGTCATCCGCTCGATCAGTTCCGGCACGCCGGCTCCCCAGTAGGCTTCACCGGTGCCGGTAATCCCCGCATCGGTGTAGATACGTACTAGCGTCCACGGGAAGTTGCCGTCGATCATCGTCGTCTGGATGTCAGTGATCTCGACGTCCCGGCCGCCGCCGCGTTCGCGGGTGACTCCCATCGTCTCGCTCGAGAGGTCACGCATCGTATACTCGGCGTTCGGATCGTGCAGCTGTGAGTAATCGATTCCCATAAATTGGGTTTTCACTCCTAATGTAGTAATAGTTTCTACCTTCCGTGAGCAAGGTCCGGGATGCGCGTGGTCGGTGATTGGGAATCGACGGAAATGAATCCACCGCTTGCGAGCGGCACTCTCGTCTACTCGAGCGAGAATCGCCGACCGCCGTCACCTCTCACGCGCGCTCGAGTTCGTCGCTCACGTCCTCGAGGTCGACGTCCAGCGCCGCGGTCGCGGCGAAGGCGGCCCGCTTCTCGGCCGTTCGGCGGTTGATCGCCTGCGGACCGACGGCGAACTCGATCCGGCAGACACCCTCCGACGGACTCGAGTGACCTAACACGGTGACGGGGCCGACCTCGCGGGTGTTCCGGACGTGGGTCCCGCCGCAGGCCGTCACGTCCCACGGATCCGTCGGACCGGTCATCCCGGAGAGCCGATTCCCGTTTCGGTTGTCGTTTTCGTCCTCGATCGTAACCACTCGAACTCGGCCCTTCTCGACGGCACCCGCGTCGGCCTCGACGTCGTACGCGATCGAGTCGCGCTCGCGCGCCTCCGAGATCGGGACGTCGTCCCACGACACCGGCCGCGACTCCCAGATGACGCGGTTGACCGTCTCGTCCAGTTCGATCAGCGTCTCGTCGTCGACGGTCGCGTTCGTTTCGAGGTCGACCCGGACCGTCTCCGGGCCGATATCCAGGCCAGCGTAGGAACCCTCCTCGAGCAGCCGCCGCGCGGCCCCCGCGAGGATGTGGCTGGCGGTGTGGGCTCGCATGCAGTACATTCGGAACGACCAGTCGACCGAACATAACACGCGGTGGCCCGGCCGAAACGACGGCTCCTCGGCCAGCACGTGAACCTGCTCGCCGTCGACCAGTTCGACATCGGTTACGGCGATATCGCCAACAGTCCCTCGATCGGCCGGCTGGCCGCCGCTCGCCCCGTAGAAGTGACTCCGCTCGAGCCAGACCCGCCGTCCGTCGATTGACGTCACTTCGGTCTCGAACCGCGTGGCGTACGGCTCCGCCGCCGCCCGTTGCCCGGTCATCGGTTGGAGTCTGTCGTCCGCCACTAAAAGTCTGCTCGCCGAGCGCGTCACCGAATTCGGAAGGGCGATCGATTATTCGGCGAGCGTCACGTCCAAGCGTTCCTCGAGGGCCTCGATCAGGCCGCCGCCGACGCCGGCCTGCGTCGCGCGTCCCTGTTCGACGGCGAGGAGGTCTTTCTCCGGTGCGCCGAGTTCGTCGGCGAGTTCCTCGCGCTGGAGACCGGCGTCCCGTCGGGCCTCGACGAGCGTCTCGCCGTAGTCCGAGACGAGATACGGCAGCTGATCGTCGTCGTAGTTGGTTCCCTCGCTCTCCCAGCGTTCGGAGTCGCCGTCCCAGACCGGGTTCGCCTTCGCGACGTTCTGGGCCGCCTTCTGCTTGCGGCTGGGTTCGTCGCTGGAACCGCCGCCGCTCGACCCGCTCCCGCTCGAGTTCGAGTTTCCGCCGCCTCGGTTCCGATCCCGGCCGTGAGTCTGCGAATCGTCGTGTGGCGCGCAGTCCGGACAGACCTCGAGTTCGGCTCCGGCGACCGACGCGAGCCTGAGCGAGTTGCTCTCGGCACCACAGAGTTCGCAGTTCGTCCCGCCACCGCCGCCGGACGAACCGGTCGAGTATTTGGCCATGCGACACATTGGCTACTGGCGCATTTCAACTAATCGGTACCGTGGGGGTTCCGATCGGTGACGATCGGGCGGTCCCCTCCGTGTTCGTATTTTCTCGGGTTTGCAAATATACCATATTCGAATATAGTTTAGAGACCAGATCATTATTGAGGTTCCAGTAGTAGTATAGCCAGGTGTAATTTGGAGATCATTAGAAACTCCTGCCCTAAACTCCAGAATATTTTTCATAAAAGGAGGTGGAGGGCCTTATTTTGAGATAATACAGGGATCGAGCACAAAACAATAAGATCTATAATTTTCAAATGAGTCCCACAACGCTCTAGGTCAAGAAATGAGGGCCTGGGGCCAGCCATAGTAAGTCAGCGTCATCCAATTGACAGGGAGATACCGATTGCGATAATTTATCTTCTAATTGAAATAGTACCGAATTAGTAATCCAGCACTCATGTATGGCTCCTATAATTACTCGTCCCTGACTGGGGAGCTGTCTTCGATCGACACCTCGCTCGAGCGATCGATTTTACGATAGCGCTGACGGAAGTTCCTCGCTGTTAAGCGTTGTTTCCGGCATCGTTCCGTCGTACACGGACCGCACGTTGTTCGCCGATCGACGGCTCATTGCGGTGAGTGATTCGGTCGTCTGGGCCCCGATATGCGGCGTGAGGACGACGTTTTCGTACTCGAATAGCGGATGCTCCCGTGACGGTGGCCCCTCGGCGAACACGTCGATACCGGCACCGGAGAGCTCGCCGGCCTCGAGCGACGAGACGAGGGCGTTCAGATCGACGATTTCGGCTCTCGCCGTGTTGATGAGTATGCCGGACGGAGCTAATCGCCGTAATTCCGCCTCGGAGATCGCGGCCCGCGTCTCCGGCGTTAGCGGTGCGTGGACGGAAACGGCATCGGCCCGATCGAACAGACCGGCGACGGAGTCGATTTTCGTGACCTGTGCGGCCAGGTCGCTTTCGTCGACGTACGGGTCGTAGACGAGACAGTCCATCCCGAGACCGGAGACCACGCTTGCGACTTCGGATCCGATGTCTCCATAGCCGTACAGACCGACGGTATCGTTCCGGAACTGGTCGGTGACGGCGTCGTATCTCTCTCCGGTTCCGGATCGAACGGCGCCGTCCGCCGGCCGAAGGCGTCGCCGAACCGCCAGCAACAGGGTAATCGCGTGTTCTGCGACCGCGCGCGAATTGACGCCCGGTGTATTCGTTACGAGGACACCGTTTTCGGTCGCGGTATCGACATCGATGTTGTCGTACCCGACACCGTGTTTGGAGATGATCTCGAGGTCGGATGCGGCGGCGATAAACTCCCCGTCGATCGGTTCGGTGCGCGTGATTACAGCGTCGAACCGATCCGCGTCGGCGAGGAGGTTCGCTCGAGTCTCGTACTCGCCTCGGCTCACCGTAGTCGCGATATCGGCGATCGACTCCGGTCCCGCCGGATGGATCTCGGCGGGAAGCAGGACTGTCCACTCGTGCTCTCCCATACGTTCCTCAACTGGTGAGAGTTCCATAGGCTTTTTGTCGATCGGATAATACCTTCGGCCGCTACCGTCCGAGATCGGGCGATGGAACGGCGCACTCGAGTCTCGAGCAACGGCGATCGAGACGCGCCGTTGTTGTTTTGCCGGGAGAGACCGATCCGATTCTTCGCGTTCGGTACTCGCAGGGAGATTTTCACCCTATCTGACTGGACGTTGACTCGACGACGTTGATACCAGGAGGGTCGCCGTCGGCGATGCCCGGGTCGTTCCGTCGACCGCCATCGGACAGGTCCGGCGTTCGTCGGCGTCGGCGACGTGTTGCGCATCGAAGTGAACTACCGGCTGTCGATCGAGCGACCAAAACGAATTCGCGGGGCGGAGCGGCCCCGCTGACACTCACCCGCCGAAGTAGAGGGTGAGCCAGTAGAGATAGCCGGCGGTGAGTCCGATCGCGACGATCGCCTCCATGATCGAGATGTACGTCTTGCCGTGGGTGTCGCGGAAGTCCTGAATCAGTTGCACGCGACTCCAGATGGGCATCAGCTGGGGCGGAAGGATCTCCTCAAGTCCACCGACGTTCTCGGTGTCAACCATCTCTTCGGGGGGCTCGTCCGACCGACTCGCGCTCATTGTCCCACCCCTCTGAAGAACGGGAGGTCCATACCGCGGACCATCACCTTCTCCATGACGAAGACGCCGGCGAACAGGGTGATCCCGGCGAGCTTAACGTAGCGACCGGGATAGATCATCACGACGGTCCCGACGACGGCCAGCGCGACGCGGAGCGCGAGCCGACGGCCGAAACGCATTCTGAACGGATAGTTGAGGCCGTAGATCATCGCGATGGCGCCGAGGAGAACCAGCGCTCCGGCGATCACGGTCGGGAGTCCGAACGACATGGAGATCATCGCGGGGTTGTAGACGAACGCGATCGGCAGCACGAATAGCGGCGCGGCGATCTTGATCGCCGCCCCACAGACCCGCCAGAAGTTCGCCTCGGCGATCCCGGCCGTGACGACCGCGGCCGTCGCGACCGGCGGGGTGATCCCGGCCAGAATCGCGGCGTAGAACACGGTGTAGTGGGCCGTGATCTCGGGAATGCTGAAATCCGAGATGAGCGTCGGCGCGATGAGGATCGCGACGATGACGTACGCCGCGACCGTCGGCATCCCCACGCCCATCAGGATGCTCACCAGCATCGCGAGGAGCACGGCGAACAGGAGAACGCCACCGGAGAGGTCGATCAACAGCAGCGCGATCTTGTTCGGCACGCCGGTCACGCCGAAGATGTCGACGACGCCGTTGACCGCCGCGAGAATGATCGCGATCGGTGCGAGGATGATCGCCCCGCGACGGAACCCGCGGACCGTGTTCCCCAACTGGGTGACTAACTCCGAGAGGACCCCGGACCCCGAGTCGTCGATCAGGAGACGAATCACGGGGAAGAAAACGCCGGTGAGGACCATCGAGACGATGGTCCAGAACGCGGCCGTCATCACCGTGTACTGGGCGATCCCGAGGAAGTACACCAGCACGAGGAAGGGAACGCCGAACCGGACCGCTTCGGTGACTTTCTCCCGACGGGTGAGTTCCTCGTCGAAGAACTCGGTGAAGTCCATCTCCTGACTGCTGGCGTCGCTGATCGCGGTGTAGTGGACGGCGATCCCGACCGACGCGACCAGAATCGCCGCCGGAACGAGGCCGGCGACGACGATGTTGAGATAGGCGACGCCCAGATACGACGCCATGACGAACGCCGAGGCGCCCATGACGGGCGGCAGCACCTGACCGGAGGTCGACGCGACCGCCTCGATGGCGGCCGCCCGATGGGGGGCCATCCCGCTGTCCTTCATCGTCGGAATCGTGAACGAGCCGGTCATGGCGGCATTCGCGGTGTATGAGCCGTTGATCGAGCCGATCACGGTCGAGGAGAGCACCGCAGTCTGGGCCACGCCGGACCGGATGTAGTTCGCCGACTCGATCGCGACGCGGAGGATCAGATCGAACGCGCCGTACGCGAACAGCAGGCCGGCGTACAGGAGGAACGGCGCGATCCACGCGGCGGTCAGCTGCGTGAGGCTCCCGTAGAAGCCGTACAGGTCGGTGACCAGCGACTGCAGGAGCGTCAGCTCGGTCATCCCGCCGTGGCCCAGGATCCCCGAAACCGCGTCGCCGTACATGCCGTAGAGGATGACCCCGCCGACGAGCCCGAGGAACAGGTTCCCGAACTCGCGCCACGTGAGGTACAGTATCGAGACGATGATGAGCCGCGCCAGCATGTACTCGTGCTCGAGCGCGTATCCCTGTTGCTGGACGTAGACGCGGTCGAAGTTCAGGGCGAAGTATATCGACGCCGTGATGAGCACGATCGAGGCCGGCAACAGGACGGCGGCATCGATTCGGTCGCCCTCCTCGAACGCCTGCCGCGACTGGTCGAGCGCGTACACGGTGAGGATCGCCCCGATAAAGATGACGCCGTACTCAACGCGAGCCCATCCCTGCGTGCGCGCCCAGTAGAGGACGATCACCCAGAACAGGAGCGAACTGACCGTGACGCTGACGTCGAGCACGCGGGAGACTTTCGATACCACCGAACGTCCGGGTTCTGTCTCTGAATTCATCGTATGGGTTCGTATACTACGTGGTGTCCCCTCGTCGATTCTACGGATCGATCACTCGGGGCTGGGAAGGCTATCGTCCCAGACGTCGTTGTCCTGATAGTACTCCACGGCGCCGGAGTGGAAGGGGAACTCGTCTCCCTCGAGGGCCTGCTCGAGCATGTCTTCCGTCGATTCGTAGTCGTTGAACTGGTCTTCGCCTTCGTTGACGACGTCGTTGTGCTCGTCGACGACGCGACAGAGCTCGTAGACCGCGTCGTCGCTGGCGTCCTCGTGGAAGACGTAGTTGACCTCGAGATTCCAGGTGAACACCTCGTCGGTGCCGATGTCCTGCTCGAGGCTCCAGTCCTCGTAGGGGGTCCGGGAGGTCCCGGCTCCGCCGTAGGACTCGGCGGACTCGATCAGCGCGTCGGTCGGTTCGACGTAGTGGACGTCGACGCGAGCGTCGTACTCGGTCACGAAACCGGTGTAACTGACGCCGGGGGTGCCGTACGCGATCGCGGCGTCGATCCGCCCCTCTTCCATGGCGCCCGGCGCGTCGCTGACGCCCATGTCCATTATGTTCATTTCGTCGTAGACGTCCGCCGTCGGGTCCTGACTCCAGACGTCGAGCGTCGTGGCGCGCGTCGAGTACCCCGGTTCGGCCGGGTAGACGTTCGCGCCCGCGAGGTCGTCGAACGTCTCGATGCCCGTGCCGTCGCGGGCGACGACGTAGATACTGTACGGGAACGCGGAGAACCCCTGGTAGGGGAGCGAATCGACCCCCTGTTCCGCGAAATCGCCGCGGTCCTCCGCCGCCTTCGACATCGAGTTGTTGTCGACGATGCCGGCGTTGAACTGGTCCGAATCAAGCCGGTAGAGCGTCCCGATATAGCCCGGACTTTCGACCGTCGAATAGTCGAGTTCGTCGCTGGTCTCGCTCACCGCGCGCTCGACGGCCAGACCGACGTCCTGTGTCCCGCCTGCGGACGTTCCGACGCGAAGTTGCATCCCGTCACCGCCGCTGCCGCCCAGACAGCCGGCGACACCGAGAACGCTCGCCGCCGCTGCCCCTCGAAGAAATCGTCGTCGATTAACACCATCTTCTGGCATGTCCATTAATGCTATCACATGGCATGGTTAACAATCTATCTCTTGATTTCCGGCCGATGATAGGGAAATAATCACATTGGTAGGATATAATGTCACTATATGCGAACGAGGATAGCCCATCGAACGATCCGCGAGAGGGCGGACGTCGTTCCGTCACTGCCGTCGTCGATCGACGGTCTCAACGAGAGACTAGTCACCGATGGGAACGATTTCAGTAGTCCCGCTCGAGCGAGCCACACGCTCGAGTATTCGGCCGTTTCCGCTCGGTAGCCTGGTGCTCACGCAGCGGTAGACGGCGATTGGCCGCCCGTCCCATCTCTCACCGCGAACGGGGTCGCCGCTCGCTACGTGAAGCCATCCGTCCCCTCGAGTCGGTGTTCCTCGCCGACGGCGTCGTCGAGTTCGATACCGAGACCGGCCGCTTCCGGCACTTCGATGTAGCCGTCTCGAATGAGCGGGTCGTCTCGGGTGTGTAACTCGTCCCACCAGTCGACCTCGAGGGCGTGGTACTCGAGGAGGTCGAAGTTCGGAATCGCCGCGCCGAGGTGGACGCAGGCCATCGTCCCGATCGGACTGCAGACGTTGTGCGGGGAGAGCGGGATATAGTTCTCCTCGGCGCGGTCCGCGATCCGCATCGTCTCGCCGAGCCCGCCGACGGTCGTCGGATCCGGCGTCGCGATGTCCACGCCGTGGCCGTAGATCAGTTCGGAGAGTTCGTGGACCCGGAAGCGGTTCTCGCCGGTCGCAACCGGCGTCTTCGTCGCCTTCGTGACCTCGATCTGGGCCTCCGTGTTCTCCGGCGGAATCGCGTCCTCGAGCCACATGAGATCGTACTCCTCGAGTTTGTGAGCGAGGCGTTTGGCGCTCTCGACCGAGTAATCCCAGTGACAGTCGAACGCCAGATCAATTTCGGAGCCGATCTGCTCGCGAACGGCCTCGACGATCTCTCGCTTGTGTTCGATGGCTCCATTACTGAGCCGGCCGTTGAACGGGTCCGGATCGTTGTCCATCTCGAGGTCGAGGTCGAACTTGAGTGCGGTAAACCCCATGTCGACGACGCGTTGTGCTTCGTTCGCGTACGCTTCGGGAGAGTATGCATCGGCGTCGGCGTACTCGGTGGAGCCGTCCTCGACGGCGTAGGCCTCGCCCGCGTGACAGTCGCAGTAGATCCGCACCTCGTCGCGGAACTTCCCGCCGAGGAGCTGGTAGACCGGGAGATCGAGGAGCTTCCCGGCGACATCCCACAGCGCGATTTCGATGCCCGACGCGGCAGTGACGACCTTGCCGCTCGTCCCGCCGTGGCCGGACATCTCCTGGATGATCCGCCTGTAGAGCCGCTGGACGTCGAGCGGGTTCTCGCCGATCAGGAACCGCTTCGTGTACTCGACGAGTTCGGGAACACCGCCGCCCCGGTAGGCCTCGCCGATTCCCGTCACGCCGGCGTCGGTCTCGATCCTGATCAGGTTCCACTCGAAGTTGCCGTCGACGACGCAGGTCTGAATGTCGGTTATTTCGACGTCGCGGTCCGTGCGCCGGTTCGATATCTGGTTGGAGAAGTCTTTCATTGGTGCTGTGTCGGTGTTGGGTCTGTGGCTGGTCGTCAGTTTGTCTGCTTGAACCGCTCGAGCGCGTCCTCGTCCAGTCGCACGCCGTGGCCGGGGTCGTCCGGGAGCGCGATCGTCCCGGTATCGTCGGGGCGAAGGGGGCTTTCGACGATGTCGTCGAACACTTTCACGTCCATATCGCGGTAGAAGTACTCGGTCCAGAGCCCGTTCTCTATCGCACCGAGCAGCGACGAGTGAAGGTTCCAGTTGTAGTGTGGGGCGATCCGGATATCGTTGGCCGCCGCGTAATGGGCGATCTTGAGCCACTCCGTGATCCCGCCGCAGACGGTCGCATCGGGCTGTAGGACGGTTGCAGCGCCGTCCGTGATGAGTCGCTCGAACGCGTACCGCGGCCCCTCGAGTTCGCCGGTCGCGACCGGATACCGGATGGCGTCGTTGACTGCCGTCATCGCACCGACGCTATCGACCATGACCGGTTCTTCGATGAAGTACGGATCGAACGGTTCGAACGCGCGACACGCCCGGATCGCTTCCGTCGCGCCCGACCACGCGCCGTTGGCGTCGAGTAACAGGGTCCGATCGGGACCGATCTCGTCCCGAACGGCTTCGACTCGGTCCGCTTCGTCGGGGATCGACCGGCGGCCGACTTTCATCTTGACGACGTCGTGGCCCTCGTCGAGGTACCGCCGCATTTCGTCGCGGAGCCCTTCGTGGCCCTTCTCGTCGCGGTAGTACCCGCCGCTCGCGTACGCAGGGACCGAATCGGCGTGACCGCCGAGGAGTTTGTACAGCGGCTGGTCGGCCGCTTTCGCCTTGATGTCCCAGAGTGCGATGTCGATCGTCGAAATCGCGCGAAGGAGGATACCCGACCGCCCGATCTGAACCGTTCCGTCGAACATCTCGCGCCACAGCCGCTCGGTGTCTCGCGGATCTTCGCCGACGACGATCGGTTCGAGGAGCGATTCCACCGCTTCCGAGATGAGACCTGCTCCCTCGTATCCGAGCGAGTAGCCGACGCCTTCGTGACCGCTTTCGGTCCGGACGTAGGTGATCGCGTGGTCCCGATACGTGAGGGTCCTGTTCGAGAAGGATACCGGCTCTTCCAGCGGTATTTCTACTGGGAAGGACTCGACGCGGTCGATCTCCATACCGGGAAGACGAGGGAGAACAATGAAAGTCACTCACATACAGGCAAGTATTACGAGGGGAGAACTATAAGTCGGGCAGCTAAACACCCAGTATGGAGTTTCCCGAGCAGGCAGAGATAGCGAAACTCATCGACCCGCAGCCCTATCCGTCGTTCGCTCGAGTCAGCTACGAACCTGCGACTGAAACCCTCGCCGACCCCTTGGAGACGGTCCGATCGGAGGTAAATCGGCTCGCGTTTGCGGACCTCGAGCCGGGATCGACGGTCGCTGTCGGCGTCGGCAGCAGGGGAATTCACTTGATCGCCGATATCGTTGCTGAGACGGTCACAGCCATCGAGGAACGGGGGTTCGAACCGGTCGTCGTCCCGGCGATGGGGAGTCACGGCGGCGCGACGCCCGAGGGGCAGCGCGAAATTCTCGCGGCGCTCGATATCACGGAGGACCGTATCGGCGCGCCGATAGACGCACGCATGGACGTCACGAAACTCGACGAGGTAGCCTTCGACGGGACCGAGACGCCGGTTTACTTCGCCACCGCCGCGCTCGAGGCCGACGCAGTGATGGTGATAAACCGAGTCAAACCGCACACGAACTTCACCGGACGGATCGAGAGTGGCCTCTGTAAGATGCTCACGGTCGGCCTCGGCAAGCAACAGGGGGCGCAGGCGTTCCACTCGACGGCGCTCGCGGCGGGATACGTTCCGACGATCGAGTCGCTCACCGCGGCTATCAGGGAATCGGTCTCGTTGCTCGGCGGACTCGCGCTCGTGGAAAACTTCTCCGAGGAGACCGGCGTTATCGAAGCGATTCCGGGGACCGCATTCGAGGAGCGCGAACCGCAACTGCTCGAACGCGCTCGTGCGGAGATGGCGACGCTCCCGGCCGACGACATCGACCTGCTCGTCGTCGACGAACTCGGAAAGGAAATCTCCGGTGCGGGAATGGATACGAACGTGATCGGCAGGTACCGTGTTATCAACGCGTCCGATCCGGAGACGCCCGCGATCGATCTCATCTACGCCCGCGGGCTCACCGACGAGACGAGCGGCAACGGCAACGGAATCGGACTGGCGGACATAACCCGTCGGGCCGCCGTCGAGCAACTCGATTTGCGGAAAACGTACGCCAACGCGCTGACGAGTGGATCGCTCGCCAAAGCGAAGCTCCCCCCCGTGGCACCGAACGACGAACTGGCACTCAGAGTAGCACTGAACGCGCTCGGCGGCTACGATCCGGAGACGGCCAGGGTCGCGTGGATCGAGAACACGACCGACCTCGACGAATTTTACGTCTCGGAGGCCCTGCTCGAGGACATCGACGACGAGGTCGTCGTTCGAAGTCGGGCCCAGTTGACGTTCGACGACGGGACGGCGTCGTTCGAGTGAGACGGTCGACCGTCTCTGCCGCTCTCACTCGACGAGGTGGTCGACCGAACTGTCCGGCGACGAGTAAGTAATGTTTAATTCGAGTTCGTTCGCGGCTGCGAGCAGCATATCGGGCACCTCCGATTCGAGTCGATCCCCGTTCAACCGATGGGACGGACCAGCGACCGCGAGGGCGCCGAGAACCGATCCGTCCCGCACGACGGGGACCGCGACGCCGTTGATTCCGTCGACGTGTTCCTCTCGATTGAACCCGACCCCGCGCTCGCGAACGGCCTCGAGTTCGTCGTACAGCGCCTCGCGGTCGGTGATGGTGTTGCCGGTGAGCGCCGGCAGTTCCCAGCGATCGAAGATTTCGTCGACGCGGTCCCGCGGGTAGTGTGCGAGGATCGACTTCCCGGCCGACGACCCGTGGAGGTGAATCTGTCGGCCGACGTCGAACCCGGCCCGGACTGCCTTACTGCCGGTTTCCACGTGGATGTAAATACCGAGACCGTAGTCTTCGACGACGAACTGCGAGCGCTCCTGGGTCTCCTCGGCGAGGTCCTGGACGTGTTTCCACGCCGTCTCGTACGCAGGGTCTCTCGTCCGTGCCGCTCGCCCGAGCCGTGCAAATCGGAGCCCGATCTGATATCGTTTCCCCTGCCGGGACACGTACCGGAGGTCGCAGAGCGTATTGAGGTGGCGATGTGTCGTGCTCTCGGTGAGATCGAGTTCGTCGGCGATCTCGGAGAGACGGGACGGGCCGTTTTCCTGGAGCGCGTGGACGATCGCGAAACTCGTCTTCGTGCTTCCGATCCGATTTCCACCACCGGCGTCTTGGTTTGTCATACGATTACATCGTTGTCCACAGTTTAAAAGTTCCGCTATGTGGAACTCGTACGGGTAGAACGAAACCGTCGCGCGTCTGAATCCATTCGGCCAGGGAACGCCTCGAACGCGATCGATAACGCTCCGTCGATATTCAGCTCGCAATAGCCACTGAAATTACTTACACGCTGATCATATTATCCGTGGTTCTGGCTCACTCTGTTCGCTCACGGCTCGCTTCGCTCACCGTTCGCATTTCCGCGGTTCTCGCTCACTCTGTTCGCTCTGAACCGCGCGTCACTCCGAACCGCGCTTCCGTCACGCGATCAGGTGTGCATCGACGTTGAGCGGCTACTCTAGTGACTGCGACCGAGACGATTCCGCACTGTGGAAAGGCATGTGCTCCAGTCGCACGGTTGAACAGCCGGTGCTTACGATTATATGTGTGTAAAGCTCCGCTGGCGAGTCGAGATAATACGACCGACAGTTCTGGGAAACGATCGGAATTCCTGCCATATCAAGCCTATTAGACCGATTTATAGACATCGTTCGCCCGAGAGGAAGTCGCTAATTCCGCGATATGGAGCGAGTCGCTTCCAGCGAGAGCGAACGGCACGAACCGGCGAGCGAAACATCGCGATCGGTGTGTGGTATCAATTACCGCAACGCCAAGTTTTTTGCCTCTCTCGTCGGGGATTACGGACGAATGGATCTACAACTCACGGACAACGTCGCGCTCGTAACCGCGTCCTCGAGCGGACTCGGGAAAGCGTCGGCGAAAGCCCTCGCTCGAGAGGGGGCAAACGTCGTCATCAACGGCCGCGACGAGGAGCGACTCGACGCTGCGAAAGCCGAAATCGAGGACGTTGCCACGGGACGAGTCGTCGCCCGACAGGGCGACCTCACGAACGAAGACGATATCCAGACGCTGGTCGAGACCACCGTCGACGAGTTCGGCGGGATCGACCACCTCGTGACGAGCGCGGGCGGCCCCCCGTCCGGTCCGTTTCTGGACACCGACGACGAGGACTGGTATCAGGCGTACGATCTGCTCGTCATGAGCGTCGTCCGGCTCGCACGCGAGGCCGAACCTCACCTCCGCGACGGCGAGGGCACCATCGTGAACATCACCTCTCGAAGCGTCAAGGAAGCCATCGATAGCCTCGTGCTGTCGAACTCGGTTCGAATGAGCGTCATCGGTCTCGAGAAGACCCTCTCGAAGGAGTTCGCCCCCGAGGTACGGACGAACGCCGTCCTCCCCGGGCCTCACGAGACCGAACGCATCGAGAACCTCGTCGAACAGGCGGTCGACCGCGGCGATTACGACTCATACGAGGAGGGACTCGACGACTGGGCGAGCAACCCGCTCGATCGGATCGGCGATCCGATAGAACTCGGGAACACCGTCGCGTTCCTCTCCTCGCCGCTGTCGGGGTATATCAACGGCGAGAGCGTGCTGATCGACGGCGGCTCCACGGGGGCGACCCTATGAGGCCGGTCGACTTCGACGACGCGGAGACGTACGAACCCGACGACGGCTGGCGGCGCGTCTCGATGGCCGGCAGCGACCAGTTCTCCTTCGAGTGGTTCGAGAAACCGCCCGGACACAGCTCGCCGATGCACGACCACGAGAACGAGCAGGTCTGTCTCTGTCTCGAGGGCGAACTCACGGTCACAACCGAGGACGACGAAGTGACCCTCGAGAAGTTCGACTCCGTCCTGCTCGAGTCCGACGAACCCCACCGCGTGGAGAACACGGGCGACGAACTGGCGGTCGGACTGGACGTCTTCGCACCCGGCCGATCGTTCGACTTCTGGACCGACAGGGACGAATGAAGTACCTCGCACGAACGGCCGACGGGCGACCGTTACTCGGTGACAACGAGGGGTTCGTCCCCCTCTCGTCGGCCGCTCCGGACCTCGAGACCGTCCACGACGCACTCCCTCGCGCTGCGAGCGGAACCCTTCCGGCCGTCGATGACGCGCCCGCCGACCGGGTCGATCGAGCGCACGTCCGGTTCGGACCGCCGCTTTCCCGGTTCGGAAAGCTCTGGGGAATCGGACTGAACTACGCCGAACACGCCGGTGATCTGGACGAGCAGCGGCCCGACGAACCGGCGAGTTTCCTGAAACCGCAAACCGCCATCACCGGGCCCGGTGGACCGATCCGGCTCCCACCGACCGACCAGAGCGACGGCGTGACGGCAGAAGCCGAACTCGCCGTGCTGATCGGTCGAGAGTGTCGCGACGTCGACGAGGGCTCGGTCGACGACGTGATTGCGGGCTATCTCCCCGTGATCGATATGACCGCCGAGGACATCCTCCAGCGGAACCCGCGGTTCCTGACGCGAGCCAAGAGTTTCGACTCGTTCCTCGTCGTCGGCCCGACCGTCGCCGTGCCCGAGGAACCGCCGTCGCTCGAGGACGTGACGGTTCAGACGATCGTCAACGAGACGGTCGCGGCCGAGAACGAAGTCAGTAACATGCTGTTCCCGCCCCGGGAGATCGTCTCGTTCCACGCCGACGTGATGACGCTACGGCCGGGCGATCTCTTCAGCACGGGGACGCCCGGCGCGGAGCCGATCGACCCGGGCGATCACG
Organism: Natrinema soli; assembly: GCF_028618695.1. Next base: position 3,763 of record NZ_JAQIVI010000177.1, on the reverse strand, counting down.
TTCGCGCGTCCGTCGAGACGATCGGCTCCGTCGACGCGCCGGTCGTCCGGTGACCGCTGACGAGAGACAGTCGGCGTCGGCGGACGGGTTCGGACGGTCGTGACGGCGTGACAGTCCGCTGTCCGACTCGAATTCCGGCCTCCGGCTGACAAAGCGTTTTACCGCCGCGGCGAGACCGATACGGCAAATGGACCGAACGGTCTCATGTTACGATTGTGGGGAGACGTATACGGCCGCCGAGCGAAAACGCTGTGACTGCGGCGAGCCGCTCTGGTTCGACGTCGATCCGGACGGATTCGAGTGGCCAGACGCCGGATCGGTCGACGACATGTGGCGGTACGCCGACGCCCTCCCGGTCTCCGATTCGGCCGGAATCGCTCCGGGCGGGACGCCGCTATTTCGCGCGAATCGCCTCGACGACTACGCCGGTTGCAGTCTCTCCCTGAAAAACGAGGGGCAGAGCCCGACGGGGAGCTTCAAGGACCGAGGGAGCGCGGTCGGGATCAGGGGGACGATCGAAAGCGGAGCGGAGTGGGTCGGCACCGTCTCCCACGGAAACATGGCGCTGAGTACGAGCGCGTACGCCGCGAGCGCCGGCCTCGAGTGTGCGGTGTTCGTCCCGGCGGACACCCCGCCGGAGCGGCTCGAGTTGATCGCTCGTCACGATCCCCACGTCTTCAGGGTCGACGGCGACTACGGACGGCTCTACTCGGACACGCTCTCGCTCGACGTCGGCGTGAACTTCGTTAACTCCGATACGCCGCTCCGCGTCGCCGGACAGAAGACGGTCGCCTACGAGATTCTCGAGCAACTGGCACCGGCGGTGCCGGACGCGATCTCCCTCCCGGTAAGCAGCGGCGGGCAGGCGAGCGCGATCTGGAAGGCGCTCCGTGACCTCGCTCGAGCGGGCGTGATCGACGAGGTCCCGCGGCTGTTTCTCTGTCAAGCGGCTGCATGTGATCCGATCGCGACCGCCGACCGAAACGGCGACACGGAAGTAACACCGGTGACGCCGGCGGAGACGATCGCCGTGTCGATCGCGAACAGCGAGCCGCCGAGCGGTACGCATGCGCTGACGGCCGCTCGCGACACCGGCGGCGCGGTCGTCTCGGTATCCGACGAGGAGATCCGCGACGCGACGGATCGGATCGCAACGAGAGCCGGACTCTCCGTCGAGCCCTCGAGCGCCGTCGCAGTCGCCGGTGTTCGCCAGCTGTGTCAAAGAGGCGCTCTCGAGGCGAGTGACGACGTCGTCGCGATTCTGACCGGGTCGGGATACAAGGAGCGCTACGGCACCGATGTCCGGAGCCGAACGATCGGCGTCGACGACATCGCGGGAGCGCTGACGTCCGTCGTCGATGGCTGACTCGGTTCTCGAGTCGCCTCGAGCACGCGTTACGCCGAGAAGGGGGATCACCGCTCCAGCGCGGGACCGGTCTAATCGTCTCCCGGCTCCGCCGTGCCCTGACGGTCCCCGGTATACCCGCTGGCGAGCAGCGAATAGCTGAGAGCAGACGCGAGCACTGCGAACCCGGCGAGCGTCGCAAACATCGCGAACGCGCCGAAGCCGTCGTAGATGAGTCCGGTGATCGCGGCACCGAGTGCACCGATTCCGAACGTCCCCACGTAAGTGAACCCGTAGGAGAGACCGCGAGCGTTCGCCGGAGAGTACCGTGCGATCGTCGCCTGATAGAGCGGCTGGATCATAAAGAGCAAGAATCCGAGCACCGCACTCACCAGGCCGAGCAGGACGATATTCGCCCGCGCGGCGGGAACGAACACGAGTGCGGTGGCCCCGAGCGAGCCGAAGGCGACCATCAGTCCTCGTTCGGTCGGTATTCGCTCGGTGAGGGCTCCGCCGACGTACTGCCCGCCGATGCCGACCATCAGGAGTCCCGTATAGACGTACCGGGACGGTTCGAACTCCGCCGCCATCGGAGAATCTGGATCGAAGACCTGCAGATCGCCGACGACCGGTTCGAGCATCGTGGTGAGTATCTCGGGAAGCAGCGTCAACGACCCGCGGTAAAACAGCCCATTGAGCATCACGATGACGAAGACGATGCTGAAACCGGTTGCGAACAGGGCTTTCGAATCGGTCCACAGTTCCGATAGTGACGATGCCGAGGTCGCGTCGCTCGAGTCGGCGGCAGCCCGCCGGTCCTTCGTGCCCGCGGTTTCGTCGAATCGAGCCCAGAGCGCGTACAGCGCGACGAGCAGAGCGGGAATCGCCAACAGGGCAGTGACGAGCCGCCAGTCGACGACGAGCAAGAGCAGTGCAGTCGCCAACGGACCGAGTGCGATGCCGGCGTTCCCCGCCATCCCGTGATAGGCGAACGCTGATCCGCGATCGACGACGCCTCTGCTAACGAGTGCGAGTCCCGCCGGATGGTAGATGCTCGCTGCGACGCCCCAGCAGATCAGTGCGAGAACGAGTATCGGAAGGCTCGGTGCCACGCTCAGAAGCAGAAACGATGTGGCCATCCCGACGAGACAGCAGACGATCAGCGTTCGCGAGCCGTAGATATCGGCGAGGATACCGCTCGGAAGGGCCCCTAACCCGAACATGGCGTAGCCGACGGAAACGACGACGGCGAGGGAACCGATCGATATCGAGAACTCGCCGACCCACAGCAGCATCAGAATCGGGATAGAGAGCTCGTAGGTATGTACCATCGCGTGGGATAGCATTACGAATTTGACGATTGATCGGTCGTTCGCATCCATAGCACTACTCGTCTAGCCGTCGCCCCGGAGGGTAAAAGCACGTCTTCCAGCAGCGTTTACGCGGTTGCATCATATTTATACTATTTTCGGGAGGCCGACCGGCTTTTATTCGAGCGGAATCTGCGGCTCGGTATGTCTGTGGAGGCAGCCATACCTCCCAGATTCAATCGTCGTGACTCAATAAATATTTATATTGATATGTATCTACAAGCGTGAATTTCATATACAGTTCCCATCACCAATATTGTACGCGCAATCTGAGTACAGGTTTGAACGGTAGAAAAAATCCGATATAGGGGCAGTATTGGGAACGAATGTAGTTTATTTTCGGGAAGAGGCCAGTAATTAGCACTTACTATTCTACGTTCCCTGGGAACTCAGAACAGATGTGCTATCTTCGCCTATAAGCGCCTAAAGCGGCCGAATTTCGGCACCAGGTGCGTCAGCAGACTCGCTTAGCACGTACTATGAACCGCGGAATCGGCAGCCATACACATATTTCCATTCTGGTGAATATAGCGTATGAACAGATAGATTATCTATTCGAATTCGAATAGATATCTCCGTTACCGGGCCGACGATTCGGTCGTCCTCGACACCGACAGCACTCGTTCGGAAGAGAACGTGGTTCCATCGACGTCCGACCGCCGGCCCGTTGCAGAGCGTTACCGACCGAAGTGTTTTCGGATGGTCGCCCGCAGCGGGAGCCCCAGTCCGCCGACGAGCGGGAGGATCACGAACGCGACCAGATCGGCGGGAAGCGACGCAACGCCGACCGCCGCAATGCCGAACCCGGCGAGCGGCGCGAGAACCGGGAGGAGGTAGACGTACGACGGCTTCCAGCCCGGCCCGCGTCTGGTCCGGCGGACGATCACGCCGAACAGCAGCGGCATGAGCACCGCGCCCGCGAGCAAGGGACCGCCGACCAGCACCGTCGTGGCCCCCAGCGCGAGCGCGACGACGATCGTCTCGTTGATCGTCAGTTTCCCCCACGCGTTCTCTCTGGTGACCGCTCGAACGACGAGCAGGCCGACCA